>NZ_CP125655.1:3807588-4124887 GCF_030053835.1 Cellulomonas sp. ES6 | reverse complement strand
TCGCGTCGCCTCACGCGGGCGTTCATGTCGGGTGGGGAAACAGAAGAAGCCACCCCAGCGATGGGGTGGCTTCTTCTGAATGATGTCCGGCGGCGTCCTACTCTCCCACACCCTGGCGAGTGCAGTACCATCGGCGCTGAAGGGCTTAGCTTCCGGGTTCGGAATGGGACCGGGCGTTTCCCCTTCGCTATGACCGCCGTAACTCTGTCGAACTGTCAACACGGGACACCCCACCGGCAGACCCGGGTGGGTGCGTGTTCGTGGTTCGGGAACCGCACAGTGGACGCGTAGCACAAGTATGAGTGGTGAAGTTGTCGGCTTATTAGTACCGGTCAGCTGCGAGGGTCTTGCGTCCCCTCTTCCACATCCGGCCTATCTACCCGGTGGTCTAGCCGGGAGCCTCTCAGGTCCGAAGACCCGTGGAAACCTCATCTTGAAGCAGGCTTCCCGCTTAGATGCTTTCAGCGGTTATCCCTTCCGAACGTAGCCAACCAGCCGTGCTCCTGGCGGAACAACTGGCACACCAGAGGTTCGTCCGTCCCGGTCCTCTCGTACTAGGGACAGCCCTTCTCAAGTTTCCTGCGCGCGCAGCGGATAGGGACCGAACTGTCTCACGACGTTCTAAACCCAGCTCGCGTACCGCTTTAATGGGCGAACAGCCCAACCCTTGGGACCTACTCCAGCCCCAGGATGCGACGAGCCGACATCGAGGTGCCAAACCATGCCGTCGATATGGACTCTTGGGCAAGATCAGCCTGTTATCCCCGGGGTACCTTTTATCCGTTGAGCGACGGCGCTTCCACAAGCCACCGCCGGATCACTAGTTCCGACTTTCGTCCCTGCTCGACCTGTCAGTCTCACAGTCAAGCTCCCTTGTGCACTTGCACTCGCCACCTGATTGCCAACCAGGCTGAGGGAACCTTTGAGCGCCTCCGTTACATTTTAGGAGGCAACCGCCCCAGTTAAACTACCCACCAGGCACTGTCCCTGATCCGGATCACGGACCGAGGTTAGATATCCAGAGCGACCAGAGTGGTATTTCAACGTTGACTCCACCGACACTGGCGTGCCGGCTTCACAGTCTCCCACCTATCCTACACAAGCCGCACCGAACACCAATACCAAGCTATAGTAAAGGTCCCGGGGTCTTTCCGTCCTGCTGCGCGTAACGAGCATCTTTACTCGTAGTGCAATTTCGCCGAGTTCGCGGTTGAGACAGCGGAGAAGTCGTTACGCCATTCGTGCAGGTCGGAACTTACCCGACAAGGAATTTCGCTACCTTAGGATGGTTATAGTTACCACCGCCGTTTACTGGGGCTTAAATTCTGAGCTTCGCCTTGCGGCTGACCCGTCCTCTTAACCTTCCAGCACCGGGCAGGCGTCAGTCCGTATACATCGTCTTGCGACTTCGCACGGACCTGTGTTTTTAGTAAACAGTCGCTTCTCCCTGGTCTCTGCGGCCCTCCACGCTTCCCGGGCAAGCCGGTACACGCTTCAGGCCCCCCTTCTCCCGAAGTTACGGGGGCATTTTGCCGAGTTCCTTAACCACGATTCTCTCGATCGCCTTGGTATTCTCTACCTGACCACCTGAGTCGGTTTAGGGTACGGGCGGCTAGAACCTCGCGTCGAAGCTTTTCTCGGCAGCATAGGATCACCCAATCATCCAGCATACGCTGTCACCATCGGTTCTCAGGCTATGTGAGTGGCGGATTTGCCTACCACTCGCCCTACGGCCTTGGACGTGGACTACCATCGCCACGCTGGGCTACCTTCCTGCGTCACTCCTGTTAATACGCTTACCTACTACCGGATCGGGTCACGCGCTCCCCCGCACGATGCACCCCGAAGGGTGCGGTGTGCGGGCTCGGGCGTTTAGCATCACCGGGCTCGGTATGGGCGGTTCTTCGCCGGTACGGGAATATCAACCCGTTGTCCATCGACTACGCCTGTCGGCCTCGCCTTAGGTCCCGACTTACCCAGGGCGGATTAGCCTGGCCCTGGAACCCTTGGTCATTCGGCGGACGGGTTTCTCACCCGTCATTCGCTACTCATGCCTGCATTCTCACTCGTGTAGCGTCCACCACTGGGTCACCCCGCAGCTTCACCCGCCACACGACGCTCCCCTACCCATCCACACGCCTGGACCACGAAGGCCTAGCGCAATGTGTGAATGCCACAGCTTCGGCGGTATACTTGAGCCCCGCTACATTGTCGGCGCGGAATCACTTGACCAGTGAGCTATTACGCACTCTTTCAAGGGTGGCTGCTTCTAAGCCAACCTCCTGGTTGTCTGTGCAACTCCACATCCTTTCCCACTTAGCATACGCTTAGGGGCCTTAGCTGGTGGTCTGGGCTGTTTCCCTCTCGACTACGGAGCTTATCCCCCGCAGTCTCACTCCCGCGCTCTCACTTACCGGCATTCGGAGTTTGGCTAACGTCAGTAACCTGGTAGGGCCCATCGGCTATCCAGTAGCTCTACCTCCGGCAAGAAACACGCGAGGCTGCACCTAAATGCATTTCGGGGAGAACCAGCTATCACGAAGTTTGATTGGCCTTTCACCCCTAACCACAGGTCATCCCCCCGGTTTTCAACCCAGGTGGGTTCGGTCCTCCACGCGGTCTTACCCGCGCTTCAACCTGCCCATGGCTAGATCACTTCGCTTCGGGTCTAGAGCACGCGACTATCACGCCCTGTTCGGACTCGCTTTCGCTACGGCTTCCCCACACGGGTTAACCTCGCCACGTACCACTAACTCGCAGGCTCATTCTTCAAAAGGCACGCCGTCACCCCTGCTAGGGAGGCTCCGACGGATTGTAGGCACACGGTTTCAGGTACTATTTCACTCCCCTCCCGGGGTACTTTTCACCTTTCCCTCACGGTACTTGTCCGCTATCGGTCACTAGGTAGTATTTAGGCTTAGCAAGTGGTCTTGCCAGATTCACACGGGATTTCTCGGGCCCCGTGCTACTTGGGATCCCCTTCGGGAGGCCACATGATTTCGTCTACGGGGGTACCACCCTCTGTGCCGGGCCATTCAATGCCCTTCGACTATCACGAAGCTTTCTGACTCCCTGCTGACTCGGCAGAATCAACTGAAAGGTCCCACAACCCCGTACACGCAACGCCTGCCGGCTTGACACGCATACGGTTTGGCCTGATCCGCTTTCGCTCGCCACTACTCACGGAATATCTCTTCCTGCCGGTACTGAGATGTTTCACTTCCCGGCGTTCCCTCCACACACCCTATATATTCAGGTGCGGGTCACACGACATGACTCGTGCGGGGTTTCCCCATTCGGACATCCTCGGATCACGGTTCGTTTGCCAACTCCCCGAGGCTTATCGCAGGCTACCACGTCCTTCTTCGGCTCCTAGTGCCAAGGCATCCACCCTGTGCCCTTAAAAACTTGACCACAAAGACATACTTTAAAGATGCTCGCGTCCACTGTGCAGTTCTCAAACAACGAACGATCCCCGGTCTTACGTCCGGCGCCTACCCGCTGCACGAAGCAGCTGGCGGTTCGACCGACCGACCGGGCCCGTCACGAAGCAACCTCCCTCGCGGGCTGTTCCCTCAGGACCCAACAGCGTGCCCAGGCGACCAACCCGACCCGGCGGTGCGCGTTCCATCCCGAAGGAGTACTGACGCGATGCCGGCCCGAGCGGGCCGCCGTAGTTGATGTTCCACCCGTGAGCACCACCCCCGACGCGTACGGCCGGGGCATGGCCTCTGCACAACCCCACCGAAGCAGGGCGTGTCAGATGCTCCTTAGAAAGGAGGTGATCCAGCCGCACCTTCCGGTACGGCTACCTTGTTACGACTTAGTCCCAATCGCCAGTCCCACCTTCGACGGCTCCCCCTCAAAGAGTTGGGCCACCGGCTTCGGGTGTTACCGACTTTCGTGACTTGACGGGCGGTGTGTACAAGGCCCGGGAACGTATTCACCGCAGCGTTGCTGATCTGCGATTACTAGCGACTCCGACTTCATGGGGTCGAGTTGCAGACCCCAATCCGAACTGAGACCGGCTTTTTGGGATTCGCTCCACCTCGCGGTATCGCAGCCCTTTGTACCGGCCATTGTAGCATGCGTGAAGCCCAAGACATAAGGGGCATGATGATTTGACGTCATCCCCACCTTCCTCCGAGTTGACCCCGGCAGTCTCCTATGAGTCCCCACCATCACGTGCTGGCAACATAGGACGAGGGTTGCGCTCGTTGCGGGACTTAACCCAACATCTCACGACACGAGCTGACGACAACCATGCACCACCTGTACACCGACCTTGCGGGGCAACCATCTCTGGAAGTTTCCGGTGTATGTCAAGCCTTGGTAAGGTTCTTCGCGTTGCATCGAATTAATCCGCATGCTCCGCCGCTTGTGCGGGCCCCCGTCAATTTCTTTGAGTTTTAGCCTTGCGGCCGTACTCCCCAGGCGGGGCACTTAATGCGTTTGCTGCGGCACGGAACTCGTGGAATGAGCCCCACACCTAGTGCCCAACGTTTACGGCATGGACTACCAGGGTATCTAATCCTGTTCGCTCCCCATGCTTTCGCTCCTCAGCGTCAGTTGCGGCCCAGAGACCTGCCTTCGCCATCGGTGTTCCTCCTGATATCTGCGCATTCCACCGCTACACCAGGAATTCCAGTCTCCCCTACCGCACTCTAGTCTGCCCGTACCCACTGCAAGCCCGAGGTTGAGCCTCGAGTTTTCACAGCAGACGCGACAAACCGCCTACGAGCTCTTTACGCCCAATAATTCCGGACAACGCTTGCGCCCTACGTATTACCGCGGCTGCTGGCACGTAGTTAGCCGGCGCTTCTTCTGCAGGTACCGTCACTTGCGCTTCTTCCCTGCTGAAAGAGGTTTACAACCCGAAGGCCTTCATCCCTCACGCGGCGTCGCTGCATCAGGCTTGCGCCCATTGTGCAATATTCCCCACTGCTGCCTCCCGTAGGAGTCTGGGCCGTGTCTCAGTCCCAGTGTGGCCGGTCGCCCTCTCAGGCCGGCTACCCGTCGTCGCCTTGGTGGGCCGTTACCCCACCAACAAGCTGATAGGCCGCGAGTCCATCCCTGACCGATAAATCTTTCCAACCGCATCGGATGCCCGAGCGGCACGTATCCGGTATTAGACCTCGTTTCCAAGGCTTATCCCAGAGTCAGGGGCAGGTTACTCACGTGTTACTCACCCGTTCGCCACTGATCCCCCCAGCAAGCTGGGGTTCACCGTTCGACTTGCATGTGTTAAGCACGCCGCCAGCGTTCGTCCTGAGCCAGAATCAAACTCTCCGTAAATGTCTCATTGGCAACCACCACCCGAAAGCAGCAGTCCACCGACACACGAAACGACCCCCACCCGCTGGCGAGCGAGGATCTATCAATTCGGCTTACCGGGAACCGCTCCGACGGGGTCGGACACGGCTCCCCAGTGAAGCCAAGACCCACCACACGAACCAACCACCCCGAACGAGGCGACCAACCCGAGCGATGAACCATCTTGGCATCAACTACTAGGCACACTGTTGAGTTCTCAAAGAACAGACGCGCATCCCCCACTCACCCTTGCGGGCTCCTGGCCGGAGGCTCAGTTCCGATCGACCAGAGCTTCTGGTCCGTTCCGCTCGCGTCCTGCGCGGCTTCCCGTTCCACCACTCTATCAGAGCGTCTGGCCCGCTTTTCCGTTTCCGGTTCGGCGTTCCACCACTCTACCAGAGTTTCCGGTCCGCTTTGCCGGGACATTTCCTGGCTCGGCTTTCCTTCACTCTACCAGAGCTTCCGTCCTGCTTTGTCGGCGTCAATTCCGACTCGGCCGGCACTCGGCTCCGGTCCCGGCACGACCATCCGGACGCCAGGGCGCCTGTCGGTCGTGCTGAGGGGGTGGCCACCCGTGGGACCAGCCACCGAGGAGATCCTCGGTGTCCGTTCCTCCCTGCCGGGCGACTCGGAGAACATTACGCGGACGTTTCGCCCAGCGTCAAGCCGGCGGGCTCACGGGCCCCGCGCGCTCCCCGCACCCCCGCTGACCTGCGGTTTCGCGCGCGGCCGGCCGGGGTGACCCCTGTTGTGGCGCGACGGGCGCCGGTGCGACGCCCGTCACTCTGCGTCCAGGGTGCCCCGGGCCGGCGGGCGCCGCAACCCCTCGACCGTCATCCGGGCGCCGCCGGGTCGCCCGGGACGACGACGGGGGTGGTCGGCGCCGGGCACCGACCACCCCCGTCCGGGTCGCGACGCGGTCAGGCGGAGCCCGCCCGCGCGACCGCGAGCGTCCGCTTGCCCCGACGCAGCACGAGCCACTGCCCGTGCAGCAGGTCCTCGGTCGCGACCACGGCGGTGTCGTCCGTGATCTTCCGGTTGTTCACCGACGCGCCCCCCTCCGCGATCGCACGGCGTGCCGCGCCCTTGGACGCCACCAGCCCGGTGGCGGCGAGCACGTCGACCAGCGGGTCGCCGACCCGCACCTCGGCCGAGGGCAGCTCGGCGACGGCCGCGCGCAGGGTCGGCTCGTCGAGCCCGGCGAGGTCGCCGCCGCCGAACAGGGCGCGGCTCGCGGCGATCACCTTGTCGGTGGCGTCGGTCCCGTGCACCAGGGACGTCACGTCGTAGGCGAGCGCCCGCTGGGCCTCACGTGCCGCCGGACGCGCGGCCACGGCCTCCTCGAGCTCCGCGATCTGCTCCCGCGTGCGGAACGTGAAGACCTTGAGGTAGCCGACCACCTCGGCGTCGTCGGCGTTGAGCCAGAACTGGTAGAAGGCGTACGGGCTCATCATCTCGGGGTCGAGCCAGATGGCGCCGCCCTCCGACTTGCCGAACTTGGTCCCGTCCGCCTTCGTGATGAGCGGGGTGGTCAGGGCGTGCACGGCCGCGTGCTCGGACTTGCGGATCAGCTCGACGCCGGACAGCAGGTTGCCCCACTGGTCGTTGCCGCCGGTCTGCAGCGTGCAGCCGTGCCGGCGGTGCAGCTCCAGGTAGTCCATGCCCTGCAGGATCTGGTAGCTGAACTCGGTGAACGAGATGCCCTCGTCGGAGGCGAGCCGCCGGGCCACCGTGTCCTTGGCGAGCATCGTGCCCAGGCGGTAGTGCTTGCCGACCTCCCGCAGGAAGTCGATGGCGGTGAGCTCGCCGGTCCAGTCGAGGTTGTTCACCATCCGCGCCGGGTTGTCCCCCTCGAAGTCGAGGAACCGGGAGATCTGCGCCTGGAGCCGCTGCACCCACTCGGCGACCGTGTCCTTGGTGTTGAGGACGCGCTCCCCCGACATCCGGGGGTCGCCGATGAGGCCGGTGGCCCCGCCGACGAGGGCCAGCGGGTGGTGGCCGGCGAGCTGCAGGTGCCGCATGAGGACGAGCTGCACGAGGTGGCCGTGGTGCAGCGAGGGCGCCGTCGGGTCGAACCCGGCGTAGAACGTCACCGGGCCGGCGTCGAGCGCCTCGCGCAGCGCGTCCTGGTCGGTGGTCTGGGCGACGAGACCGCGCCAGGCGAGCTCGTCGAGGAGGTGGGTCACGGGTGCTCCTTGCGTCGCGCGGCCGTGGGGGCCGCACCGTCGGCGGTCGGGGTCATGCCGGCGTCGCCCCGCTCTGCGGGCTGCTTCCCGACGCCGGCCGGCGATACGCCGGGCGGAACGCGGACACGGTGGGCTCGCCGGCGAGCCAGAACCGCCACGGGTACCGGGCCGCGTCGCCGCCGGGGCCGGCCACGCCGACGCGCGGTCCGGTGGCGTGCGCCCCGGTCACCGCGTCGGGGTCGCGGTGCAGCACGATCCGCCCGCCGGACTCGGTGACGTCGGCGCCGTAGTCGTCCATGCCGACGCCGAGCGCGACCGCGAGCCGGGCGGGGCCGCGCGCGATCTGGCGGTCGGAGTCGACCACGCCGGCGCGCGCCCGGCGGTCGCGGGCGAGGTCGACGCCGTCGACCACCTCGCCGGCGCGCAGCAGCACGGCGGAGGCGGTGCCGGCCGGCCCGGTGACGACGTTGACGCAGTGGTGGAGGCCGAGGTGCCGGTAGACGTACAGCCGCCCGGGCTCGCCGAACATCACCGCGTTGCGCGCCGTGCGGCCCCGGAACGCGTGCGAGCCGGGGTCGGCCTCGCCGGCGTAGGCCTCCACCTCGGTGAGGCGCACCGTCACGTCGCCCTCGTCGGAGCGGACGGTCAGGAGGGCGCCGAGCAGGTCCGCCGCCACGTCGAGCACGGGCCGCGCGTACCAGACGCGGGCGGGGGCGCGGCCGAGGGGGACGCCGGGCGCGGCTGCGTCGGGCACGCCGCCCTCGCTCTCCGGCACCGCCTGGCTCACCGGGCCATCCTGCCCCATGCGTCCACCCGCACGTCGGCGCGTCCACGGGTGCCCTCGCGCGCGTAGTGCACCGCCTCGTCCCGCATCCACCGCTCCCACTGCGGCCGGGCCGCCTGCCCGTCGCGCTCCAGGCCGCGCGCGAGCCGGGTGGCGTCGTCCGCCTCGACCCAGACGAGCAGGCTGAGGTCCGGCGCGCCCGCCCGCCGGCCGGAGCCGCAGCCCTCGAGCACCAGCACGTCGGGCACCGGCACGTCGACCCACTCGTCGAACCGGCCGGCGACCCAGTCGTACCGCTGGAACCGGCCGGTCAGCCCGCGGCGCAGCGGCTCGAGCACCTGGGCGGCCAGCCGCGGCCACAGGTCGCCGTCCAGCCCGGACCAGCCCTCGTACAGGTCGTCCATGTGGAGCACGTGCCCGCGCACGCCGGCCTCGGCGCACCGGCGGGCGACAGCGCCCGCGAGCGTGGTCTTGCCCGACCCGGCCGGGCCGTCGACGGCGACCAGCCGGACGGGTCCGAGCCGCCGGGGCGCGGACAGCAGCAGGGGCACGACGACGCCCGCGGCGTCCTCGTGCCCCTGGGGCGCGCTCGGGCAGGTCACCCGGCGATCGTGCCAGACGACGACGCACGGCCCGGCGCCGTGCCCGACACCGACGCCCGCAGCCCGGCGGCACGGGCGCGTGCCCGCCCGAGCTGCTCGGCGACCCGCACCGGGGCGGTGCCGCCGTGCGCGGACCGGGAGGCCACGGACCCCTCGACCGAGAGCACGCTGCGCACGTCCGGGGTGAGGTGCGGCGAGACGGCGGCCAGCTCCTCGTCCGTGAGGTCCCACAGCTCGACGGGCGGCTCGTGCTGCTCGCAGGCCCGGACGCACGCGCCCGCGACCTCGTGCGCGACCCGGAACGGCACGCCCTGGCGGACCAGCCACTCGGCGACGTCGGTCGCGAGCGAGAACCCCTGCGGGGCGAGCGAGGCCATCCGCTGCGTGTCGAACCGCAGCGTCGCGACCATCCCCGCGAAGGCGGGCAGCAGGACGGTGAGGGTGTCGACCTGGTCGAACACCGGCTCCTTGTCCTCCTGCAGGTCGCGGTTGTACGCGAGCGGCAGGCCCTTGAGCGTGGTGAGCAGGCCCGTGAGGTCGCCGACCAGCCGGCCGGCCTTGCCGCGCGCGAGCTCCGCCACGTCGGGGTTCTTCTTCTGCGGCATGATGCTCGACCCGGTCGAGTAGGCGTCGTCCAGCCGGACGAACCCGAACTCGACGGTCGACCAGAGGACGACCTCCTCCGCCAGGCGGGACAGGTCGACGCCGAGCATCGCGGACACCCAGGCGAACTCGGCCACGACGTCGCGGGACGCGGTGCCGTCGATCGAGTTCTCCACCGGCGCGTCGAAGCCGAGCTCCGCCGCGACGGCCGCCGGGTCGAGGCCCAGCGAGGACCCGGCCAGCGCGCCCGAGCCGTACGGGGACACCGCGGCCCGGCGGTCCCAGTCGGCGTACCGCTCGACGTCGCGCAGCAGCGGCCACGCGTGCGCCAGCAGGTGGTGCGCGAGCAGGACGGGCTGGGCGTGCTGCAGGTGCGTGCGCCCCGGCATGACCGCGTCGCCCGCGGCCTCGGCCTGGGCGACCAGGGCGTCGACGACGTCGAGGGTCAGCCCGGCGATGTCGCGCGCCGCGTCCCGCAGGTACATCCGCACCAGCGTCGCGATCTGGTCGTTGCGCGAGCGCCCGGCGCGCAGCCGCCCGCCGAGGTCGGCCCCGGCGCGCTCGATCAGCCCGCGTTCCAGGGCGCCGTGCACGTCCTCGTCGGACTCGGCGGCGACGAACGCCCCGGACTCGACGTCGGCGCGCAGGCGCTCCAGCGCGTCGAGCATGCCCGCGAGCGCCGCGTCGTCGAGCAGCCCGGCCGCGTGCAGCACCCGCGCGTGGGCCTTCGACCCCGCGATGTCCTGCGGGGCCAGGCGCCAGTCGAACTGGGTGGACTTGGACAGGGCCGCGAGCGCGTCCGCGGGGCCGCCGGCGAACCGGCCGCCCCACAGCGTGCCGGCCTGCTCAGGCACCGATGCCGCCCTGCGAGCCGAGGTCCTCGCCGTTGCCGAACTGCACGTCGCGCGCGGCGGCGAGCTTGGACGACAGGCCGTAGATCTCGATGAACCCGCGCGCGGCGGACTGGTCGAACGTGTCCCCCGAGTCGTAGGTGGCGAGGTTGAAGTCGTACAGCGAGGAGTCCGAGCGCCGGCCGGTGACGGTCGCGCGGCCCCCGTGCAGCACCATGCGGATCTCGCCGGAGACGTAGCGCTGGGTGTCGTCGATGAAGACGTCGAGCGACTTCTTCAGCGGGGAGAACCACTGGCCGTCGTAGACCAGCTCGGTCCAGCGCTGCTCGACCTGGCGCTTGAACCGGGCCTGCTCGCGCTCGACGGTGACGTTCTCGAGCTCCTGGTGCGCGGCGATGAGCGCGATCGCGCCCGGGGCCTCGTACACCTCGCGGGACTTGATGCCGACCAGGCGGTCCTCGACGATGTCGATGCGGCCGACGCCCTGCGCGCCCGCGCGGCGGTTCATCTCCTGGATCGCCTGCAGCGGGGTGACCGGCACGCCGTCCAGCGCGACCGGGACGCCCTGCTGGAACGTGATGACGACCTCGTCGGCGACCGGCGGGAACGTCGGGTCGTCCGTGTAGGTGTAGACGTCCTTGGTCGGCTCGTTCCAGATGTCCTCGAGGAACCCGGTCTCGACCGCGCGGCCCCACACGTTCTGGTCGATCGAGAACGGGTTGTGCTTGGTGGTCGCGATCGGCAGCTTCTTGCGCTCGGCGAACTCGATGGCCTTGTCGCGGGTCAGCGCGAGGTCGCGGACCGGCGCGAGGCACTTGAGGTCGGGGGCGATCGACGTGATGCCGACCTCGAACCGCACCTGGTCGTTGCCCTTGCCGGTGCAGCCGTGCGCGACGGTGGTGGCGCCGAACTGCCGCGCGGCCCGGACCAGGTGCTTGACGATGACGGGGCGGGACAGCGCGGACACCAGCGGGTACCGGTCGAGGTACAGGCCGTTGGCGCGCAGCGCCGGCATGCAGTACTCGGCGGCGAACTCGTCGCGGGCGTCGGCGACGTACGCCTCCACGGCGCCGCAGTCCAGGGCGCGCTGGCGGATGACCTCGAGGTCCTCGCCGCCCTGGCCGACGTCGACCGCCACGGCGATCACCTCGGCGCCGGTCGCCTCGGCGATCCAGCCGATGCCCACGGAGGTGTCCAGGCCGCCCGAGTAGGCGAGGACGACGCGCTCAGTCATGTGTCTTCTCTTTCGTGTCTGCGGGGAGGGGAAGGTCGGGGTGGGTGTCAGCCGGTCTGCGCGAGCTCGAGGAACCGGGCCGCGATGGCCGGGCCCTCGGGGCCGTCGGCGCCCTCGCGGGCGATGACGAGGACGGTGTCGTCGCCCGCGATCGTGCCGAGCACGCCGGGCAGCACGGAGTGGTCGATGGCCGAGGCGAGGAACTGCGCCGCGCCGGGCGGGGTGCGCAGCACGACCAGGCTGCCGGACGCCTCCGCGGTGACCAGCAGCTCCGAGCAGAGCCGGGCGAGCCGCGCGGCGAGCGCCTCGGCGTCGGACACCGGGGCCGGGCTGCGGTCGCCGCCCTCCCCCGGCACGGCGTACGCGAGGGCGCCGACGGGGGTGCGGATCTTCACGGCCCGCAGCTCGACGAGGTCCCGCGAGAGCGTGGCCTGCGTGACGGTGACGCCCTGGTGCGCGAGCAGGTCGGCCAGCTCGGACTGCGAGTGCACGGACTGCCGGGACAGCAGGTCCCGGATCAGCGCGTGCCGGGCGGCCTTCGTCGCCGGGATCCGCCCGGTCGACGTCACCGGCTCCTCGGCCGTCACGACGCGTCCTCCAGCAGCCAGGCGAGCAGGGCCTTCTGCGCGTGCAGCCGGTTCTCCGCCTCGTCCCAGACGACCGACTGCGGGCCGTCGAGCACCTCGGCGGTGATCTCCTTGCCGCGGTACGCCGGCAGGCAGTGCAGCACGAGCGCGTCCGGCGCGGCGAGCGCGAGCGCGGCGGCGTCCAGGCGGTACGGCACGAACGGCTGCTCCCGCTCGGCGGCCTCGTCCTCCTGGCCCATCGACACCCACGTGTCCGTCGCCACGGCGTCCGCGCCGGCGAGGGCCGCGGCCAGGTCGTCCGTCACCTCGACGGAGCCGCCGGTGCGCGCCGCCACCGCCGCGGCGGCGGCCACGACGCCCGCGTCCGGCAGGTACGCGGCCGGCGTCGCGACGCGCACGTGCAGGCCCGCGGTCGCGCCGCCGAGCAGGTACGACTGCGCCATGTTGTTGGACCCGTCGCCCGTGTAGGCCAGGGTCCGGCCGCGCAGCGCGCCCACGCCGCCCCAGTGCTGGGCGAGCGTCAGCAGGTCCGCGAGCACCTGGCACGGGTGGAAGTCGTCGGTGAGCGCGTTGACCACCGGGACGCCGGCGTGGGCCGCCATCTCCTCGATCCGGGCCTGCGCGTGCGTCCGCCAGACGATCGCCGAGACCTGCCGGCCCAGCACCCGCGCGGTGTCCGCGATCGACTCGCGCACGCCGATCCGGGCGAGGTTGCCGTCGACGGCCAGCGGGTAGCCGCCCAGCTCGGCGACGCCCGTCGTGAAGGACACCTGCGTGCGCAGGGTCGGCTTGTCGAACACGATCGCGACCGCCTGCGGGCCGGCGAGCGGCCGGCGGGCGTGGCGGTCGGCGCGCAGCGCGAGCCCGAGCTCGAGGACCTGCGCCTGCTCCTCGGGGCTCAGGTCGTCGTCACGCAGGAAGTGCCGGGGCGGGGCGGCGGTCATGCGGCGGCTCCGAGGTCGTGCGGCAGCGCCGCGAGGAAGTCGGTGAACGTGGCGGCCTGCTCGCGGGTCAGCACGAACGGCGGGGCCAGCCGGATCGTCTCCGGGGTGCACGGGTTGACGACGAAGCCGGCCGCGAGGGCGCGGGCGGCGACGTCGGCGGCGACGGGCGCGGTGAGGCCGACAGCGACGAGCAGCCCCTCCCCCCGGACCTCCGCCACGAGCGGGTGCCCCAGGGCGGCGATCTGCTGCCGCCACCACGCGCCGAGGTCCGCGACGTGGGCGAGGAGCCCGTCGCGCTCGATGACGCCGACGGTCGCGAGCGCCGCGGCCGCCGCGACCGGGTTCCCGCCGAACGTGGTGCCGTGCTGGCCGCGCCCGAGCAGCGTCGCCGCCCGCTCGCCGTACGCGACGACCGCGCCGACCGGGAAGCCGCCGCCGAGGCCCTTGGCCAGCGTGACGACGTCGGGGCGGATGCCGCCGCCGAGGTGGGCGTGCTGGTGGGCCAGCCACACCCCGGTGCGGCCCATGCCGGTCTGGACCTCGTCGAGCACGAGCAGCGCGCCGTGCGCGGCCGTCAGCTCGCGGGCCCGCACCAGGTACCCGGGCGGCAGGGGGCGGACGCCCGCCTCGCCCTGGATCGGCTCCAGGAACAGCGCCGCGACCCGGTCCCCGTCGCTCCCCTCGAACGCCGCCTCCAGCGCCGCGGTGTCTCCGAACGGCAGGAACTCCACCCCGCCGGGCAGCGGCTCGAACGGCTCCCGGTAGGCGGCCTTGGACGTGAGCGCGAGCGCCCCCATCGACCGGCCGTGGAACGCGCCCTCCAGCGCCAGGACGCGGGTGCGCCGGCCGGCGGGGCCGTCGGCGTTGCGGCGGGCCATCTTGAACGCCGCCTCGTTCGCCTCGGTGCCCGAGTTCGTGAGGAACACCCGCGACCCCTCGGGGGCGTCCGCGAGCGCCAGCAGCCGCTCCGCGAGCGCGATCTGCGTCGGGCTGGCGAAGAAGTTCGAGATGTGGCCGAGCGTGCCGAGCTGGGCGGAGACGGCCGCCGTCAGCGTCGGGTGGGCGTGTCCCAGGGCGTTGACCGCGATGCCGCCGAGCAGGTCGAGGTAGCGCGTGCCGTCGGCGTCCCACACGTACGGCCCCTCGCCGCGCACGAGCACGCGCTGCGGCGCGCCGAACGTGTCCATCAGGGCGTGGCCGTAGCGCTCCGTCCAGTGCGCGACGGAGTCGGACCGGGTCAGGCCCGTCAGGACGGCGGCGCCGTCGACGGGGGCCGGCTGCTGCGCGGTCACTCAGCTCACCTCGGGGACGTGGGGGACGTTCGGCACGCCGCCGCCGACCTGCGGGATCGGGGCGGTGAAGGGCGAGGGCACCGGCTCGTCGTCGGGCAGCACCATCGTGCCGATGCCCTCGGACGTGAAGACCTCGACCAGGATCGAGTGCGCCTGCCGGCCGTCGATGACGTGGGCCCGGCCGACGCCGCCGGTCACCGCCCGCCAGCACGCCTCCATCTTGGGGCGCATGCCGGAGTCCAGGGACGGCAGCAGGTCAGCCAGGGCGCCGGCGCGGATCCGGCGGGCCAGCGACGAGCGGTCCGGCCACGAGGTGTAGAGGCCCTCGACGTCGGTCAGCACGATGAGCTTGCGGGCGCCGAGCGCGACGGCCAGCGCGGCCGCGGCGGTGTCCGCGTTGACGTTCAGCACCTGCGTCGGGTCGTCGACGTCCGGGGCGACCGTGGAGACCACCGGGATGCGGCCGGCGTCCAGCAGGTCGTGCACCGCACCGGGGTTGACCTGCACCACGTCGCCGACCTGTCCCACGTCGACCGGCTGCCCGTCCACCGTCGCGGTGCGGCGCCGGGCCTGGAGCAGCCCGCCGTCCTCCCCGGACAGGCCGACCGCGTACGGGCCGTGGGCGTTGAGCAGGCCGACGAGCTCCCGCGACACCTGGCCCGTGAGCACCATGCGCACGACGTCCATCGCCTCGGGGGTCGTGACGCGCAGGCCGCCGCGGAACTCCGACTCGATGCCGAGCCGGTCCAGCATCGCATTGATCTGCGGCCCGCCGCCGTGCACGACGACCGGGCGCAGGCCGACCTGGCGCAGGAACACCATGTCCTCGGCGAACGCGCGCTTCAGCTCGTCGTCGACCATCGCGTTGCCGCCGTACTTGACGACGACGAGCGCGCCGGCGAAGCGCTGCAGCCAGGGCAGCGCCTCGACGAGGACCTCGGCCTTCTGGTCGGGGCGCAGGTCGGTGCGGGTGTCGAACGCCGCGTGGTGCGGCGGCGGGGCGTCGAGGCTCATGTGGAGTACGCGCTGTTCTCGTGGACGTAGTCGTGGGTGAGGTCGTTGGTCCAGACGGTCGCGGTGGCGTCGCCGGCGTGCAGGTCGATGTCGACGCGCACCTCGCGCGCCGCGGCCAGGTCGACGCCCTCGCGCGGGTCGCCGACGCCGCCGGCGCGGCACACCTGGACGCCGTTGATCGCGACGTCGAGCCTCGAGGCGTCGTACGGCGCGACCTCCTCCGGCACGGTGCCGACGGCGGCGAGCACGCGGCCCCAGTTCGGGTCGTTGCCGAACACCGCGGCCTTGAACAGGTTCGAGCGCGTGACCGCCCGGGCCACGGCGACCGCCGCGTCCTCGGTGGTCGCCCCCGTGACCGTGACCGCGATGTCGTGGGAGGCGCCCTCGGCGTCCGCGACGAGCTGCCGGGCCAGGTCCGCGGAGGCGGCGGCGACCGCGGTCGCGAACAGCTCGGGGTCCGGCGTGACGCCGCCGGCCCCGGAGGCGAGCAGCAGCACGGTGTCGTTGGTCGACATGCAGCCGTCCGAGTCGACGCGGTCGAACGTGGTCCGGGTGGCGCCGCGCAGCGCCGCGTCGGCCTGCTCGGCGGTCACGACGGCGTCGGTGGTGAGGACGACGAGCATGGTCGCGAGGCCCGGTGCCAGCATGCCGGCGCCCTTGGCCATGCCGCCGACCGTCCAGCCGTCACCGGCCACGGCCGTCGTCTTGCTCACGGTGTCCGTGGTCATGATCGCGGCGGCCGCGTCCGGGCCGGCGTCCGGTCGCAGCGCGCCCGCCGCCGCGTCGACGCCCGCGAGCAGCAGGTCCATCGGCAGCCGCTCGCCGATCAGCCCCGTGGAGCACACCAGCACGTCGCCCGCGGAGACGCCGAGCGCCTCGGCGGCGTGCTCGGCCGTGCGGTGGGTGTCGCCGAACCCCTCCGGGCCGGTGCAGGCGTTCGCGCCGCCGGAGTTGAGGACCACCGCGGCGGCCACCCCGTCCGAGACGGCCTGCCGGGACCAGACGACGGGGGCGGCGACCACGCGGTTGGACGTGAACACGCCCGCGGCGACCTGCAGGGGGCCGTCGTTGACGACGAGCGCGAGGTCCGGGCGCCCGGAGGCCTTGAGGCCGGCGGTGACGCCCGCGGCGCGGAAGCCGGCGGGGGCGGTGACGCCCTGGGCGGCGGGCGCGGCGGCTGCGTCGGTCACGGGGCGACTCCCTCGGTGGTGAGGCCGGCGCGCTCGGGCAGGCCGAGCGCGAGGTTCAGGGACTGCACCGCGGCGCCCGCGGTGCCCTTGACGAGGTTGTCCAGCGCGCACACCGCGACGACCCGGCCGGCGGCCTCGTCGGCCGCGACCTGCACCAGGGCGGTGTTGGCGCCCGTGGTGGCGCCGGAACCCGGCCACTGCCCCTCGGGCAGCAGCTGGACGAACGTCTCGCCGGCGTAGGCCGTCTCCCATGCGGCGCGGACCGCCGCGGCGTCGGCGCCGGGCGCCAGCGGGGCGGTGACCGTCGCGAGGATCCCGCGCGACATCGGCACGAGGACGGGCGTGAACGACAGCCGGGTGCCGGACGCCCCGGCGACCGCGAGGTTCTGCAGCACCTCGGGCACGTGCCGGTGCGTCCCCGCGACGGCGTACGGCTGCGCCGAGCCGAGCGCCTCGGACGCCAGCAGGTGCGCCTTGAGCGTCCGCCCGGCGCCCGAGTACCCGACGGCGAGCACCGCGACCACGTCGGGCCCGACGAGCCCGACGGCGACGCCGGGCTGCAGCGCGAGCGTGACGGCGGTGACGTTGCAGCCGGGGACGGCGATGCGGCGGGCCCGGGCGAGGGCGGCCCGCTGGGCGGCCGGGGCGGACTCCCCCGCGTGCAGCAGCTCCGGCATGCCGTACGGCCAGGTGCCCGCGTGCTCGGTGCCGTAGAACCGCCGCCACGCGTCCGCGTCGGACAGCCGGTGGTCGGCCCCCAGGTCGACCACGACCGCCCCGTCGCCGCGGTCCGCGAGCGCCGCGGCGATCTCCCCGCTGGCCCCGTGCGGCAGCGCGAGCACCACCACGTCGTGCCCGGCGAGCTCGTCCACGGAGGTCGGGGTGAGGACGCGGTCGGCGAGCGAGCGCAGGTGGGGCTGGTGGGCGCCGAGGCGGGTGCCCGCGTTGCTGTGCGCCGTGAGCGCACCGATCTCGGCGTCGGGGTGGCCGAGCAGCAGCCGGAGGGTCTCGCCGCCGGCGTACCCGGAGGCGCCCGCGACGGCGACGGAGAAGGACATGTGCATGATCATACATCGGTGTGCAGGACGATTCATCCTGCTGGCCCGCCGTGGCGTGGACCCGGCAGCCGGGCGCTAGTCTCACGATCCGTGACCAGCCCCCGCGCACCGCTGCACCCCGGTCCTCCCGTCGACGGTACTCCCCGCTCCCGCGGCGCTGTGCTGGTGCTCGCCGGCGGCGGCTACGTGATGCGGGCGCCGCACGAGGCCGGCGACGTCGCCGCGTTCCTGGGCGCGCACGGCGTCCGGTCGGCCTGGCTGGACTACCCCGTCGCGCCCGCCCGCTACCCCGCGGCCCTCCACGAGGTGCTGCTCGCGGTCGCGGACCTGCGCGCGGGCCGGCGCGGCGGCGCCCCCGTGGACGGGCCCGTCGCGGTGCTCGGTTTCTCCGCCGGCGGGCACCTGGCGGGTACGGCCGCGACCGCCACGCTCGAGGAGCGCGCCGGCGCGGCGGCCCTCGCGGGCCTGGACCCGTCCGAGGTGCGCCGGCCCGACGCCGCCGTGCTCTGCTACCCGGTCGTCTCGCTCGTGCGGCACCCGCACCTGGGGTCCCGCACCCACCTGCTGGGCCACGAGGACGACGGCCCCGCGCGGGCGCTGTCGGTCGAGGAGCGCGTCGACGCCGCCACGCCGCCGACGTTCCTGTGGCACACGGCCGACGACGAGGCGGTGCCCGTCGAGCACGCGCTGCTCGCGACCGCCGCGCTGCGGCGCCACCGGGTGCCCGTCGAGCTGCACGTCTACCCCAGCGGCCCGCACGGGCTGGGCCTGGCCGAGGGGCTGCCCGCCGGGGCGTGGACCACCGCGCTGCTGCCGTGGCTCGCCGCGCAGGGCATCGGGCCGGCCTGACCGGATCGCGGGCGCCGCGGAATGCCCGCGCGCCCGGCGTCGTTGCAGGCCACATGCACGCAGTCCTCGCCACCGAACCCGGTGGGCCCGACGTCCTGGCGCTCGACGAGATCCCCGACCCGCTGCCCGGGCCGCGCGACCTGCTGGTGCGGCTCAGCGCCGCGGGCGTGAACTTCATCGACGTCTACCACCGCAACGGCACGTACCCCATGCCGTTCCCGCACGTCCCGGGGTCCGAGGGCGCCGGCGTGGTCGAGGCCGTCGGGCGCGAGATGCGGGAGTTCGCCGTGGGCGACCTGGTCGCGTGGGCGTCGGCTCCGTCGTCGTACGCGGAGCTCGTCGTGGTGCCGGAGCTCGTCGCGCTGCGCGTGCCCGACGGCGTCGGGGAGGACGTCGCCGCCGCGCTGCCGCTGCAGGGCATCACCGCCCACTACCTCGCCACGTCGACGTTCCCGGTGGAGGCCGGGCAGGACGTGCTCGTGCACGCCGGCGCGGGCGGCGTCGGCCTGCTGCTCACCCAGCTCGCCGCCGCGCGCGGCGCCCGCGTCATCACCACCGTGGGCACCGCGGAGAAGGAGGCGCTGTCCCGCGCGGCCGGCGCCGCGGACGTCATCCGGTACACGGAGCTCGACGACCTGACCTCCGAGCTGCCCGGGATCGTGCGGGGGCTCACCGGTGGCCGCGGCGTGCACACCGTCTTCGACGGCGTCGGGCGCTCGACGTTCGACGCGTCGCTCGCGTCCCTGCGCCCCCGGGGCGGGCTCGCCCTGTTCGGGGCGTCGTCGGGCCCGGTGCCGCCGTTCGACCCGCAGCGGCTCAACGCCGCGGGCTCCGTCTACCTCACGCGCCCCACCATCGGCCACCACGTCGCGACCCGCGAGGAGCTGACGTGGCGCGCGGGCGAGCTGTTCGACGCGGTCGCCGCCGGGACGCTGGACGTCCGCATCGGCGCGACCTACCCCCTGTCCGAGGCCGAGGAGGCCCACCGCGCCCTCGAGGGCCGCGCCACCACCGGGAAGGTGCTGCTGACCGCATGAGAGACCTGCACGTCGAGATCTGGTCCGACATCGCCTGCCCGTGGTGCTACATCGGCAAGCGCCGGTTCGCGGCCGCTCTGGAGCAGTTCGAGCACCGCGACCACGTGCGCGTGACGTGGCGGTCGTTCGAGCTGCAGCCGGACGCCGAGCCGTCGACCGCGCACCCCGGCCTGACCGAGGCGCAGCTGCTGTCCGAGCGCAAGGGCATGCCGCTGGACCAGGTCCAGCAGATGTTCGCGCACGTGACGGGGATCGCGGCGTCGGTCGGGCTCGCCTACGACTTCGACCGGGTCGTGCCCGCCAACACGTTCGACGCCCACCGGCTGGTGCACGTCGCGGCCGAGCTCGGCGGGGCGTCCGCGGCGGCCGAGGTCGTGGAGCGGCTGATGAGCGCGCACTTCGAGCACGGCCGGGTCGTGGACGACCCGGAGGTGCTGGTCGCGGTCGCCACCGAGGCCGGGCTGGACGCGGACGCCGTGCGGGAGGCGCTCGCCTCGGACACCGGCGCCGGGGCCGTCCGCGCCGACGAGGCCGAGGCGGCGGCGCTGGGCATCCAGGGCGTGCCGTTCTTCGTCGCCGACCGGCGGCTCGGGCTCTCGGGCGCGCAGCCCGTGGAGGTCTTCGCGCAGCTCCTCGACCAGGCCTGGCGGGACGCCAACCCGCCGCTGGCGATCCCCACGGTGGCCGGCGCGGCCGACGCGGAGGCGTGCGGGCCTGACGGCTGCTGAGCCGGCACCGGCGGGCACAGGCCGGCTCGGGCCGGCCCGCCCCCGGTCGCACACGACAGGGCCCCTCCCGGACGTCCGGGAGGGGCCCTGTCGCGTCAGCCCGCCGCCGTCAGCGGCGCACCGTCACCGTGACCGGGGCGCTCGTGCTGCCGGCCACCTCGTCCGGCCGGGACGGCACGAACGTCGCGGTGTACTCGTGCGGCCCCACCGGCGCGGTGCGCGGCACCGTCCCGAGCGCGAGGCCCAGCAGCACCGGCGACCGCCCGACCACCCGGTCGCCCTCGCGGAACTCGACGGTCCCGCTCGGGAACCACGTGCCCTCGACCTGGACCCGGGCGAGCAGCACGGTCGGGAGCCAGCTGCCGTACGGCTGGCTCGACCTGCTGGCCGACAGGCGGGTCGTCGAGGCCGCGAGCACCGGGCCCTCCGGCTCGGCCACCGTCACCGGCAGCGTCACCGTCGTCCCGCTCGGCGCCGCCACCAGCGTGAGGGTGTGCGCGCCCGGCGTCGTGCCCTCCGGGACCGTCACCGCGACCTCCGCCGCGCCCTCGGCCACCGTGGCGGACCCGATCGACGTCCCGTCCAGCTGCACGTCCAGCGCGGTGTTGCGCGGCGAGCCGAGGCTGGTCAGGTCCAGGCCCGTGACCGGGAACGCGAGCTCGTCACCCGCGGCGACCTCCTCGGGCAGCGCCGGCACCCCGACGGCCCGCTCGTCGAACTCGGGGGCCAGCCCCGGGTTCGCCTCGAGGTAGGCGATCCACGCGTCCCGGTCGATCAGCCCGGAGTCGGTCGTCCCGGCGCCCTCGGCGAGCACCCGGAAGTTGTCACCGCCCTGGGCGAGGAACGAGAACGTGCCGATGCGGTACTCCGCGGCCGGGTCGATCGGCGCGCCGTCGACCGTGACCGAGGTGATGCGGCTGCCGAGCGGCTGCGACTCGTCGTAGGTGTACGTGACGTTGTCCGACAGGCCGAGCTGCAGGTACGGGCGCGAGGGGATCGTGCCGTCGGCGTTGGTCTGCCACTGCTGCTCGAGCATCGTCACCACCTGGTCGCCCGTGAGCGTGGTCGTCCAGAGGTTGTTGACGAACGGCAGGACCGCGTTGGCCTCGGCGTACGTGACGACGCCGTCGGGCGCGTAGAGCAGCTCCGCGCGCAGGCCGCCCGGGTTGACGACGCCGATCTGCGCCCCGCCGCGCTCGGCGGGTGCGAGCGTCTCCAGCAGCGAGTCGGCGACGAGGTTGCCGAGCGTCGACTCCTTCGACCGGTCGTCCCGGGTGCCGCCGGCGTAGGTGCCGCCGGCGCCGGTGTAGCCGCCGCCCGCGAACGCCGTCGTGATGTCGGCGGTCACCGAGCCCTTGGGCTGGTTGCCGACCACCGCGGCCTCCGCGATCGCCGCGTCGACGATCGCCTTGACCTCGGCGACCCGCGGGTACTGGGCGACCAGGGCCGCGTCGAGCTGCGCCTGGGTCTGGCCCGTCGCCGGGGCGACGCGCTTGACGTTCTCCCCCGCGAGCGCCGACACCGCGTCGGTGGCCGGGTCGTAGGTCAGCGTGACCTTGCCGATGTTCTCGCCGTACGAGCCGGTCTGGACGATCGGCCGGGTGCCCTCGCCGGTGGCGCCGGGCTCCGCCGGGCCGTACCACGCGTACTGCTTGTGGGTGTGGCCGGTGAAGATCACGTCCACGTCGGCGGACGTCGCGGTCGCGATCTCGGCGAAGGCGCCGCCCGCGGCGATCTCCTCCTCCAGCGTGGCGCCGTCCGGCGTCCCGGCGCCGGCGCCCTCGTGGTACTCCGCCACGATGACGTCGGCCTCGCCGTTGCCCTCGTCGCCGTCGGAGAGCTGCGCCGCGACGCGGTTGACCGCCGCGACCGGGTCCCCGAAGTCGAGCGTCTCGATGCCACCGGGGCTGACCAGCGTCGGCGTCTCCTGCGTGACGGCACCGACGACACCCACCCGCACGCCGTCGACGTCCAGCACGGTGTACTCGTCGAGCGCCGGGTCCTCGGTGCCCTGCTCGTAGACGTTCGCGCCGAGGTACGGCCACTGCGCGTTCGCGCCGCCCGCGACGACGCGGTCCACCAGGTCGGCGTAGCCGCGGTCGAACTCGTGGTTGCCGACGGCGGACGCCGCCAGGTCGAGGGCGTTGAGCACGTCGATGGTCGGCTGGTCCTCCGCGACCGCGGAGGCGAACAGCGACGCGCCGATGTTGTCGCCCGCGGACAGGAGCACCGCGGCACCCCCGGCGTCCTCGGCCGCCGCGCGCTGCTGCTCGACGGTCCCGGCGAACGCGACGGTGTTGGCGTCGATGCGGCCGTGGAAGTCGTTGATGTTCAGCAGCGTGAGGTCGAGCGGGCCGTCCGGCGCCGTGCCGCCGTCGCCCGCCTCGAACCCGACGAGCACCGGGTCGTGGTCGGAGGACCGGTAGGCGTCCGGGGCGTAGAACAGCGTGCCGTGCGTGTTGTAGCGGCTGTACTCCAGCGCCACCGACTCGCCCGCGTTGATCTCCCAGATGTCCGCGCCGGTGGCCCGGTCCAGCGCCGCCTCGTTCAGCAGCACGTGGTCCAGCGAGCCCGACAGGCCCTGGTAGACGTACGACGAGCCCGGTGCCTCCAGCGCCGTCGCGGCGTCCGCGTAGCCGGCGTCGGCCAGCACCCGCAGCGGGTCCTCCTGCGTGTAGGAGTTGAAGTCGCCGAGCAGCGCGACCGCCTCGGCGTCGCCCTGCACCGTCGGGACCCAGTCGCGCAGCGCCTCGGCCTGCCGGACGCGGGACTCGTTCGACGCGCCCTGGCCGTCGCCGGCGTCCGCGTCACCCGGCCAGGGGCCCGCGGAGCTCTTCGACTTGAAGTGGTTGACGACGACGAACAGCTCGTCGCCCCCGGCCACGGGCACGAAGGACTGGCCGATCGGCTCCCGCGCGTTGCCGAACGCCTGGTCGTCGCCCGACTGGGTGCCGAGCGCCCGGGCGTCGCCCACGGGCTCGACCTCGGCGGGGCGGTAGATCAGGGCGTTGGTGATGGTGTCCTGCTGCTCCACCGGCGGCAGGTCGGCCGAGGACGGCACGTAGTCCCACGTGCCGGCCCCCGCGGCGTCGTTGAGCGCACCGACCAGCGAGGCCAGCGCCTCGTCGGGGTCGCCGTCGACGACCGCGGAGTTCTCGATCTCCATGAGGCCCACGACGTCGGCGTCGAGTGCGTTCACGGCCGCGACGATCTTGTCCTGCTGCCGCTGGAGGTCGTCCGCGTCCCACGCGCCGCGCTGCGCGCAGCCCTCGCGGACCGTCACCGGGTCGCCCGCGCGGTCGGTGTACGGCACGCACGAGGCGCCCTGCGAGCCGAGCGTCGTGAAGTAGTTGAGGACGTTGAACGACGCGACGGTCACGTCGGCGTCGCCGAGCCCCTCGGGGGCCGCCGTGCGGTCGTCCTCGACCTGCACCGGCACGCTCGCGGGGTCGGCCGGGTCCACCGGCGCCGTCGGGCTGAGCTTCCAGGCGCTGTTCCGGTAGTCCACGACGACCGGCTCGGTGAACGTCACCTGCGCCCCGACGCGCACCGGGTTCTCCAGCGACACGTACGGGGGCGTGAGGCCCGAGTTCGCGGCGGAGAGGAAGTTCGTGCTCGCGCCGTCGTCGAGCACGACGCCGCGGGCGGCGTTGTCCGCGGCGACCGCGGCGTTCTCCGGGGTGCCGGGCGCCGCGACGTCGGTGGGCTGCCGCAGGGGCGTGGTGCCCACGGCCAGGCCGATCTCGCCGTACTGGTTGGTGGTGTACGTGTTGCTGACCGTCAGGTCGCCCGACGGCAGGTACAGCATCGACTCGAGCGCCTCGCGTCCCGCGTCGTCCGCCGGCCACGGCGTCGTGACCGGCTCGACGGGGGCGGCGTCGCCCCCGGGCTTCACGAGGCCGGCCGCCGAGGAGACGGTGATCTCGGTGAGGCCCTGGTACTCCGAGACGGCTCCGGTCACCTGGACCAGCTCGCCCGGCGTGACGGAGCCCGCCGTGGTCGGCGAGAACACGAACACCGCGTCCGACGCCGTCCGGGCGGCGTCCCCGCCCGTCCCCGGCGTCTGGATCACGTAGCCGCGGTAGCCCCCGGTCGCGTAGACCGCGGTGACGACTCCGGTCGTCGTCACCGTCGATCCCGCGAGCGGCGAGGCGTCCCCCGTGCCCTGGACCTGCGCGATGGTGTGGGTGTCCTCCGCCGCTGCCGCGGGCACAGCGGCGGCCAGGGGTGCCCCGACCATCGCTCCCGCGGCGGCGAGGCTCGCCGCCCACCTCGTGCGTGTGCGTACAGCGCTCACCGATCTTCTCCGATCCCCCGGGGGCACGACGGCCCTCGTCACAGGGCGGAGTCACAGGTGTGACCCAGCCGAGTGACAACGTATGGGCGGTATGTCCGGATAGGCAACCACTCGGGGGGAACACACGGGTGGCGGAAGCGTGAACACCGCGGACGCGCGGGACCCGGGCGCCGGGCCGAGGTCGTCAGGACGGGCCGAGGTCGTGCGTCCGGACTGACGACCTCGGACGGACATGACGACCTCGGACGTGGCCCGCCTACGCGCGCAGGGTCGCGCCGAACCGGCGCTCGGCCTCCGCCACCACGGCGGCCCGCACGGCCGCCGTCTCGTCGGCGGTCAGCGTCCGGTCCGCGGCACGCAGCCGCAGCGCGAACGCCAGCGACCGCCGTCCGGCGCCGACCTGCTCGCCGGAGTACACGTCGAACAGGCGCGCGCTCTCCAGGACGTCGCCCGCCGGGCTGGCGGACGCGCCCGCCCGCACCGCCTCGAGGACGTCCGCGACCGGCACGGAGTCCGGCACCACCAGGGCGACGTCCTCCTTCGCGACCGGGTAGGTCGACACCTCGCGCGCGACCACCTCGGTGCGCGGGGCCGCGGCGAGCAGCACGTCGAGGTCGACCTCGAACGCGCACGCCCGCGCCGGCAGGCCGAGCGTCGCGACGACCGCGGGGTGCAGCTCGCCGGCGTGGCCGACCAGCGCACCGGCCGCCGTCGTCACGCGGGCGCAGCGCCCGGGGTGCCACGGCGCGGTCGAGGCGTCGGCCTCCAGGCGCACGTCGACGCCCAGCGTCTCGGCGAGCAGGCGCACCGCGTCGATCGCGTCGGCGTGGTCCGCCGGGCGGCCGGGGCCCCACCAGCCGGCGGGCTCCCGCAGCCCGGTGAGCACGCCGGCGACGTGCCGCGGCTGCGGGGGCACCGCGGCGCGGACCGCGTCGAGCACCTCCGGCGCGGGCCGCTCGGCGACCGGCGGGACCGGCGCCGGGGCCGTCCCCGCGACGGGCAGCGTGACCGCGCCGACCTCGAACACCGCGAGGTCCGTGGTCCCGCGGGCCACGTTGCGCCGCGCGGTCTCCAGCAGCGTGACGAGCAGCGAGCTGCGCAGGTACGGCTGCTCCTCCGACAGCGGGTTCGCCAGCCGGAGCAGGGCGCGCCGGGCGTCGTCCTCCGGCAGCGCCAGCGCGTCGAGCTGGGCGGTGCCGACGAACGGGTAGGACAGCGTCTCGACCCACCCGGAGTCCGCGAGCACCTGCGCCACCCGGCGACGCCGGCGCTGGGACACGGTCAGGCCGAGGCCGACCGGCGAGCGCGGGACCACCGAGGGGATCGCGTCGTAGCCGCGCAGCCGCGCGACCTCCTCGACCAGGTCCACGGGCGCGGTCAGGTCCGGTCGCCACGTGGGCACCGTCACCGGCAGCACCGCGTCGGCCCCGGTCCCGACGGGCTCGCCGACCGTGCAGCCGATCGCCCGCAGGTACGTGGCGACCTCGGCGACGTCCAGGTCGAGCCCGATCAGCCGCGACGGCAGGTCGACGGGCAGCAGCAGCCGCGGCGCCGGGCTCGTGCGGTCCACGTCCGTGAGCACCGGGTCCGGCGTCCCGCCGCCGTGCTCCACCAGCAGCTCGACCACGCGCGCGACCGCGACGCGCGGCAGCTGCGGGTCCACCCCGCGCTCGAAGCGCTTGCTCGCCTCGCTGGGCAGCTTGTGCCGCCGCGCGGTGCGGGCGATCGTCACCGGGTCGAAGTGGGCGGCCTCGATCAGCAGGTCGGTGGTCGTGGCCGACACCTCGGTCTCCGCCCCGCCCATGACGCCCGCCAGCCCGAGCACGCGCCCCGCGTCGGGGCCGTCGGTGATGAGCAGGTCCTCCGGGTCGAGCGCCCGGTCCACCCCGTCGAGCGTGGTGAGCCGCTCCCCCGGGCGCGCCCGGCGCACCACGATCGGCGCGCTGAGCGTCGCCAGGTCGTAGGCGTGCAGCGGCTGCCCCAGGTCGAGCATGACGTAGTTGGTCACGTCGACCGCGAGCGAGATGGGGCGCATGCCGGCCTGGGTCAGGCGCTGCTGCAGCCACGCCGGCGACGGGGCGTCGGCCGCGACGCCGCGCACGACGCGGGCCACGAACCGGTCGGCGCCGGGGACGCCGTGGATCGGCGCGTCGTCCCGCAGCTCGACGCCGAAGCCACCGGTCGTCGCGACGCCGTCCTCCGCCCCCGGCCGCGGCAGGCCGCGGTCCGTGAACACCGCCCCGGTCGCGTGCGCGTACTCCCGGGCGACGCCGCGCATCGCGAAGCAGTACCCGCGGTCCGGCGTGACGTTGATCTCCAGCACCTCCTCGCCGAGCCCCAGCAGGGCGCGCGCGTCGGTCCCGGGCTCCGCGTCGATGCCGAGCTCGGACAGCACGATGATGCCGTCGTGGTCCTCGCCGAGGCCGAGCTCGCGCGAGGAGCAGATCATCCCGTCCGACACGTGGCCGTACGTCTTGCGGGACGCGATGGGGAACGGCCCGGGCAGCACCGTGCCCGGCAGCGCGACGACCACGTGGTCGCCCACGTCGAAGTTGTGCGCGCCGCAGACGATGCCCCGCGGCGTGCGGGTGCCGTCCTCGGCGGTGCCGTTGTGCTCCCCCACGTCGACCTGGCACCAGTTGATGGTCTTGCCGTTCTTCTGCGGCTCGGGGTGGCGCTCGACGACCCGGCCGACGACGAGCGGGCCCGTCACGGCGGCCGGGTGGACGGCCTCCTCCTCCAGCCCGACCCGCACGAGGTCGGCCGCCAGCTGCTCGGCCGTGAGGCCCTCGGGGAGCTCGACGTGCTCGGCGAGCCACGTCAGGGGGATGCGAGGCATCAGATCACCGCCCGGAACTGGGTGGAGAAGCGCACGTCGCCCTCCACCATGTCGTGCATGTCCGCGATCTCGTGGCGGAGCATGAGCGTGCGCTCGATGCCCATCCCGAACGCGAAGCCGGAGTAGACGTCGGGGTCGATCCCCGCGGCGAGCAGCACGTTCGGGTTGACCATCCCGCAGCCGCCCCACTCGATCCAGCCGGGTCCGCCCTTCTTCTGCGGGAACCACAGGTCCATCTCGGCGCTCGGCTCGGTGAACGGGAAGAACGACGGCCGCAGGCGGGTGCGCGCCTCGGGGCCGAACATCGCCCGCGCGAAGTGGTCCAGCGTGCCCTTGAGGTGCGCCATGGTCAGGCCCTTGTCGACCGCCAGCCCCTCCACCTGGTGGAACACCGGCGTGTGCGTGGCGTCGAGCTCGTCGGTGCGGAACACCCGCCCCGGGCAGGCGATGTACACGGGCAGCTCGCGCTCCAGGAGGCTGCGCGCCTGCACGGGCGAGGTGTGCGTGCGCAGCACCAGGTGCGGGTCGGGCTCACCCTCGGGCGCCGCGACGTAGAACGTGTCCTGCATCTGCCGCGCCGGGTGGTCCGGGCCGAAGTTCAGCGCGTCGAAGTTGAACCACTCGGCCTCGACCTCGGGACCCTCGGCGATCTCCCAGCCCATCGCCACGAACACGTCCGCGACGCGCTCCTGCAGCAGCTCGAGCGGGTGCCGGGCACCGCGCGGGCGCCGGTCGGACGGCAGCGTGACGTCCACGGCCTCCTCGACGAGCACGCGGGCGTCGCGCTCGGCGGCCAGCTGCTCCTCGCGCGCGGCGATCGCGGCGTTCAGCCGGCCGCGCGCCTGGCCGACCGTCCGGCCGGCGACGGCCTTGTCCGCCGCGGCCAGGCCGCCGATCGCGCGGTTGGCGAGCGCCAGCCGGCTGCGCTCGCCGGTGTGCGCGAGCCGGGCGGACTTGAGCTCGTCGAGGTCGCCCGCGGCGGCGACGGCCGCGAGCGCGTCGGACAGGGCGTGCTCGACGGCGTCGGCGTCGAGCGGGGACAGGGGTGTGTCGGGCGTGGACATCCGGACCTTCCAGGCGGGATCGGCGGGCCGGGAGGTCGCGCGCACGCGACGACCGGCCGACGGGCGAGTCTAGTGGCGCCCGTGCCGGGGACTCCGGACCGTCCGCCCTGCGGAGGTCAGGTGCCGCGCGTCAGCGCCGCGCCCCGGGCACGGGCCCGGGAAATCGGCGGCTGGTGCGCGGCTGGGACGTCATGCGCGCCATGGTGCCACACCCCGGCGCTCAGCCGCCGAGGGTCCACGCCCCCAGGGGCAGGTACAGCGGACCGCCGGCGCGCCCCTCGCCGGGCCGCGACTCCGCGAGCACGAGCTCGCGCACCGGCCAGGCCGGGCCCCGGTAGACCGCCAGCGCGTGCACGAGGAGGTCGGCCGGGTCCGGGCCCGCGGTCCGACGGCGTGAGCCCCGGGGTGGCACCGCGCGGCCGAGCGTCACGTGGGGCCGGGACCTCGCGCGGTCGTCCTGGCGCGCGCCCACCGCCTCGCCCGCCTCCCGGCACGCGGCCACCAGACCGTGGACGGCCTCGACCTCCCCGCCGACGCCGGCCCACAGCGTGCGGTGCGCGAAGACGCCGGCCCCCGTCAGCGACAGCCCGAACGGGCTCGTGCCCGCCGCCACCGCCGCGAGCTCCCCCGCCAGCAGCTCCGCGACGCTCTCCCCGACGTCCCCGTAGAACGCGAGCGTCACGTGCCAGTTCTCCGCGGCCGTCCACCGCACGCCCTGCGGGCCCGAGCGGCCGGGCGAGTCCTCGGCGTCCACGCCGACGGCCGTCACGAGCGCCGACGCCAGGTGACGACGCACCTGCGGCGTCGGCCACAGACCTGCGAAGACGCGCACCCGGCCAGCATGCCGCACGGACCGCGGGTCGTCGTGGCCGGAACCGCGTCGCCGCGTCCGCCCGGGCTCGCGGGCGCGCGGGGCCGGTCAGCGGTGCGCGCGCGAGGACGCGTACAGGCACACGGCCGCCGCCGTCCCCAGGTTCAGCGACTCCGCCCGGCCGCGCAGCGGCACCCGCACGACGGCGTCCGCCAGGTCGCGGTCCACCGCGGGCAGGCCCCACGCCTCGTTGCCGAACAGCCACGCGGTCGCGGCGCGCAGGTCGGGGTCCCCCGGCGTGACCCCGGCGGCGTCGTCCACGGGCGCCGCACCCCCGGCGCGGGCTGCGGCGTCCTGCAGGTCGTCCAGGTCCAGGTCCCCCGCGCCGTCCGCCGCCAGCACCGTCAGCCCCGCGCCGCGCACCGCCGCGACCGCCTCGGCCACCGGCACCCCCGAGACCACCGGCAGGTGGAACAGGGACCCCGCCGTCGACCGGACGACCTTGGGGTTCGTCGCCTCGACGCTGTCACCCGCGATGACGACGGCGTCCGCGCCGGCCGCGTCCGCCACCCGGATCACCGTGCCGGCGTTGCCGGGGTCGCGGACCCGCGCGAGCACCGCCACCAGCCGGGGCCGGCCCGCGAGGACCTCCGGCAGTGCCGCGGCGGCGAGCGGCCCCGTCAGGCGCTCCGCGGGGACGCCCTCGGCGGGCAGGTCCACCACCGCGAGCACGCCCTGAGCATCCGCGGACATCGCGTCGAGCACCGCCGGGGACGCGAGGTGCACGTACAGCCCGCTGGCGTCCTCGGCGATCTCCGGGTGCCGCTCGACGGCCTCGGGCGTCAGGTACACGTCCCGGACCAGCCACGGCGTGCAGCGCACCGCCTCCCGGACCGCCTGGGGGCCCTCCGCCAGGAACCGCCCGGCGCGCCGCCGCCCCGCCCGCGCGACGAGGCCCCGCACGTGCCGCACGCGGTCGGAGTGCAGGTTCGTCAGCAGCGAGGGCCCGCTGCGCGCGGGGTGGTTCTCCGGGACGACGGGCGGCAGCTCACGGGACACGTCCCCCATCCTCCCGCACTCGGGTACCGCCCCACCTCCCGGGCGACGAGCTCCCCTGGCGCGGCGTCCTCCCCGCGAGATCTCCCCGGGCCGGACGTCCTCCCGGACGGACGACGGACCCCCGGCAGCCGCGAGGGCTGCCGGGGGTCCGTCGGTCGGGCGCAGGGCGGAGGTCCGCCGGGCCCGGGGTGCTCGCTCGGCGTCAGGCCGCGGCGCGCGGCGCGTTGACGTCCGCGGGCAGCGCGTCCTTGGCCACCTGCACCAGGGCGTTGAACGCCGGGGCGTCGTTGACGGCCAGGTCGGCCAGCACGCGGCGGTCGACCTCCACGCCCGCGAGCTTGAGGCCCTGGATCAGGCGGTTGTAGGTCAGGCCCTGCTCGCGCGCCGCCGCGTTGATCCGCTGGATCCACAGCTTGCGGAAGTCGCCCTTGCGGACCTTGCGGTCGCGGTAGGCGTAGACGAGGGAGTGGGTGACCTGCTCCTTGGCCTTGCGGTACAGGCGCGAGCGCTGCCCGCGGTAGCCGCTGGCGCGCTCGAGAGTTGCCCGGCGCTTCTTCTGGGCGTTGACCGCCCGCTTCACGCGTGCCACGTGATGCTCCTTGCTCTGTTCTCAGGTCGGCGGGGTGCCGTGGCGCTCACGCGCCGACGGTCACTTGCCGAGCAGCTTCTTGATACGGGGGGCGTCGGCCGCGGAGACGACCTGGTCCGAGGCGAGGCGGCGCGTGCGACGGCTCGACTTGTGCTCGAACAGGTGGCGGGCGTTCGCCTGCTCGCGCATGACCTTGCCGCTCCCGGTGATCCGGAAGCGCTTCTTCGCACCGGAGTGCGTCTTGTTCTTCGGCATGGCTGCCGTCTCTCCTTGTCGTCGCATCGCGCCGGGGCGCGACTCGTCCGTCCGGACCCGGTGGGATCAGGGCGTGGTGGTGCGGGTCAGGCGTTCCCGCCGCCGGACGACTGGCCACGGGGGGCCGGTCGAGCCGAGGGACGCGGGGTGGGTGCCGGGCGCGGCGCGGGCCGCGGGGTCGGCGCCGCCGTCGACCCGGCCGCGGGGCCGGACGTCGGGCGGGGGGTCGCCGACGGACGAGCCGTCGGCGTGGGGGCGGCCGCGGACCGGGGGGCCGCGGCGGGGCGTGCCGTGGTCTGCGGTCGCGGTGCGGCCTGGGGTCGCGGTGCGGCCGCCGGCCGGGGGCCGACGCCGGGCGCGGGGCCGTGGCGGGGCGCGGCGCCGCGGGGGCCTCGGCAGCCGGGGCCTCGGCAGCGGCCGGAGCCGGCGCAGCCGCAGGTGCGGGCGCGGCGGCGGGTGCCGGCTCGGCGACCGGGGCCGGCGCAGCAGCCGGGGCGGCCTCGTCCGGGGCCTCGGCGACCGGCGCGCCGGTCTCGTCCTGGCGCTGCTCACGCCGGGCGCGGCGCTGCTCGCCCTTCTGCTCGGCCTTCTTCTTGGTGGGGCCGAGCACCATGATCATGTTGCGGCCGTCCTGCTTCGGCATGCTCTCGATGAAGCCGAGCTCGGACACGTCGTCCGCGAGCCGCTGGAGCAGGCGCACGCCCATCTCGGGGCGCGACTGCTCACGGCCGCGGAACATGATCATGACCTTGACCTTGTCGCCCGCCGCGAGGAACCGCTCGACGTGGCCCTTCTTGGTGCCGTAGTCGTGCGGGTCGATCTTGAGGCGGAAGCGGATCTCCTTGAGAACCGTGTTGCTCTGGTTCCGCCGGGCCTCGCGGGCCTTCATGTCTGCTTCGTACTTGAACTTGCCGTAGTCCATGATCTTGCAGACGGGCGGACGGGCGTCCGGGGCCACCTCGACCAGGTCGAGATCGGCGTCCTGGGCCAGGCGCAGCGCGTCCTCCACGCGGACGATGCCGACCTGCTCGCCGTTCGGGCCGACCAGGCGGACCTCGGCGACGCGGATCCGATCGTTGATGCGGGGCTCGCTGATGTGGTGCTCCTCGAAGTCGCAGGTGACGACCCCAGGAACGAGGAAGGCCCCCGGTCCTGGGCACAGGTGGGGGCCGACGGTTCCACGACCACCGCGTGAGCGGTGCGTCGCCGACCGCGCTCCCGCGAGGGGGGCACGGCCTGGACCGGTGACCTGGACCCTGCTGCCGGCGGACCGGGCGGTCGGGACTCAGGTGGGAGTGGCTCCACTTGTGCACCCGGGCGGAGCACTCGCGCGCACCACCCAGGTCAGTCGTGGATGACTCTACCAGAACACCCGGGCGGGCCGTCCGGATTCCCCGGCACCGGCGCCACGTGGTGACACACCGTCAGATCCCTCCTTGAACTGTTCCAGAAGACGTGTCAGGGTGAGGCCATGCCCGTCGACCAGCACGCACCCGCCGCAGCCGGCGCACCGGCCCAGCAGCCGGAGCACGGGACCCCGCAGGACCTGCTGCGCCGGCACGGGCTGCGGGTCACCGCCCCGCGCGTGGCCGTGCTCGACGCGGTCGCCTCGATGCCGCACGCCGACGCGGACGCCGTGCTGCGGCACGCCCGGACCGCGCTGCCGACCGTCTCGGTTCAGGCGGTCTACGACGTGCTGCACGCGCTGACCGACGCCGGCATCCTGCGGCGCATCGAGCCGGCCGGGCACCCCGCCCGGTACGAGCGCCGCGTCGGCGACAACCACCACCACGTCGTCTGCCGGCGCTGCGGTGCCGTCGGCGACGTCGACTGCGCCGTCGGCGAGGCACCGTGCCTCACGCCCGTCTCCACGTCGGGCTTCACGGTCGACACCGCCGAGGTCACCTACTGGGGTCTGTGCCCCGGCTGCCGGGCCGCCTCCGGCTGAGACTCCTCCGCCGGGCCCGTCCGGCCCGCCGGACCTCCGACCACCACCCACCGACCACCGGTCGGGCGCACCCGCCCGCACCGGCCCCCGGCGCGCCCGCAGCGGCTCGCCCGACCCGGAAGGACACGTGTGACCCAGGTCCACCCCACCACCACGAACTCCGGCGCCCCCGTCGCCTCCGACGCCCACTCCCTCGCGGTCGGCGCCGACGGCCCGATCGTCCTGCACGACCACTACCTGGTGGAGAAGCTCGCCCAGTTCAACCGCGAGCGCGTGCCCGAGCGCGTCGTGCACGCCAAGGGTGGCGGCGCGTTCGGGACGTTCACGACCACCGCCGACGTCAGCCGGTACACCCGGGCGGCGCTGTTCCAGCCCGGCGTGCGGACGGACATGCTGGCCCGGTTCTCGTCCGTCGCCGGCGAGCACGGCTCCCCCGACACGTGGCGCGACCCCCGCGGCTTCGCGCTGAAGTTCTACACGTCCGAGGGCAACTACGACCTGGTCGGCAACAACACGCCGGTGTTCTTCCTGCGCGACGGCATCAAGTTCCCGGACTTCATCCGCTCGCAGAAGCGGCTGCCCGGGTCGAACCTGCGCGACAACGACATGCAGTGGGACTTCTGGTCGCTGTCCCCGGAGTCCGCGCACCAGGTCACGTGGCTGATGGGCGACCGCGGGCTGCCGCGCTCGTGGCGGACCATGGACGGCTTCGGCTCGCACACCTACCAGTGGGTCAACGCGGCCGGCGAGCGGTTCTGGGTCAAGTACCACTTCAGGACGCAGCAGGGCATCGACAACCTCACGGCCGACGAGGCCGCGCAGCTGGCGGGCTCGGACGCCGACCACCACATCCGCGACCTGTTCGAGCACATCGCCGACGGGGACTTCCCGCGCTGGACGCTGTCCGTGCAGGTGATGCCGTACGAGGACGCGAAGGCCTACCGGTTCAACCCGTTCGACCTCACGAAGGTCTGGCCGCACGCGGACTACCCGCTGATCGAGGTCGGCGTGATGGAGCTCAACCGCAACCCGGAGAACTACTTCGCGCAGATCGAGCAGGCCACGTTCGCGCCGTCGAACTTCGTGCCCGGCATCGCGGCGAGCCCGGACAAGATGCTGCTCGCGCGGATCTTCTCCTACGCGGACGCCCACCGGTACCGGGTCGGCACGAACCACGCGCAGCTGCCCGTGAACGCCCCGCAGGCGCCGGTGCACTCGTACTCCAAGGACGGCGCGGCGCGGTACCACTTCGCCGCACCCGACGTGCCCGTGTACGCGCCCAACTCGGTGGGCGGCCCGGCGGCGGACCCGGCGCGCGCCGCCGAGTCCTCCGGGTGGGAGTCCGACGGGGCGATGGTCCGCGCCGCGGCCACGCTGCACGAGCAGGACGACGACTGGGGCCAGGCCGGGACCCTGTACCGCGAGGTCTTCGACGACGCCGCCCGCGCCCGGTTCCTCGAGACGATCACCGGGCACGTCGGCGCGGTGCGCAGCGACGTGATCCGCGCCCGGGCCGTCCAGTACTGGACGAACGTGGACGCGGGCCTGGGGCAGGCCCTGGCCGCCGCGCTCGCCGGCACGGCCCCGCTCGAGACCGGCGAGCCCGGCACCGCGAGCACGCCCGTCGCCTGACGCCGGCCGTCCCGCGCACCACGACGCCCGCCGCCCGGATCCCCCGGGCGGCGGGCGTCGTCGCGGATGAGAGGATCGCCCGCATGAGCCAGACGCCCGACCCCGAGACCGCCACCCGCGACATCGCCGACGTCGCCGCGGTCGAGGTGATCACCACCGCCGCCGTGCACCTGATGAGCGCGGCCGCCGTCAAGTGCGGCCTGTCGCCCGACACCGAGGGCCGGCGGGGCAGCGACGACCTGGACCTCGACGAGGCCCGCAAGCTCATCACCGCGCTGGCCGCTCTCGTCACCGCGTCGGCGCCGGACATCGGCAACCAGCACGCGCGCTCGCTGCGGGACGGGCTGCGCTCCCTGCAGCTCGCGTTCCGGGAGGCGAGCCCGTTCCCCGACGCGCCCGGCGAGGGCCCCGGCGAGAAGTTCACCGGCGCCGTGTCCTGACACCCCGCGCGTCAGCGGGCGGCGTCCTCCCGCGGTCGCGCGGCCACGTCGTCGGCCCCCGCCGGCACGGGCGTCGGCACCACGCCTGCGGCCGCGGGGACGGCGCGCGCGGGTCCGGCGGGCACAGGGTCGGACGCCGCGGGCAGCGGGCCGGTCCCCGCGGGCAGCGGGTCGGTCCCCGCGGGCGGTGCGTCGCCCTCCCCCGCGCCGCCGTCCGGTGCGCGGCGCGCCGCACCCGCGCGTCCGGCCGCCGCGCGCCGGCGCGCGACCGTCAGCACCGCGAGCCCGCCGAGCGCGAGCAGCACGCCGGCACCGCCCGCGGCGGCGAAGCCCGACCACGGCCCGAACCCGTCGATCACCGCGCCGACCACCGGTGCGCCCATCGCGGCGCCCACCGTGTTCGCGGTGCCGCTCCAGCCCATCACCTCGCCGCGCCGGTGCTCGGGCACCGCGCGGACCAGCGACGCGTTGATCGACGACAGCGCGGCGGCGCACGGCAGGCCCGCGACCACCACCGCGACCGCGAGCTGCACCTGCGTCTGCGCGAACGCGGCAGGCAGGGTCGCCACCCCGAGCGCCGCGACGAGGACCAGCGGGTGCAGCTCACGCCGTCCCGCGCCGTACACCAGGCCACCCACCACGGAGCCCACGCACCAGAGCGCGATCATCCAGCCGACGGCGGACTCGTGGCCCCAGCCGCGCAGCGCCGCGACGATGCCCACGTCCGTGCCGTTGAGCACCAGCGCCGCCGTCGAGGCGGCGGCGAGCACGACCAGCAGGCCGGGCGTCAGCACGCGTCGCCGCGGACCGGCGGGGGGCGCGCCGGGTGCGGTGCCGGCCGAGCGGGTCGGAGGGTCGAACCACATGAGCAGCAGCCCCGCGCCGACGGTGGACACGCCGATCACCGTCAGGGCGACGGAGGTGGACACCTGCGTGGCGACGAGGACGCCCACGGTCGGGGCGAGCATGAACGTCAGCTCGGTGCCCACCGAGTCCAGCGCGTACGCGGTGCGCTGCTGCTCCGGGGGCACCAGCACCGACAGGGACTGCCGCACCACGGAGAACACGGGGACGAGGAACGCGCCCGCGACCACCGCCGCGACCAGCAGTGCCTCGTACCCGAGCCGTGGCGCGACGAGCCACACCGCCGACTCCACGACGACCGAGGGCACGAGCGCGCGCCGCAGCCCCAGCCGGTCCACCCGCCGCCCGCGCCACGGCGACCCGATCGCCACGCCGACCGTCATCGCGGCGGCGACGAGGCCAGCACGGCCGTACCCCTGCCCGAGCGGGCCCACCACGTGCAGGGTGAGCACCACGCCCGTCATGGCGTGCGGGATGCGCGCGACGAAGGAGACGAGGACGAGCGGGAGGACTCCGGGCAGGCGCAGCAGGCGACCGTAGGGGGCGAGGGACACGCGAGGATTCTCCCGCGCCGGAGCCCCGCCGGACGACAGGATTCCGCCTCCGCGGGCTCCCCCGGGAGTGACGTCGGGCACGTCCCGACGGCCCGCCCGTATGGTGGTGCCGTGACGTCTGCCACCGGGCCGGGCGACCCGATCGGCACGCCGACGCCGGTCGGGCCCTCGCCACGGCCGCACCCCGAGCCCCCGGACGGCCGGGCCTCCGCCGCCGCAGGAGCCCCCGGCGCCGCGCCCTCCCCCGCCGTGGCCCGCACGGCCGACCCGCGCGCGGTCGACCTGCGCGCGGGGACGGCAGCCGCCAGGCCGGCGGGGACCCCCGAGGCCGCGTCCGGCGTCCCGTCGGCGGCGGCACCGGAGCACCGCCACGACGAGCACGCCCACGTCGCTCCCCCCGCCCGGCGGCGACGTCGCGGCTGGGGGCTGGCCACGCTCGCGGTGCTGCTGGTCGCCGCCGCCGCGCTCGCCACCGTGCTCTGGCTGCGCGTCGTGAGCTGGCAGGACTACGCGGCGCGGGTCGAGGACCAGGGGCGGGACGTCGGCACCGAGCTCGCCACCCTGCGCGCGCAGCACGAGGGCACGCTCGGGGAGCTGGCCGCGGTGGGCGACCAGCTCGCGACGGCCCAGGAGCGCATCGTGCAGCTCGCGGACGAGAAGGCGCAGGTCGGCGACGACCGCGAGGTGCAGCGCCAGCTCGTCGACTACCAGGCCCGGATCTCGCAGGCCGCCGCGAACGTCGCGTCCGCCCTGTCGACCTGCATCGACGCGCAGAACCAGCTCATCACGTACCTCGAGGACGCCGAGTCGTACGACCCCGCGGACCTCGAGCGGTTCAAGGGCGACGTCCAGGGCGTGTGCGCCGCGGCGACCGACGCGAACACCGAGCTGCAGCGCCAGCTCGCGGCGGGGGCGGACGGGTGACGGGCGCCGTCCGGCCGCCGCGCCCGCGTCCCCGCGCCACGACGCGCGCCGCGGTCCCGCTGCTCGGCCTGCTCCTCCTGGCCGGGTGCGGGGTGCTGCCCGCCGAGCCCGGCGCGGTGCCGACGGACCTCGTGCCGTCCGACGCCCCCGTGCCCACGCCGACCTCGTCCGGCAACCTGTCCCCCGACGGCTTCGACTCCGCCCAGCGGATGGCGGTGCGCATCCGGAACGTCGGCTGCGACTCGCTGTCCACCGGCTCGGGCTTCGCGATCGACGAGACCACGCTCATCACCAACCGCCACGTCGTCGCCGACTCCGCTGACCTGCAGCTGTCGACCTACGACGGCCGCGACGTGGCCGTCACGGCGTCGGCCACCGCGGCGCTGGCCGACCTCGCGGTCGTGCGCACCGCGGACCCGCTGCCGTCGGCGCCGGGACTCGCCGAGGCCGACCCCGGCCCGGGCGACGAGGTCACGGTCGTCGGGTACCCGCAGGGCGGCGCGCTGACCGTCACCACGGGTCAGGTCATCGGGGCGACGACCGACCCGCTGAACGAGAACCTCGGGCAGGTCCTCGTCACGAACGCCGAGGTCGAGCCCGGAAGCTCCGGGTCCGCCGTCCTGGACGCCTCGGGCCGGGTCGTCGGCGTGGTGTACGCCAAGAACGCCACCGGTCAGAGCTTCGTCGTCCCCGTCAGCACGCTGCGGCAGCTGCTCGCCGACGAGGCGTCGTTCACCCCCACCACGTCCTGCGGCTGACCCGCCCGGGGGGTGGGCCGACCGCGGCGCGCGGGGTGCCGTCCGGTGCACGCGCCCGCGGCGTCCGGCCCTGGTGCGGCGGGCGCCCGACGTGCGACGGTGGGGCCTCGGACCGACCCGGGAGGACCTCATGCCCCACGACGACCGCCGCGACGACCTGCCGGAGCTCACCCGCGCCGCGAGCGACGTGTTCTCGGCGCAGCGCGTCTTCGGGGAGGCGTACGAGCACGACGGCACGCTGGTGATCCCCGTCGCGAAGGTGCTCGGGTCGCACGGTGCCGGCACGGCGAGCGGGCACGGCCGGCTCGGCCTGCGCCCGGGGAGCCGCCGGTGGCAGCGGCCCGGGCCCGGGGCGGGGCAGGACGAGGACGAGCGGCGCGACCCGGAGGGCCCGGGCACGGGCGGCGGGCGGGCCCCGTCGGGCCGGGGCGGCGGCGACGCGGAGGGGTCCGGCTTCGCGACGCGGATCAAGCCGCTGGGCGTCTACGTCGTCGACAGCACCGGGGTGCGCTGGCGGCCCGCCGTCGACGTCAACCGGGTCGTCCTCGGCGGGCAGGTCGTCGGCGCGGTGTCCGTGGTGGCGCTGTCGTTCGTGCTCGCGGTGGGACGGCTGCGCCGCCGGCGCTGAGCGGGCGCACCGGGGCACAGCGGCACCGAGGCACCGGGCACCGAGGCACCGGGCACCGGGGCACCGGGCACCGGGGCACAGGGGCACCGAGGCACCGAGGCACCGAGGTCAGCGCAGCCGCACCTCGACGGAGTCCACGCGCTGCGTGACGGTCTCGTCGGCGCCCAGCGCCTCCCCCACGCGGCGCACCACCGCGTCGACGGCGACGCGGTCCAGCCCCGGCACGAGCGTCAGCTCCACGGCGACCTCGGCACGGCCGCCCGGCAGCGCCGCGACGTCGCGCACCGGCACGCCGGGGTGCTGCGCCGGTGCCGCGCGGCGGAACCACCGGCTGCGGGGTCCGGGCCCCGGCTCGCCGCCGGAGGACGGCCCCACCGCGGCGAGCACCGCCCCGCGCACGGCCGCCGCCACCTCGGGGTCGACCGCCGCGCCGGCGCCGGTGCCGGTCACCGCCGGGCGCCACGGCTGCTGCTGCGCGAGCGCCCACACGGCCGGGCGCGGCAGCAGCGCCGTCACGGGGCCGCCGGGGTCGAGGACGAGAAGCTCCCAGCCCTCCTGCACGGCGGACAGGGCCGCGCGGGCGACCTCGGTCGGCACGGGCCGGGCGTCCGCCCGCCACGCCGTCATCGCCGCCACCGACGAGAACACGGGCAACGCCGTCCTGCCGTCCGGCGCCCGCAGCGCCACGATCCCGGCCGACGCCTCCTTCTCCACCGTGTGGGCGTGGCCGCCGACCTCGACCGTCCCCGCGGAGTCGAGCTCCGCGAGCACGGGGACCAGAACGCGCGTCCCGGCGAGCGCCGCGACCACCCCGGCCACCGTCCCGCCCGCCCCGAGGTCCGCGAGCGCCGCGGCGACGGCCGGGTCGGCGCTGCCGTCGTCACCGGCGAACGGCGAGGTCGGCGGCAGCTCCCGGCCGGTCACGGCCGCCCGGCGACGTCCAGCGCCTCGGGCAGCGTGAACGCGCCCGCGTACAGGGCCTTGCCGACGATCGCGCCCTCGACGCCGTCCGCCACCAGGGCCCGGAGCACGCGCAGGTCGTCCAGCGACGAGATCCCGCCGGACGCCACCACCGGCGCGTCCGTGCGCGAGCAGACCTCCCGCAGCAGGTCGACGTTCGGGCCGCGGAGCGTGCCGTCCTTCGTGACGTCCGTGACGACGTAGCGCGCGCACCCGGCGGCGTCGAGGCGCGCGAGCACCTCCCACAGGTCGCCGCCCTCGCGGGTCCAGCCGCGCGCGGCGAGCGTCGTGCCCCGCACGTCCAGCCCGACCGCGATCGCGGCGCCGTGCCGGGCGATCGCGTCGGCCGTCCAGTCCGGGTCCTCCAGCGCGGCGGTGCCCAGGTTCACCCGGGTCGCCCCCGTCCCGAGAGCCCGCTCGAGCGACGCGTCGTCGCGGATGCCCCCCGACAGCTCGACCTTGACGCCCTTGCCGGACAGCACCTGCGTCACGTCGGCGAGCAGCTCGGCGTTGGAGCCCCGGCCGAACGCCGCGTCGAGGTCCACGAGGTGGATCCACTCGGCACCGCCGTCGTGCCAGTCGAGCGCGGCGGCCAGCGGGTCGCCGTAGGACGTCTCCGACCCCGCCTCGCCCTGGACCAGGCGGACGGCCTGGCCGTCGGCGACGTCGACGGCGGGCAGGAGCTGCAGACGGTCGGACATGGGACTCCTCGTCGGGGGGGTGCGCCCGGCGGCGGCCGGCGGCCGGCGGCGGGACGGGGTTCGTGGGGGGCGGCCGGGGTGGGCCGGCCGGGTCGGGCGGGTCGGTTCAGGTCAGCGAGCCGACCCAGTTCTCGAGCAGCTGCGCCCCGGCGTCGCCCGACTTCTCCGGGTGGAACTGCGTCGCCGCCAGCGGCCCGTTCTCCACGGCGGCGACGAACGGGCCGCCGTGCTCGGACCACGTCACCAGCGGCGGCGCCATGCGCTCGGGGTCGGCGCTGCCCGTCAGCGGGAAGCTGCGGGCGGCGTACGAGTGCACGAAGTAGAAGCGCTCCTGCTCGACGCCCGCGAACAGCCGCGTGCCGTCGGGGGCGTCGACCGTCGACCAGCCCATGTGCGGGACGACGTCGGCCTCGAGCCGGTCGACGACGCCCGGCCACTCGCCGAGGCCGTCGGTGCGGACGCCGTGCTCCTCGCCGCGGTCGAACATCACCTGCATGCCGACGCAGATGCCCAGGACCGGCCGGCCGCCCGCGAGCCGGCGGTCGACGATCTGGTCGCCCCGCACGTCGCGCAGACCCGCCATGACCGCGGCGAAGGCGCCGACACCCGGGACGACGAGCCCGTCGGCCTCCGCGGCGTGCTGCGCGTCCGACGTCAGCTCGACCTCGGCGCCGACCCGCTCCAGGGCACGCACGGCCGAGCGGACGTTCCCGAATCCGTAGTCCAGGACGACGACGCGAGGCTGGCTGGGCACCGGTCCAGGCTACCCGGCGCTGCGTGCCCGGCCTCTCGGCGTCCGGTGCGCGGACCGGGTCACGCCGGATCAGGCCAGGCCGGGTCGGGCCGGACGGGACCAGGCCGGGCCGGGTCGGGCCCGGCAGGGCAGCGGGGTGCGGTGCGGTGCACCGCCGGTCAGCCCTTGCGGCGCCGGCCTCCCGACAGCGCGCGCATCGCGGCCCACCGCGACATCCCGACGCTGGTCTCCACGCCGTCGAGCTCGGCCACCGGCGTCCCGCCGACGAGCACGTCCTCGAGCACCGCCGGGGCGCCCGACAGCACCAGCCCGGGCGGCAGGTCGTCCTCGCGCGTGCCCCCGACCCACCGGCTCGCGGCGATCCGGCCGGCTCGCCGGTCCAGCAGCACGACGGGCGAGCCGCGCAGCATCCGCGAGATCGCCTCCGCCGCGGCGGCGGTCCCCGCGGCGTCGGCGGTGTCGCGCAGGACGGCCAGCGCGCCCACCGGGGACGGCACGGCGTCCACGTCGACCCCGGCGAGCGAGCACGCCGCCGCCAGGGGCCGGGCGCCGTCGACCTGCGTCACGACCACCGCGACGACGGGCTCGTCGGGCTCCGTCGCCGCATCGTCCAGGCCGGAGAGGTCGTCGGGGATCTCGAAGCCGAGGTCCTCCGGGACGTCGGGCAGGTCGTCGGGCGAGCCGTCCCGGGGCGCGTCGCTCACAGCGCGCCCTTCGTGCTCGGCACGCCGTCGACGCGCGGGTCCAGGGCGACGGCCGCCCGCAGCGCGCGGGCGAGCGCCTTGAACTGCGCCTCCACGATGTGGTGCGGGTCGCGGCCGGCGAGCACGCGCACGTGCATGCCGAACGCGGCGTGGTGGGCGATCGACTCCAGGACGTGCCGGGTCAGCGACCCCGTGAAGTGGCCGCCGATCAGGTGGTACTCCTGACCCTCCGGCTCCCCCGAGTGGACCAGGTACGGGCGTCCGGACACGTCGACGACCGCCTGCGCCAGCGCCTCGTCCAGCGGCACCGTCGCGTCGCCGAAGCGTGCGATGCCGCGCTTGTCGCCCAGCGCCTCGCGCAGCGCCTCGCCCAGGCAGATCGCGACGTCCTCGACGGTGTGGTGCGCGTCGATCTCGGTGTCCCCGGTCGCACGGACCGTCAGGTCGATGAGGGAGTGCTTGCCGAGCGCCGTGAGCATGTGGTCGTAGAACGGCACGGTCGTGCTGATGTCCGTGCGCCCCGATCCGTCGAGGTCCACCTCCACCACGACGCTCGACTCGCTCGTCGTGCGCTCGATCCGGGCCCTGCGCCCGCCGGTCGTCGTGGTCACGTCCCCAGCACCTCCCACAGCGCGGCGGTGAACGCCGCGGTCTCGTCCGGGGTGCCGACCGACACCCGCAGCCATCCTTCGGGGCCGACCTCGCGGATCAGCACGCCCCGGTCCAGCAGACCCTGCCAGATCTCGTGGCGGTCCCCGTGCACCTGGAACAGCACGAAGTTCGCGTCGGACTCCGCCACCCGGAGCCCCCGGCCGCGCAGGGTGACCACGAGGGCGTCACGCTCCGCCCGCAGGGACCCGACCTGCGCCATGAGCGCCGGGGCGTGCCGCAGGGCCGCGCGGGCCGTCGCCTGCGTGACCGCGGACAGGTGGTACGGCAGCCGCACGACCCGCAGCGCGTCGACGAGCTGCCGCGACGCCGCGAGGTAGCCGACGCGGGCGCCGGCCAGGCCGAACGCCTTGGACATGGTGCGGCTCACCGCCAGGTGGGGGTGCTCGGCCAGCAGGGTCAGCGCCGAGTCGACGCCCTCCCGGCGGAACTCCGCGTACGCCTCGTCGACGACGACGACGCACCCGCCCGGCACCTCGGCCGCGGCGTCGAGCACCTCGCGGACGGTCGCGAGGTCGAGCGCCGTCCCGGTCGGGTTGTTCGGGCTGGTGAGCAGGACGACCGAGGGCGCCTCCCGGGCGACGAGGGCGCGTGCCTCGGCCGGGTCGACGTCGAACTGCTCCGTGCGCCGGCCGGCCACCCAGCGGGTGTGGGTGTCGCGGGCGTACTCCGGGTACATCGAGTACGTGGGCGCGAACGACACGGCCGTGCGCCCCGGGCCGCCGAAGGCCTGCAGCAGGTGGAGCATCACCTCGTTGGACCCGTTGGCCGCCCAGACCTGCTCGGGCTCGAGCCGGACGCCCGACTCCACCGCCAGGTAGTCCGCCAGGTCGGCGCGCAGCGCGAGGAACTCGCGGTCCGGGTAGCGGTTCAGCCCCGTGGCGGCCTCCGCGACCGCAGCGGCGATGTCGGCCACCACCTCCGGCGACGGGGCGTAGGGGTTCTCGTTCACGTTCAGCAGCACCGGCACGTCGAGCTGCGGGGCGCCGTACGGCACCTCGCCGGCGAGCTCGGGACGCACCGGCAGCACGGGCCGCGTGGCCTGCGGGGCGGGGTCGGGTGCGGTCACCGGCTGATCGTATCCGCGGTGCGGGCGGGTGCCGGCGGTCGTCCACAGGGCGACGCCTGCCGCTCGGCCGGTGTCGGCGGTCGTGGCTAGTGTCGGGGCGATGACGCAGCAGATCCCGGGCGCGACCGCACCGACCTCCGACGAGATCGCCGACGCCGGCGGCACCACGACGCACGCCGGCCTGCGCGAGGAGGCGGAGGCCGTGCTGCGTCGCCTCGTCGGGCGCGACGACGCGCGTCTGCGCGACGACCAGTGGCGCGCCGTGGACGCGCTCGTGAGCGACCACCGCCGCGCGCTCGTCGTCCAGCGCACCGGGTGGGGCAAGTCGGCGGTGTACTTCGTGGCGACCGCCCTGCTGCGCGCCCGCGGGGCCGGCCCGACGGTGCTCGTCTCGCCGCTGCTCGCGCTCATGCGCAACCAGGTCGCCTCCGCGCAGCGGGCCGGTGTCCGCGCGGCGACGCTCAACTCGGCGAACGTCACCGAGTGGGACGACGTGCACGCGCAGATCGCCGCGGGCGACGTCGACGTGCTGCTGGTCTCCCCCGAGCGGCTGACCCACCCGCAGTTCCGGGACGAGGTGCTGCCGCGGCTCGCCGCCGATGCGGGCCTGGTGGTCGTGGACGAGGCGCACTGCATCTCCGACTGGGGGCACGACTTCCGGCCCGACTACCGGCGCATCCGCACGCTGCTCGCCGAGCTGCCCGACGGCATCCCGGTGCTGGCGACCACCGCCACGGCGAACGCCCGCGTCACCGCCGACGTCGCCGAGCAGCTCGGCACCGCGGTCCGCGACGACGTCCTCGTGCTGCGCGGGGCGCTCGACCGCTCCAGCCTCGACCTGTCCGTGGTGCGGCTCCCCGACACGGCCGGGCAGCTGGCCTGGCTCGCGCAGAACCTGCCCGCCCTCGAGGGCTCCGGCATCGTCTACTGCCTGACGGTCGCCGCCGCCCAGCAGGTGACCGAGCACCTGCGGTCGGCCGGCCTCGACGTGCGGGCGTACACCGGCCAGACCGACCCGGCGGAGCGCGAGGTCGCCGAGGCGGACCTGCTCGCGAACCGGGTCAAGGCCCTGGTCGCCACCTCCGCCCTCGGCATGGGCTTCGACAAGCCGGACCTCGGGTTCGTCGTGCACGTCGGGGCGCCGTCCTCCCCCATCGCGTACTACCAGCAGGTCGGCCGCGCCGGACGCGCGGCCGAGGCCGTCGGCGGGCGCGCGACCGCGGTGCTGCTGCCCGGCCGGGAGGACCGCGCGATCTGGGAGTGGTTCGCGTCGACCGCGTTCCCGCCGGAGGACGACGTGCGGGCCGCGCTGCGAGCCCTCCGCGAGGGCGGCGTGCTGTCCACCGCGGCGCTCGAGACGCACGTCTCGCTGCGCCGGTCACGCCTCGAGCAGATGCTCAAGGTGCTCGACGTCGACGGTGCGGTCCGGCGCGTGCGGGGCGGCTGGGAGGCGACCGGCGAGCCCTGGTCGTACGACGCGGAGCGGTACGAGCGCGTCACCGCCACCCGTCGGGCCGAGCAGCAGCTCATGGTCGACTACGTCACCACCGACGGCTGCCGGATGGCCCACCTGCGGCGGGCGCTCGACGACCCCGAGCTCGCGGGCCCGGGCGGCGAGCAGTGGCGGTGCGGACGCTGCGACCGCTGCACGGGCAGCACGGTGGGCGTGTCCCCGGACGCCGCGCACGTCGCCGGCGCCCAGGCGCTCCTCACGTCGGCCGGCGTCGCGGTCGACCCGCGCCGGCAGTGGCCCACCGGGATGGCGACCCTGGGACTCGACCTGCGCGGGCGCATCCCGGCCGAGGAGAACGCCGAGCCGGGGCGCGCCGTCGCCCGCCTCGACTCCGTCGGCTGGGGCGGGCTGCTGCGTGACCTGTTCGGCGGCGAGGCGGACCCGGAGGCCGGCCTCCCGGCCGCGTTGCGCGACCCGGTGCTCGCCACCCTCGACGCGTGGCAGCCCGAGCACCGGCCCGAGGGCGTCGTGGTGGTGCGCTCCTCGACGCGGCCCGCCCTCGTCGAGCACCTGGCGAACGGCGTCGCCCGGCACCTCGGCGTACCGCTCGTCGGTGCCGTCGCGCCCCGGCCCGACACCCCGCCGAGCCGGCACGACGTCAACTCCGCGCACCGGCTCGCCGCGGTCGCCCGACGCCTCGAGCTCGACCTCGGACCGGCCGCGGCCGCGGGGCTCCCCGGCCGGAACGTGCTGCTCGTCGACGACCGCACCGACTCGGGGTGGACGCTGACCGTCGCCGCACGGCTGCTCCGGCGGGCGGGCGCCGCGGCGGTGCTGCCGTTCGTGCTCGGGGTGGGCTGACACCGGCGCGCCGGGGGTCGGGGTCGCGTCGCCCGTCGGCGCGGTGCCGGGAGTTGGTGCCGGGGATCGGTGCCGGGGACCTGTGCCGGGACCTGTGCCGGGGACCGGTCCCGGCGGCCGGGTTCGTCTCGCGGTCCGAGCCGCGGTGGACGCGCCCGCCCGCTGAGCCGGTCCCGTGCGCGCCGTCGGCGCGAGGGGTCTCAGCGCGGCAGCGCCAGGTCGAGCACCCGGTGCAGCCGGAGCTGGTCCGGCGCCCTCAACGGCGGGAGCACGAGGGCCGTCATCCCGAGCTCCGCCGCAGCGCCGTCCCACGCCCCGCGGTCGCCGACCATCAGGACGTCGGAGGCCGGGACGCCGAGACCGTCCAGCGCCGCCGCGAAGATCCTGGGGTCCGGCTTCGCAGCGCCCACCTCGTAGGAGAGCGCCCACACGTCCACGAGGTCCGCGAGCGACCCGCCGCCGGGCGACGCGTGGGCCGCGAACGCGGGGCGCAGGTCGACGTGGATGTCGCTGACGACGCCGATCGCTACGCCCGCGCCCGTCAGCGCGCCGAGCGTGGCACCGACGTCGTGGGCGAACGGAGCAGCAGCCACGTCGGACTCAGCGGCGTAGAGCGCGGCAGCCAGCTCCGCATCCAGCCCCGAGGTCGCGAACCAGTGCTCGTACGCCGCCCGGTGCCGATCCTGGTCGGCATCGACGTCCGGCGCCCCGACGGCCGACCGGTCACCCGCGCGGAGCATGCGGAGCACCGCGTCGACCTCCGCGGACCCGGCCGCGCGTCCGGCGTGCACCAGACCGCGCGCCACCAGCTCCGGGTACGTCGGTGCCGGCACGAGCGTGCCCCGGTAGTCGAGCAGGACCGCCCGGAACGACACAGCGCGTGGCTCAGAACCGGGCGCGGACGGCCTCGCCGTGCGCCGGCAGCCCCTCGGCGTCCGCGAGCGCGACGATCCGGTCCGCGACCTCCCGCAGCGCGTCCGCGTCGTACTCCACCACCTGCACCGCCCGGACGAACGAGTGCACGCCGAGCCCGGACGAGAAGTGGGCGCAGCCGCCGGTCGGCAGGACGTGGTTGGAGCCGGCCATGTAGTCGCCCAGCGACACCGGGGAGTACGCGCCGACGAAGATCGCACCCGCACTGGTCACACGCTCCGCGACGGCCGCGGCGTCGACCGTCTGGATCTCGAGGTGCTCCGCGCCGTACGCGTTGACGACGTCGAGGCCGGCCTCGACGTCGTCCACCAGGACGATCGCCGACTGCGGGCCGGACAGCGCCTGGGCCACGCGCGCGGCGTGCCGGGTGGCCTGGACCCTGTCCACCAGCTTCGCCTCGACGGCGCCCGCGAGCTCGACGGACGGCGTGACCAGGACGGACGCCGCCAGCGGGTCGTGCTCCGCCTGCGAGACCAGGTCGGCGGCCACGTGGTCGGCGTCCGCGGTGCCGTCCGCCAGGACCGCGATCTCCGTGGGGCCCGCCTCCGCGTCGATCCCGACGACGCCGCGGACGAGCCGCTTCGCCGCCGCGACGTACACGTTGCCCGGGCCGGTGATCACGTCGACGGGCTCGCAGAGCGTGTCACCGTCCACGGGCTCGGAACCGGCCGCGCCGTACGCCAGCATCGCGATGGCCTGGGCACCCCCGACCGCGTACACCTCGTCGACCCCCAGCAGCGCGCACGTCGCGAGCACGACCGGGTCCGGCAGCCCGTCCTCGTCCCGCTGCGGGGGCGACGCGACGGCCAGCGAACCGACGCCGGCCTCCTGCGCGGCCACCACGTTCATGATCACCGAGGACGGGTAGACCGCGAGCCCGCCCGGCACGTACAGGCCGACACGCCTGACCGGGATCCACCGCTGGCGCACCTGCGCGCCCGGGGCGACCTGCACGGTGTGGTCGGCCGGACGCTGCCGGGCGTGCACCGCGCGGACCCGGCGGATCGTCTCGTCGAGCGCCGCCCGCACCTGCGGGTCCAGCACGTCGACCGCGGCCGCGATCACCTCGGCGGGCACCCGCAGGTGCGCGGGGCGGACGCCGTCGAAGCGCTCCGCCAGATCACGCAGGGCTGCGGCACCTCGCGCCCGGACGTCGGCGATCACCGGCTCGACGGCCGCCGTGGCGGACTCCACGTCGAGCTCGGGACGCGGCAGGGTCTCGAGCAGCTCGCGGCGGGACAGGGCGCGACCGCGCAGGTCGATGCGGGAGATCACCCTCCCGATTCTAGGGGCGCCCCGGAACGTGCGCCGGGGCGTCCACCGGCACGGACGCCTGCGCGCGGCCGGAACCCGCCGCCGGGGCGCGGCCGCCGAGGCGCGGCCGCCGGGGCGCAGTCGCCGACGCGCGATCGCCGGCGTGTCCACCGGCACGGACGCCTGCGCGCGGCCGGAGACCGCCGCCGAGGCGCACGTCGCCGACGTGTGGGCCCCGCGCCTTCCGGCTCCGGCAGGCTGGCACGGTTCCCGTCGGCCGGACCGCGCCGGGCCCGGGCGGGACCGGCACCGGCAGGCGGACGCGGGCGGACGGCGGTCGGGTGGCTCCCGCCCGGCGCTCGAGGTCAGCCGGCTCGGGCCGGGCAAGACCGTGCCGCGCGCTGGCAGGATGGTCCGGTGACCACCGTGCCGATCTCCGACGACGTCATCCGACTCGGGCAGTTCCTCAAGCTCGCCGGCCTGGCCGACTCGGGGGCGGACGCGCGGGCGCTCCTCGACGACGGCGAGGTGACCGTCAACGGTGAGCCGGAGTCGCGCCGCGGCCGCCAGCTGCACCGCGGCGACGTCGTCGAGGTCGCCACCCCGGCGGGCCCGCACCGCGCCACCGTCGCCTGACGCGCCCCGACAGCACCCCGCGAGCTCGGGACTCCCGGCGAGTTCGGCACTCCCGGTCGAGTTCGGCAGTCGGAGGTGCCGAACTCGCACCGCACCTGCCGAACTCGCGGGACGCTGCGGACGCAGCCGCACGCGAGGTCGTCACCTCCGGCCGAGGTCGTCACGTCGACCTGACGACCTCAGCGCGAGCTGACGACCTCGGGGCGGGCGGACGACCCCGGCGCCGAGCTGACGACCTCGTTGCGCGTTGACGAGCTCGGCGGGCGGACGACCCCGGCGTGCGGCGGCGCAGCTGTGGACGCGCCCGTCCGCGCCCGCCCGAGGCCCGCGCCGGGCCGGACGGCCCGGCGCGGGCCCTAGACGCCGACCGGGGTCGTCGCCGACTCGAGGCAGCCCGGGCCGAGCAGCGCCTTCAGGTCGCCGTACAGCGCGGGCGAGCGCTCCACCCGCCAGCCGCCGTTCGGCATCACGAGCGCGGTGCCCCCGCGGACCTGCGCGACGCGGAAGTGGATCTCCGACATCCCGGGGTGGGTGCGGAGCACCTCCAGCAGCCGCTCGAGGACGGGCGGCGTGCACCGGGCCTCGGACATCCGCACCACCACGGGCGCGTCGGCGACGGCGGACAGGTCCGGCAGCGACACCTCCATGGCCTGCAGCTGCATGGCGTCGTCCCGGCGCCGCACCCGGCCGCGCACCACGATGACGGCGTCCTCGGCCAGCACGGTCGAGTAGGCGAGGTAGGTCTCGCCGAAGAACATGATCTCGACCGAGCCCTCCATGTCCTCCAGCGTGACGGCGGCCCACGGGTTGCCCTGCTTGGACATCTTGCGCTGCAGGGACGTCACGAGCCCCGCGACGACGACGGTGGACCCGTCGGGCCGCGCCTCGTCGGCGTTGAGCGTCGCGATCGACACGTCCGCGGCGGCGGACAGCACGTGCTCCAGCCCGGACAGCGGGTGGTCGGAGACGTACAGGCCGAGCATCTCCCGCTCGAACTGCAGCCGCTGCTTCTTGTCCCAGTCCGGCACGTCGGGCACCTGCACGGAGAACCCGGGCCCGTCGTCGCCCCCGAGGTCCGCGAACAGGTCGAACTGCCCCTCGGCCTCGCGCCGCTTGACGCCGATCACGGACTCCACGGCCTGCTCGTGCACGAGCAGCAGCGCCCGGCGGGCGTGGCCGAGCGAGTCGAACGCGCCGGCCTTGATGAGCGACTCGATGGTCCGCTTGTTGCAGACCACGGCCGGGACCTTGTCGAGGAAGTCGGTGAACGAGGTGAACTCGCCCTTCTCCTCGCGCGTCCGCACGATCGCCTCGACGACGTTGGCGCCGACGTTGCGGACGGCGGTCAGGCCGAACCGGATGTCGGGCCCGACGGCCGTGAACAGGGCGGAGGACGAGTTCACGTCGGGCGGCAGGACGGTGATGCCCATGCGCCGGCACTCGCCGAGGTACAGGGCGGACTTGTCCTTGTCGTCGCCCACCGACGTGAGCAGGCCCGCCATGTACTCGGTCGGGTAGTTCGCCTTGAGGTACGCCGTCCAGTACGAGACGACCCCGTACCCGGCGGAGTGCGCCTTGTTGAACGCGTAGCCCGCGAACGGGACCAGCGTGTCCCAGACCGCCTGGATCGCCGGCTTGGAGTAGCCGCGCTCCTTCATGCCCGCCTCGAACGGCACGAACTCCTTGTCGAGGATCTCCTTCTTCTTCTTGCCCATCGCGCGGCGCAGCAGGTCGGCCTGGCCGAGCGAGTAGCCCGCGAGCACCTGCGCGGCCTTCTGCACCTGCTCCTGGTACACGATGAGGCCGTACGTGCCGTCGAGGACCTCCGCCAGGGGCTCCTCGAGCTCCGGGTGGATGGGCGTGATCGGCTGGAGGCCGTTCTTGCGCAGCGCGTAGTTCGTGTGCGAGTTCATGCCCATCGGCCCGGGCCGGTACAGGGCGATGACGGCGGAGATGTCCTCGAAGTTGTCGGGGCGCATCTGCCGCAGCAGCGCCCGCATCGGGCCGCCGTCGAGCTGGAACACGCCCAGGGTGTCGCCGCGCGCCAGCAGCTCGTACGTCGGCTTGTCGTCGAGGGGGATCTCCTCGAGCTCGATGGCCGGCTTGTCGTTCATGACGATGTTGCGCAGCGCGTCGTCGAGGATCGTGAGGTTCCGCAGCCCGAGGAAGTCCATCTTGATGAGGCCGAGGCCCTCGGACGTCGGGTAGTCGAACTGCGTGATGACCGCGCCGTCCTGCGGCCGCTTCATGATCGGGATGATGTCGATCAGCGGCTCGCTGGACATGATGACGCCGGCGGCGTGCACGCCCCACTGGCGCTTGAGGTTCTCCAGGCCGCGCGCGGTCTCCAGGACGCGCTGCGCCTCGGGGTCGGCGGCGACGACCTGCCGGAACTCCTCGGCCTCGGCGTAGCGCGGGTGCTCCGGGTCGTACATGCCGGACAGCGGGATGTCCTTGCCCATGACGGCGGGCGGCATCGCCTTGGTGAGCTTCTCCCCCATCGCGAACGGGAAGCCCAGCACGCGCGAGGAGTCCTTGAGGGCCTGCTTCGCCTTGATGGTGCCGTACGTGACGATCTGCGCGACCCGGTCGTCGCCGTACTTCTCGGTGACGTACCGGATGACCTCGCCGCGCCGGCGCTCGTCGAAGTCGACGTCGACGTCGGGCCAGGAGACGCGCTCGGGGTTGAGGAACCGCTCGAAGATCAGCCCGTGCCGCAGCGGGTCGAGCTCGGTGATGCCCATCGCGTACGAGGCCATCGACCCGGCCGCGGAGCCGCGTCCCGGCCCGACGCGGATGCCCTGCTCGCGGGCCCACGCGATGAAGTCGGCGACGACGAGGAAGTAGCCGGAGAAGCCGAGCTGGACGATGACGTCGGTCTCGTACCGCGCCTGGGCCCGCACGTCGTCCGGGATGCCGCCGGGGTACCGCCGGTGCAGCCCGCGCTCGACCTCCTTGATGAACCACGAGTTCTCGTCCTCGCCCTCCGGGACGGGGAAGCGCGGCATGTAGTTGGCGCCCGTCGGGAACTCGACCTCGCACCGCTCCGCGATGAGCAGCGTGTTGTCGCACGCCTCCGGCAGCTCCGACCAGGTCTGGCGCATCTCCTGCGCGGACTTGACGTAGTAGCCGTCGCCGCTGAACGCGAAGCGCGAGCCGCCCTGGTCGTACGTCGGCTCGTCGAGCGTGGACCCGGACTGGACGGCCAGCAGCACCTCGTGCGCGTGCGCGTCCTCCTTGCGGGTGTAGTGCAGGTCGTTCGTGGCGACGACCGGCGCGCCGATCTGCTCGGCGATGCTCAGCAGGCCCTTGATGGTCCGGCGCTCGATCTCGAGCCCGTGGTCCATCAGCTCGACGAAGAAGTTCTCCTTGCCGAAGATGTCCTGCAGCTCCCCGGCCGCGCGCAGCGCCTCGGCGTCGTGCCCCAGCCGCAGCCGCGTCTGGATCTCGCCCGACGGGCACCCCGACGTCGCGATCAGCCCGGTGCTGTACGTCTGCAGCAGCTCGCGGTCCATGCGCGGCCACTTGCCCATCTGCCCCTCGAGCGAGGCCAGCGAGCCCATCCGGAACAGGTTGTGCATGCCCTCGGTGCTCTGGGACAGCAGCGTGAGGTGCGTGTAGGCGCCGCGGGCGGAGACGTCGTCGGCCGCCTGGTGCGCCTCGCCCCAGCGCACGCGCGTCTGGTCGAACCGGCTGGTGCCCGGCGTGACGTACGCCTCGACCCCGATGATCGGCTTGACCCCGAGCTTCTTGGCCTGCGAGTAGAAGTCGAAGGCGCCGAACAGGTAGCCGTGGTCGGTGATCGCCATGGCCGACTGGCCGAGGCGCTGGGCCTCCGCGAGCATCTCGCCGACCCGGGCCGCGCCGTCGAGCATCGAGTACTCGGAGTGCACGTGCAGGTGGACGAAGTCGGAACCGTTGCTGCCACCTGATGCCATGCCCGCCATCCTAGGTCGACCGTCCGACAGACCCGGCGTGCCCCGCCGCCGACCCGGGCGACCGCGCGGGAGGCGTCAGCGGTAGCCGTCGCGCAGCGTCTCCAGCGCGTGCTCCAGGTCCGCCGGGTAGCCGCTGGTCACCTCCAGCCACCGCCCGTCCGCGGGGTGCGCGAAGCCGAGCCGCACCGCGTGCAGCCACTGCCGCGTGAGCCCGACCCGCTCGGCGAGCACGGGGTCCGCGCCGTACGTCAGGTCGCCCACCAGCGGGTGCCGCAGCGCCGCGAAGTGCACGCGGATCTGGTGCGTCCGGCCCGTCTCGAGGTGCACCTCCGCGAGCGACGCGGCCGGGAGCATCTCCAGCACCTCGTAGTGCGTGACCGACGGCTTGCCCTCCGCGGTGACCGCGAACTTCCAGTCCTGCCCCGGGTGCCGGCCGATCGGGGCGTCGATCGTCCCGGTCGTCGGCTCGGGGTGGCCCTGCGCGAGCGCGTGGTAGACCTTCTCGACGGTGCGCTCCTTGAACGCCCGCTTGAGCACCGTGTACGCGTGCTCGCTCTTCGCGACGACCATCAGGCCCGACGTCCCGACGTCCAGGCGGTGCACGACACCCTGCCGCTCCGCCGCGCCCGAGGTCGAGACGTGGTAGCCGCGCGCGGCGAGCACGCCGACGACGGTCGGGCCGGTCCAGCCCGGCGACGGGTGGGCGGCGACGCCCACGGGCTTGTCCACCACCACGAGGTCCGCGTCGTCGTACGCGATGCCGAGGGCCGGGACGTCCTGCTCGGAGTCCACCGTCCGGCTCGCCTCGGGCGCCGGGACCTCGACCTCGAGCCAGCCGTCCGCGGGCAGGCGGGCGGACTTGCCCACGGCCAGCCCGTCGACGCGCACGTACCCGCCCTCGGCGAGCTCCGCCGCGCGGGTCCGCGACAGCCCGAGCATCCGCGACAGCGCGGCGTCGACCCGCTCCCCCGCCAGCGCGTCCGGGACCGGCAGGGTCCGGACCTCAGCCATCGGCGCGCGCCCCGCCCGGGACGTCGGCGGACGCACCGCCCACGCCGTCGCCCGCCGCGCCGCCGTCGCCCTCCGCCGCGCCGTCCTGCCGCCCGTCGTCCTCGCCGCGGCCCTCACGGGAGCCGTCGAGCCGGATGCCGAGCAGCGACAGCAGCATCAGCATGCCCGCCGCGACGACGATCGCGATGTCGGCGACGTTGCCCACGAACCAGTCCGCGTACGCGATGAAGTCCACGACGTGCCCGCGCGCGACGCCGGGCTCGCGGATCATCCGGTCGACCAGGTTGCCGAGCGCCCCGCCGAGCAGGAGCCCCAGCGCGACGGTCCAGCCGCGGGACCCCAGGCGGCGCGACACCCGCACGATCACCACCACGACGGTGATCGCGACGACGGTCAGCAGCCAGGTCGTGCCGGTGGCGATGCCGAGCGCGGCACCGGGGTTGAACAGCAGCTGCAGCCCGAGCAGGTCGCCCAGCAGCGGGCGCCGGACGCCCTCCTCCAGCGTCGCGAGCGCCCACGCCTTCGTCGCCTGGTCGAGGGCGAGCGTGGCGACCGCCAGCACGACCAGCCCGGTCACGAACCGGCGACGCGGTCCGCCGCCGGGCACCGGGGCGCCGTCCCGCGCCGTGGCGGGCTGCGGGCCGACCTCCGGGCGGACGGGAGCGGCTGCGCTCTCGGCGGCGCCGGGCTGCGGGGTGGCGGGGACGGGCTCGGGCCCGGGGGTTCGCGACATCGCCGCAGAGTCTACGGGCGTGCCGCGGCACGGCGGCGGCCCCGCACGCCCGCGGACGTCCCCGGCCGCACCGGGACGACGCGCCGGGCGCGACCCGGCCGACGCCCGGACGCACGACGGCCCCCGGGATCACCCGGGGGCCGTCGTGGACGTCGCGGTCGGCGTCAGCGGCGCTCCTCGCGCTGCTTGCAGGCCACGCAGAGCGTCGCCCGCGGGAACGCCTGCACGCGGGCCTTGCCGATCGCCTCGCCGCACGAGTCGCAGCGGCCGAACGTGCCGGCGTCGATGCGGGCCAGCGCGCGGGTGGTCTGCTCGAGCATGTCGCGGGTGTTGTTGACCAGCGTGAGCTCGTGCTCGCGCTCGAGAGCGCTGGAGCCGGAGTCGGCCTGGTCGTCGCCCGCGCCGTCGCCGGAGTTGCGCAGGAGGTTCGACAGCTCCTCGTCGGCCGCCGCGAGCTCCGCGGTCAGGCGGTCGATCTCGGCGACGAGCTCGGTGGCGATCTCCTGCACCTCCTGCTCGGTCCAGGGGTCCTCACCGGCCCGGACGGGGAACCGGGTGGCCGCGTCCGTCAGGTCGGGGAGCGTGCGAGGGGCGTGCGCGCTGAGCGAGTCGTTGATGGCCACGGGGGTCCTCTTTCCTCAGATGAGTCCGCAGAGACTATGCGCCCCGCCCTGGACGCACAACACACCACGCCCGACGGGGCGGGCGTGGTGTGTCGTGGGTGACGAGGCGTCCGGCTGCCGGCCGGGTCGGCAGGCGCCCGGCGGCGCCGGTGTCAGAGGCGGTCGGCCGACGGCGTCGCGCCCTGGGCACCGCGCTGCGGCAGCGCGCTGGCCCGGTTGTCGAGGTCGCCGAGCAGGTTCTCGAGGTAGCTCTTGAGGCGCGTGCGGTAGTCGCGCTCGAACACCCGGAGCTCGTCGATCTTGCGCTCGAGCACCGAGCGCTCCTGCTCCAGCTCGCTGAGCGTGCGGGCGGAGGTCTCCTCGGCCTCGCGCACGATGCGCTGGGCCTGACCCTTCGCCTCGTTGACGATGCGCTCGCCCTCCTCCTGGCCGCTGCGGACGTAGTCGTCGTGCAGCTTCTGGGCCAGGGCGAGCATGCCGGTGGCGGACTCGGGCTCGCTCTGCCTCTGCGGCGCGACCGGCGCGGTGGCCACCGGGGCGGGTGCCGGGGCCGGGGCGGCGGCGACGGGGGCCGGGGCGGGCTTCTCCTCGGGCTTCGGGGCCGCGGACGCCTGCGCGCCCTGGCGGCTGAGCTCGGCGATGCGGCGCTCCGCCGCGGCGAGCTTCGCCTTGAGGTCCTCGTTCTCGCTCTGGGTCTCCCGGAGGGTGTTCACGACCTCGTCGAGGAAGTCGTCGACCTCGTCCTGGTCGTACCCCTCGCGGAACTTCGTCGCCTGGAACTTCTTGTTCAGGACGTCGTCTGCCGTCAGCAGTGCCATCGTCGTCACCTCTTCGGTCGTACTGGGTCGAGCCGGTGGCAGTCCGCCGACCACCTCGGGCCACCGTAGCGGACATTGGGATTTGTGCACGCGACCCGCCCGCGTGCCGCGGCACGCGATCGGACCCGGGGGCACGCCGGCCCGGGGAGCAGCGGCGTCATGCCGCGAGCCACCCCAGGAGGGAGAGCAGGAACGAGCACCCGAGCATGAGCACGAGGAACGCCAGGTCGAGGCGCACCGAGCCGAGCGTCAACGGCGGGATCACCCGGCGCAGGGCGCGCAGCGGCGGGTCCGTCACCGAGTACGTGATCTCGGCGACCACGAGGGCGACGCCGCGCGGGCGCCAGTCCCGGGCGAAGTACTGCACCCAGTCGAGGACGAGGCGCACGAGCAGGACGAGGATGAAGGCCAGGACGACGAGCTGCAGCAGGCCGAGGACGAAGGTCACGCGTCCCAGTCTCCCCGATCCGTCAGCTCTGGTTGAAGAAGCCGGCGCGCGAGGCCTCGGCGGGCCGGCCGTCGCCGGTGATCTCCACCGAGGACGGCGACAGCAGGAACACCTTGTTGGTGACCCGCTCGATCGCGCCGTGGAGGCCGAAGATCAGGCCCGCGGCGAAGTCGACGAGCCGCTTGGCGTCCGCGTCGTCCATGTCCGACAGGTTCATGATGACCGGGGTGTTCTCCCGGAACGCCTCGCCGATCTTGCGCGCGTCGTTGTAGGAGCGCGGGTGGATCGTCGTGATGCGGCGGACCTCGCCGTCGTGGCGGGGCGCGGGCGCCGGCGCGACGGGGCGCTCGACGGGCGCGGCGGTCCGGTGCAGCGGCGTGACCTCGGCCTCGTAGTCCTGTCCCACGGTCGCCTCCGGCTCGTCGTACTCGTCGACGTACTGGTCGTGCTCGCCACGGTCGTCGGCAAGCCCGAGGTACAGCATGGTCTTGCGCAGCGCTCCGGCCATCGCGATCACTCCATCCGCATTGCTGAAAGGTCCTGCGACGTCACGCTAGCAACGGCGCAGCGCGCCGCCCTGCTGCGACACGCGGCGTGTCGGCCGCCGTGCTGGCCGGCCGCGGCGGTCAGAGCAGCGCGACCACGCCGGCGGACCTCCCCGTGACCTCTCCCGCGCGCTGCGCCCGCCGGTGCGAGTAGAAGCGCGCGTCGGTGTCCGTGCACCACCCCGTGAGCCGCACGTCCCCGACGCCGGCCCCGCGCAGCACGGCCGCCGCGCCCGCGGGCAGGTCGAGGCCGGGCGTGCCCCGGTCGGTCATGCAGGCCGTGGCGGGCACGACGGCCGCGACCTCGCGCTGCAGCTCCTCGGGGACCTCGTAGCGGGGGCCCGAGATCGCCGGTCCGACGACCGCGCGCACCCGGGCGGGGTCCGCGCCCCGGGCGACGAGCGCCCCGACCGCCGCCTGGAGCACGCCCGCGACGAGGCCGCGTCGGCCCGCGTGCACCGCGCCGACGACCCGGGCGACCGGGTCGGCGAGCAGCACGGGGACGCAGTCCGCGACGAGCACGCCGACGGCGGTCCCGGGCAGCGCCGTGACGAGCGCGTCGGCGTCCGCCACCGCGTCGGCACCGGCCTCGGCGACCGAGCCCAGCACGTGCACCGCGGACCCGTGCACCTGCCGGGCCCAGGCGACCGGCGCCCCGGCCCACGCCGCCACGCGCGCACGGTTCTCCCGCACGTGCGCCGGGTCGTCCCCGACGGCGAGGCCGAGGTCGAGCGTGTCCCAGGGGGGCGCGCTGACACCGCCGGCGCGGGTGGTGAAGCCCGCCCGGACGCCGGGGCCGAGGTCGACCTCCAGGACCGGGACGCCCACGGCGGCTACTTGAGGAAGTCCGGCACGTCGAGGTCGTCGTCCTTGCGGCGCGCGACCTCCTCCTCGAAGATCCGCGGGACCTCGAGCTGGCCGGTGGCGCCGGCGTCGGTCTCGGTGCTCAGGAACGCCGGGACGCCGGGCGCCGGGCGCTGCTCGTCGTCCGGGCCCACCGGGCGCGGCGGGACCGCGGCGTGGGCGGCGGTGGTGGTGGGCACCGCCGCCGACGGCGGGATCGCCGCCGGGGCCGCGCCGGCACCGCCGGAGCTGACCTGGCCCAGGGCGCGCGAGTCGCGCCGGACGGCGGGCGCGCCGCCGTCGAACCCGGCCGCGATGACCGTCACGCGCACCTCGTCGCCCAGGGCGTCGTCGATGACGGCGCCGAAGATGATGTTCGCCTCGGGGTGCGCAGCCTCCTGCACCAGGCGGGCGGCCTCGTTGATCTCGAACAGCCCGAGGTCGGACCCGCCCTGGATCGACAGCAGCACGCCGTGGGCCCCGTCGATGCTGGCCTCGAGCAGCGGCGAGGAGATCGCGAGCTCGGCGGCCTGCACGGCACGGTCCTCGCCGCGCGCGGAGCCGATGCCCATGAGCGCGGAGCCGGCACCCTGCATGACGGACTTCACGTCGGCGAAGTCGAGGTTGATCAGGCCCGGGGTGGTGATGAGGTCCGTGATGCCCTGGACACCGGAGAGCAGCACCTGGTCGGCGGACCGGAACGCGTCGAGCACGGACACCGAGCGGTCGGAGATCGACAGCAGGCGGTCGTTCGGGATGACGATGAGGGTGTCGACCTCGGCGCGCAGCGCCTCGATGCCGGAGTCGGCCTGCACGGTGCGGCGGCGGCCCTCGAAGGTGAACGGGCGCGTCACGACGCCGATGGTCAGCGCGCCGAGCGAGCGGGCGATCCGGGCCACGACGGGCGCGCCGCCCGTGCCCGTGCCGCCGCCCTCGCCCGCGGTGACGAAGACCATGTCGGCGCCGCGCAGGACGTCCTCGATCTCCTCCGCGTGGTCCTCGGCGGCCTTCTTGCCGACCTCGGGGTCGGCGCCGGCACCGAGACCCCGGGTCAGCTCGCGGCCGACGTCGAGCTTCACGTCCGCGTCGGACATGAGCAGCGCCTGGGCGTCGGTGTTGATGGCGATGAACTCGACACCCTTGAGGCCGACCTCGATCATGCGGTTCACGGCGTTGACGCCGCCACCACCGATGCCGACGACCTTGATGACCGCCAGGTAGTTCTGCGGAGCTGCCACGGTGGGTGCCTCTCGTCTCGCGATGTCGACGAACCTTCACCCTCAACTAGAGGGTTATAGTTATGTCAGTTCTGTCTGGGTGTGACGGTATGTGGCGCACCGGACGGGTTCAACGACCGGTGCGCGCGTGTCGGCGCCGGATCACCCGACGACCGGCATCGTGGGCGCCGAGACGTCGTAGCGTGCCGAGCCCGCCGTCTCGGGCGCGGCGCGCAGCGCCTGCAGCACCGCCACCTTGAGCGCCGAGTCCTGCGCGCTCCCCCACTCGACGGTCGCCCCGTCGCGCAGCGTGAACTGCACCGTGTCCTGCGAGCCGGCCGACACCTGCCCGATGGCCGCGAGCAGGTCCTCGGGCAGCGCCTCGAGCACCCCGAGCGTGGCCGTGAGGATGCGGGCCTCGCCGACCGGCACCTCGACCACCGGCAGGCCCTCCGGCGGCGCGTCCGCCCGGCCGACCTGCACGCCCTCCTGGTCGACGAGCGCGAAGCCCTCGCCGTCGCCGTCGGTCGCGCTGTGGTCCGCGCGCTCCGCGACGTCCGAGGACTCCGGCACCGCGGCGACCGGCTCGCGGGAGACCAGCGCCACGGTCAGCCCGTGCGGCCAGTCCCGGCTGACCGTCACGTCCCGCACGCCCGGGACGTCGAGCAGCTCGGAGCGCAGCCGCGCCGTGTCCAGGCGCGGCAACGGCGTGCCGTCCTGCGCGTCCACCACCGCCCGCACCTGGTCGACCGCGACCACGGTCCCGGCGCCCGTCACGGTGACCTGGTCCTTCTCGAGCGCGAGCACGGGCGAGAGCAGCAGCAGCCAGGCCAGCGCGGCGACGACGAGCACACCCCCGGCGACCAGCAGGATCTGGCGCCACGCGAGCCGGCGGCGGGCGCGCGCCCGCTCCGCGAAGCGCGCGGCCGAGCCCTGGCTGACGACCGACGGCCGCACGGGGAACGCCCCCGTGCCGGACCGCGGCACGAGCGCCGAGCCCGCCGTCCGCCGTCCGCCGCCGGGCGCACCCTCCGTGCGGCCGGAGCGCGCGCCGTCGTCCCGGGCACCCGCCCCGGGTGCCGGGGGCGCCGCCGGGACCGCGCTCGTCGGGGCGGTCCCCGGGCGCGACGACGCGCCCGCGCCGGGAGCGGCGGGCCGGGCCGCGGGGGCACGGGACGCAGCCGCACCGGACGTCGCCGGGCGGGGCTCCGACGAGGCCGGGGCCGGCCGCGGGGCGGGCGGGCGCCGCGGCCCGGACGTCCGTCCGGGCTGGGGCGGTCGCGGGCGCTGCGGGGTCACGCCCGCCCGGTCCCGTCGGGCTGCTCGGCCGCGTCGTCACCCGCGGGGTCCGCGGGCACCTCGGGGGCGTCGGGGGCGTCGAGGGGCTCGCCGGCCTGCGCGTCGGCGCCGCCCGCCAGCGCGTCGAGCACCTCGGCGCCGAGCAGCGTGACGTCGCCGGCGCCGACCGTGAGCACCAGGTCCCCGGGCGCGGCCGCTGCGGCCACCGCGCGGGCGGCCTCGTGCCGGTCCGCGACGTACGTGGCGCGCCCCGGCGTGGGCACCCGCTGCACGATCGTGTCGCCGCTGGTCTCCGGGTCCGGGTCCTCGCGCGCGGCGTAGACGTCGGTGACGACGACGGTGTCCGCGAGGTCGAGCGCCGCTGCGAACTCCGCCGCGAAGGTCCGCGTCCGCGAGTACAGGTGCGGCTGGAACAGCACGTGCACCCGGCCGTCGCCCGCGACGCCCCGGGCGGTGCGCAGCAGCGCGGCGACCTCGGTCGGGTGGTGGGCGTAGTCGTCGACGACGCGGACGCCGCCCGCCGTGCCGCGGTCCTCGAACCGCCGGCCCGTGCCGCGGAACTCGCCGAGCCCGGCCGCGACGGCCGCGGGGTCGGCACCGACGGCCCACGCCGCCAGGTACGCCGCCGCGGCGTTCGCCGCGTTGTGGTCGCCGGGCACCGCGAGCACCAGGTCCGCGCCGGGGACCTCGGCGGAGCGCGACGTGAGCGTGACGTGCCAGCCGCCGCCCTGCGCCCGCACCGGGCCGAGCACGAGGTCGGGGCCCGGCCCGTCCCCGGCGACCGACGCGTCCGAGCCGTACGTGAGGACGCGGACGCCCCGCCGCGTGAGACGGTCCCGCACCGCGTCGACGAGCCGGGCCGCACCCGCGTCGTCGAGGCAGGCCACGAGCGCGCCGCCGTCGAGCACGCGGTCCGCGAACGCCTCGAACGCGGCCTCGAACGCCTCCGCCGAGCCGTAGTGGTCGAGGTGGTCGGGCTCGACGTTGGTCACGACGGCGACCGCCGGCGCGTACGCCAGGAAGGACCCGTCCGACTCGTCGGCCTCGGCGACGAAGACCTCGCCCGCCCCGGTGCGGTGCCCGGGCGCGGCGCCGTCCGCGGTGAGGACGGTGCCGCCGATCGCGTACGACGGGTCGAGCACCGGGTCCTCGCGGCCGGCGACGGCGAGCGCGGTCGCGACCATCGTCGACGTCGTCGTCTTGCCGTGCGCGCCGGCCACGGCGATGCCGATGCGCCCGGTCATGAGCGCGGCCAGCGCCTCGGAGCGGTGCAGGACCCGCAGCCCGCGCTCCCGCGCCGCCGCGAGCTCGGGGTTGGTGTCCCGGATCGCGCTCGACACCACGACGGTGTCGACGCCGGCCAGGTGCGCCGCGTCGTGGCCGACGTGGACGACCACGCCCGCCTCGCGCAGGGCCGGCAGGGCCGGGCCCTCGTGCGCGTCGGAGCCGGAGACCGGCAGGCCGCGCGCGGCGAGCAGCCCCGCCACGGCGGACATCCCCGCCCCGCCGACGCCGACCAGGTGCACGCGCCCGAGATCGGCCACCGCGTCACCGCGGGTCGCGGCGGGGTGGGCGCTCGGCTCACCGTCCCCCCGGCCTCCCGCCGCGGCGTCGTCGCCGTCCGGCACGGCCGTGCCGCCGACCGCCGCGCCGTCCGCGAGCGGTCCGTCGTCCGCCCCGGAGCCGTCGCCCGCCGGGCCCGCGTCCGCACGACCCGCTCCGTCGGCGCGCGCCTCGCGCTCCGCGGCGTCCGCGGCGGCACGCTCGGCCGCCGCCCGCTCCGCCTCCGCCCGCTGGGCGGCGACCCGCTCGCCCTCGGCGAGGGCGTCCAGCACGAGGTCGGCGACGCGCGCGGCGGCGTCCGGCACGCCCACCCGGGCGGCGGCCTCGCCCATGGCGCGGCGCTCGTCCGCGGCACCCGGCTCCAGCAGCGGCAGCAGGTGCGTGGAGATCCAGTCGCCGGTGAGGGCGTCGTCGGCGACCAGCAGCCCGCCGCCCTCGGCGACCACGGGCTGCGCGTTGAGCCGCTGCTCCCCGTTGCCGACGGGCAGCGGCACGTACACCGCCGGGATCCCGAGGGCGGCCAGCTCGCTGACCGTCCCCGCGCCGGCCCGGCACAGCACGAGGTCCGCGACGGCGAGCGCCTGCTCCATCTCCCCCAGGTACTCGCGCACGTGGTAGCGCTCGGCGCCGGGGACGCCGCGCACCGCGGAGCGCACCTCCTCGGCCTTGCCGGCGCCGGTCAGGTGCAGCACCTCGGCCCCGGTCGCGAGCACGGCGCGCGCCTGCGCGGCGAGCGCGCGGTTGACGGACACCGCCCCGAGCGAGCCGCCGGTGACCAGGAGCGTGACGCGGGACGGGTCGAAGCCCAGCTCGGCGGCCGCGCGGCGCCGGGTCCCCTCCGGGTCGCGGGCGCGGTCGGCCAGCAGGCCGGCGATCTCCGGGCGCAGCGGCAGCCCGGTGACCTGGGCGCGCGGCAGCCGCGTGCCGGGGAAGGTCACCGCGACGGCGTGCGCGCCGCGCGCGCCGAGCCGGTTCGCGAGCCCGGCCCGGGCGTTCTGCTCGTGGACGACCACGGGCACGCCGCGGGAGCGGGCCGCCAGGTAGGCGGGCGTCGAGACGTAGCCCCCGAAGCCGACGACCGCGGCCGCGCCGGTGGCGTCGATCGCCTCGCCCGCCGCGTCGACCGCCACCCGCAGCATCCGGGGCAGGCGCAGCCAGTCCGGGGTGGGCCGGCGGGGCAGCGGCACCTTCGGGACCACGCGCATCTCCAGCCCGCGCTCGGGCACCAGCCGCGACTCGAGGCCCTCCGCGGTGCCGAGCGCGACGAGGCGCAGCTCCGGGTCGCGGGCGCGGAGCTCCTCCGCCACGGCGAGCAGCGGGTTGACGTGCCCGGCCGTGCCGCCGCCCGCGAGCAGGACCGCGCGGGGACGCGTCTCCTCGTCGTGCGTGGCGTCGGCGTCGGGTGCGGTCACGGGGTCCTCCGGTTCAGGCGCGGGGGCGCCGGTGGTGCGAGCGGGACGAGGGGCGGGGGTGCCGGGCGCGGGCCGGCGGCCGGTCCGGCGCTCCGGGACGGCACCGGGCGGGGTGCTGCGGGGCACCGGCGACGTCAGGCACGGGTCCGCCCGATCACGGCGAGCGACCGGCGCACGACGCTCGGCCGGGCGGCGAGGGCCTCCGCGGCGCCCGGCTCGGTGCGGGCGAACGACACGACCATGCCGAGGGCGACCAGCGTCGTGATGAGGGCGGACCCGCCCGCCGACACCAGCGGGAGCGGCACGCCGATCACCGGCAGCAGCCCGACGACGACCCCCATGTTGACGAGGGCCTGGCCCACGATCCACGCGGCCACGCCCCCGGTGACGATCTGGGCGAACGGGTCCCGGTGCCGGGCGATGACGCGGAACATCGCGAACGCCAGCACGGCGACGAGCACGAGCACGAGCAGCGTCCCGATGAGGCCGAGCTCCTCGCCGATGATCGCGAAGATGAAGTCGTTGTGCGCCTCGGGCAGGTACGACCACTTCTCGCGGCTCTGCCCGAGGCCGAGCCCCGCCCAGCCGCCGGTGGCGAGCGCCTGCAGGCCGTGGATCGTCTGGTAGCAGCCGCCCTGCTCGTCGCAGTTGCCGGTGAACCAGTCCATGATCCGGCTGGTCCGGTTGGTGCTGCCGATCGCGAGCACGGCGACCCCCGCGGCGGCCGCGACGCCCGCGGCGGCGAAGATGCGCATGGGCACCCCCGCGACGAACAGCGCCCCCGCGACGAGCAGCAGCATGATGATCGCCGTGCCCAGGTCGTGGCCGAGCAGGACCATGCCGACGGCGCCGGCGGCCACCGGCAGCGCCGGGATCGCGGCGTGCTTCCAGTCGTCGAACAGCGGCTGCTTGCGGGCGAGCACCGCGCCGAGCCACACGACGAGCGCGAGCTTGAGCGCCTCCGCGGGCTGCGCGGTGAACCCGCCGACGCAGACCCAGCCCTGGTTGCCGCCCTTGCCGCAGCCGAGCGGCGTGTAGACGAGGAGCTGCGCGACCAGGCCGGCGCCGAGCAGCGGCCAGGCGAGCGCCTGGTACACCCGCGACGGCATCCGCGAGGCGACCCACGCCAGCGGCAGGCCGATCAGCGCGTACTGGGCCTGGTTGCGGAACACCGCGTACGGCGAGTCGTCGCTGGCGAGCGAGTCCACCGAGGAGGAGGACAGGACCATGACGAGGCCGAGCACGAGCAGCAGCCCGGCGGCGCCGACGAGCAGGTAGTAGCTCGTGACGGCGCTGTTCCACTGCCCGAGCCGCGAGGGGCGCTGCTCCGTGGCGGGCGACGGGGCGTCGGTCGTCTGGGCCATCGGCGCCGGGTCACCCCCTCGGGAGCAGTGCGCGGACCTCGGCGGCGAACGCCTCTCCCCGTTCGGCGTACGAGGAGAACTGGTCCATCGAGGCGCACGCCGGCGCCAGCAGGACGGTGGTGCCGGCGCCCCGGGCGTCCGCCAGGCGGCGGGCCTCGGTCACGGCGCGGGTCATCACCGTCCCAGTGTCACCGGGATCCACGCGGACCACGGGGACCTGCGGCGCGTGTCGGGCGAGCGCGTCGGCGAGCGGCGCGGCGTCCACCCCGATGAGGACGACCGCGTGCAGCCGGTCGGCCCGCGACGCCACGAGGTCGTCGAACGTCGCGCCCTTCGCGAGCCCGCCCGCGAGCCACACCACGCTGCCCGGGGCGAAGGCCGCCAGGGACGCGGCCGCGGCGTGGGCGTTCGTGGCCTTGGAGTCGTCCACCCAGCGCACGCCGTCGACCTCGGCCACCGTCGCGATCCGGTGGGCGCCCGGTCGGTAGGACCGCAGCCCCGCCCCGACCGCCTCGGGCGGCACGCCGTGCGCGAGCGCCAGGGCGGCCGCGGCGAGCGCGTCCTGCACGACGTGCGGCGCGAGCCCGTCCGGCCCGGCGAGGTGCGCCAGGTCGTCGAGCGTCGCGAGCTCCTGGGCGTGGGTGTGCCGCAGCGCGGCGAAGCCCCGGTCGACGAGGACGTGGTCGACGAGGCCGACCTGGCCGACCGACGGCGCGCCGAGCGTGAAGCCCACCGCGACCGCGCCGTCGGCGACGTCGGCCTCCCGCACGAGGTGCTCCGTGGTGGGGTCGGCCGCGTTGTAGACGCACGCGACCTCCACGCCCGAGTAGATGCGCCCCTTGTCGGCCGCGTACGCGTCGAGCGAGCCGTGCCAGTCCAGGTGGTCGGCCGCGACGTTGAGCACCGCGGCCGCCTGGGCCGCCACCGACGTCGTGTGGTGGAGCTGGAAGCTCGACAGCTCGACGGCGAGCACGTCGAGCGCGGGGTCCGTCGCGGCCAGGACGACCGGTGTGCCCACGTTGCCGACCGCGGCCGAGCGCCGGCCGGCCGCGCGCAGGATCGCGTCGAGCATCTCGACGGTCGTCGTCTTGCCGTTGGTGCCGGTGACCGCGAGCCACGGCGCGGGGCCGTCCCCGGTGTCCCGGCCGACGCGCAGCCGCCAGGCGAGCTCGACCTCGCTCCACACCGGCACGCCGGCCGCACGGGCGGCGGCGAGCAGCGGGTGGGCGGGCGGCCAGCCCGGGGAGACGACCACGACGTCGGCGGCGTCCAGCAGGCCCGCGGCCAGGAACGCGTCGACGCGGTGGTCGGCGTCCTCGGCGCGGTCGTCGACGGTCGTGACGTGCGCGCCCAGGCCGGTCAGCACGTCGCGCGCCGCGCGGCCGGAGACGCCGAGGCCGGCGACGACGACCCGGGCGCGCCCGAGGTCCTGCGCGGTCGCGGGTCCGGCGGCGCTGTCGTCCACGGTCAGCCCGTCACCCACTCCGCGTAGAAGATCCCGACGCCCAGGGAGACGAACAGCCCGGCGATCAGCCAGAACCGGATCACGATCGTGACCTCGCCCCACCCCGACAGCTCGAAGTGGTGGTGCAGCGGCGCCATCTTGAACACCCGTTTGCCCGTCAGCTTGAAGAAGCCGATCTGGATCACGTCGGACATCACGATGATGACGAACAGGCCGCCGATGATCGCCGCGAGCACCTCGGTGCGGGTGACGATCGACAGGCCCGCCAGCGCGCCGCCGAGGGCCAGCGAGCCGGTGTCGCCCATGAAGATCTTGGCCGGGCTGGCGTTCCACCACAGGAACCCGAAGCACGCGCCGGTGATCGCCGCGGCGACCACGGCCATGTCGAGCGGGTCGCGGGTGCCGTAGCAGCGGGTGGGGTCGCCGTCGGGGAGTCCGCAGCGCTGGTTGAACTGCCAGACGCACACGATGACGTACGCGCCGAACACGATGAGCGACGACCCGGTGGCGAGCCCGTCGAGCCCGTCGGTGAGGTTCACCGCGTTCGACCAGGCGGTGATGAGGAAGTTCGCCCAGATCACGAACAGGATCGCCCCGACGGTGGCGCCGGCGAACCCGAGGTCCAGCCCGGTGTCCCGGATGAACGAGATGTGCGTCGAGGCGGGCGTGCGCAGGGTCGCGTCGGGGAACTGCAGCGCGAGCACGGCGAACGTGATGCCGACGAAGCCCTGGCCGACGATCTTCCAGCGCGCGGACAGGCCGAGGCTGCGCTGCCGGGAGATCTTGATGAAGTCGTCGAGGAACCCGACCACGCCGAGCCCCGTCATGAGGAACAGCACCAGCACCGCGGACGCGCTCGGCAGCGTCCCGGAGGCCAGCACGGCGGCGCCCCAGCCGAGCAGGGTGGCGGCGATGATGACGACGCCGCCCATCGTCGGGGTGCCGCGCTTGGTGTAGTGCGCGGTCGGGCCGTCCTGCCGGATGAACTGGCCGTACTGGCGCCCGACGAGGAACGTGATGAACAGCGGGGTGGCGAGCAGCGCGACGACCATCGCGACGCCGCCGGCGACGAGGACGGAGATCACGGCTGCACCTCCGCGGGCACGCCCGTCAGCAGGTCGCCGAGGCGCCACAGGCCGGCGCCGTTCGAGGCCTTGAGCAGCACGACGTCGCCGGGCCGCAGCTCCGACCCGAGCAGCTCCGCGGCGGCGTCGACGTCGTCCACCACGACGACCTCGTCGCCCCACGACCCCTCGCGCACGGCGCCGGCGGCGATGCCCCGCGCGCCCTCCCCGACCACGACGGTCAGGCCGACGTTGAGCCGCACCACCTGCAGGCCGATCGCCTCGTGCTGGGCGCGCGCGTCGGGGCCGAGCTCCATCATCTCGCCGAGCACGGCCACCGAGCGGCGCTCGCGCCCCGCCAGCACGGCGAGCGCGCGCAGCGCGGCGCGCATCGAGTCGGGGTTGGCGTTGTACGAGTCGTCGACGACCGTCACCCCGTCGGGGCGCTCGACGACGTGCATGCGGTGCGGGCTGATCGCGTCGGCGGCGGACAGCCCGGCGGCGACGTCCGCGAGGGACAGGCCGACGGCGAGCCCGGCGGCCGCGGCGGCCAGCGCGTTGTGCACGTGGTGCTCCCCCACCAGCCGCAGCGTGACGTCGGCCCGCTCCCGGGACGTCTCCCCCTCGACCGGCGGCACGCGCCCGGCGTCGAGCGTGAACGCCGCCCGGCCGGCGCGGTCCACGCGCAGGTCGACGGCGCGCACGTCCGCCCCGGTGGTGGTGCCGAACGTCGCGACGGGCCCCGGGGCCAGCTCCGCCATGGCCAGCACCCGGTGGTCGTCCGCGTTGAGCACGGCGACGCCGCCCGGCGCGAGACCGGTGACGAGCTCGGACTTCGCGCGCGCCACGGCCTCGATCCCGCCGAAGCCCTCCAGGTGGGCGTGCCCGACGACGAGCACGACGGCGACGTCCGGCGGCGCGATGTCCGTGAGGTAGTCGAGGTGACCGATCCCCGAGGCGCCCATCTCGAGCACGAGGAACCGGGTCTGCTCGTCCGCGCGCAGCACGGTGAGCGGCAGGCCGATCTCGTTGTTGAACGACTTCTCGGGCGCCACCGTCGGGCCGGCCACGGTGCACAGCTGCGCCAGCAGGTCCTTGGTGGTGGTCTTGCCGACGGATCCCGTCACGCCGATGACGCGCAGCCCGCTGCCGCCCGGCTCGACCGCGGCCTCGCGCAGCTGCTCGAGCACGACGCGCGCCAGCTCGCCGAGCGCGCGCTCGACGTCGTCCACCACCACCACGGGCAGCGGCACCGGGGCGCCGTCGCCGGAGCCGTCGTCGGTGAGGTCCCGCGTCGCCAGGACGAGCGTCGCGCCGGCGCGCACGGCGGCGGCCGCGTAGTCGTGCCCGTCGACGTGCTCCCCCGGCAGCGCGACGAACAGCGCGCCGGGCCCGACCAGCCGGGAGTCCACGACGACCGGTCCGGTGACCACCGTGGACGGGTCGAGGTCCGCCGGGCGCAGCCGCCCGCCGGTCGCGGCCGCCACCTGCGCCGCCGTCATCGCGATCACGCGTGCTGCTCCTGCTGCTGCCGGGCCGTCCGCTCCGCGTCGGCCGCGCGCAGGACGTCGCGGTCGTTGTAGCGGTGGAAGACGCCGGCGATCTCCTGGGTCGGCTCGTGACCCTTGCCGGTGATGATGATGGTGTCCAGCTCCGTCGCGAGGTCGAGGGCGTCGTGGATCGCCTGCGTGCGGCTCGTGGCCTCGTGCACGTCCGCCAGGTCGGGTCGCTCCTCGCGCACCCCGTCGAGGATCGCGGCCCGGATGGACGCGGGGTCCTCCGAGCGGGGGTTCTCGTCGGTGACGACGAGCACGTCGGCGAGGCGCGCGGCGATCCGGCCCATGATCGGACGCTTGCCGCGGTCCCGGTCGCCGTCGGAGCCGAACACGATGACGAGCCGGCCGGGCGTGATCGGGCGGACCGCCTCGAGCGCCAGGACGAGCGCGTCCGGGGTGTGGGCGTAGTCCACGAGGCACAGCGGGCGCTCGTCCGGCGCCGGGCGGCGCTCGACGACCCGCTCCATCCGGCCGGGGACGCCGCTGGCGTGCCCGACGGCGTCGATCGCGTCCGCGAGCGGGACGCCGGCGCGGTGGGCGAGGACGACCGCCAGCGCCGCGTTCGAGACGTTGACCAGCCCGGGCAGCGGGCTCGCCGCGCGGTGCTCGGCGCCGTCCGGCCCGCGCAGGACGAACGAGGACCCGACGCCGTCCAGGCCGATGTCGGCCTCGGTGACGGCCCAGTCCGCCGTGGCCGACTCCGGGGAGCCGACGTGCGTCGCGACGGTGTCGACCGGGATCTCCGCCTCGGCGGCGAGCCGACGGCCCCACTCGTCGTCGACGACGACCACGGCGTGCCGGGCGCGACCGGGCCGGAACAGCTGGGCCTTCGCCTGGAAGTAGCCCTCCATGTCGCCGTGGAAGTCGAGGTGGTCGCGCTGGAGGTTCGTGAAGCCGGCGACGTCGAGCTCCAGCCCGTTCACGCGGCCGAGCGCGAGCGCGTGCGAGGACACCTCCATCGCCGCGGCGGTCGCGCCCCGCTCCAGCCCCAGGGCGAGGATCGACTGGAGCACCGGCGCCTCGACCGTGGTGCGGGGGCTCTCGATCGCCTCGTCGCCGATGCGCAGCTCGACCGTCCCCATCACCACCGTGCGCCCGTGCTGTCGGCGCAGCGCTGCCTCGACGAAGTACGTCGTGGTCGTCTTGCCGTTGGTGCCCGTGACGCCGACGGTCGTGAGGTGGCGGCCGGGGTGGTCGTGCAGCTCGGCGGCGAGGATGCCGGCGACGGCCCGCGGGTCGTCGCTCAGCAGCACCGGCACGTCGCGCAGCGCGGGCTCGCCGGACAGCAGCGCGGCGCCCGCGGCGTCGGTGACCACGGCCACGGCGCCGGCGGCGACCGCCTGCGGGGCGTGGGCCGCGCCGTGGGTGTGCGCGCCCGGCACGCCGACGAACACGTCGCCCGGCAGCACGTCGCCGCTCGCGACCGTGACGCCCGAGGTCAGCAGGTCGCCGGGCACCTCGGGGCCGGCGCTGACGAGGCCCGCGGCGGCGGCGAGGTCGGCGACCCGGCGGCGGTGGGGGTGCTCCGGCCGGAGCCGGCCCTGCGGGGACGTCATGGGCACGAGGCTACCGCGAGGGGCGGTCGGACCCGCGACCGGGAGGCCGCCCGTGACGGTGGTCACGCCCGCCTCACCAGGTCGTCGGGAACAGCTCGGGCTGGGTGCCGCTGGGGGCCACGCCGAGCTCCGTGAGGGCGTAGCCGGCCACCTCGGAGAACACCGGGGCCGCGACGGTGCCGCCCCACTCCGACGTGCGCGGGTTGTGCAGGACGACGCTGACCGCGATGGCCGGGTCGTCGGCCGGGGCCACGCCGATGAACGACGCCGAGATGCCCTGCGAGCCGTCGGCGCGCCAGGACTGGGCCGTGCCGGTCTTGCCCGCGACGCGGTAGCCCGGGATGGCGGCCGCCGAGCCGGTGCCCTCGTCGACGGCGCTCTCCATCATGCTGAGCACGGTGGCGGCCGTCTCCGGCGAGACCACCTGGGTCGCCTCCGGTGCCTCGGCCGGCGTGTACGTGCCGTCCGGCTCGGTCCAGCCCGCGACGAGGTGCGGCGCGATGCGGGTGCCGCCGTTGGCGATCGTGGCGAACACCTCGGTGGCCTGCAGCGCCGTGACGGAGAGCGACTGCCCGAACAGCACGGCGTACTTGGACCGGCCGTCCCAGTCGTCGGACGGGTGCAGGATGCCGGGCGACTCCCCCGGCAGCTCGATGCCGGTCCGCGCGCCGAAGCCGAACTTCGACAGGTAGTCGTACCGGACCTGCTGCGGGATGTTCTGCCCGATCATGACGGTGCCGGTGTTCGACGACTCCGCGAGGATGCCGGTGGTCGTCAGGCGCAGCCCCGCGTGCTCGTGCGAGTCCTTGAACGTCTGGTTGTTCGGCGTCGTGTACTGGTAGGGCACCTCGAACTGGCTGTACGGGTCGACGAGACCGGTCTCGATCGCCGCCGCCATCGTGATGACCTTCGCCGTCGAGCCGGGCTCGAACACGTCGGACACGGCGCTCGACCCGCTCCACAGGTCCTGCGTCTTGCCCGGGTCGTTCGGGTCGACCGTGCGGGAGTCGGCGATCGCGAGCACCTCGCCGGTCTTGGTATTGAGCGCGACGATGGACCCGGAGTCCGCACCGGTGGCGGCGACCTGCTGCTCGATGGCCTGCTGCGCCTTCCACTGGATGTCCGCGTTGATCGTCAGCTGCACGCTGCGCCCGTCCACCGCGGGGGTCGACTCCTGGTAGCCGCCGGGGATCTGCTGGCCGCCGCGCCCCCGCTCGTACGTCGTGCTGCCCGGGGTGCCGGCGAGCTCGCCGTCGAGCACCGCCTCGACGCCCGTGGCGCCGGTCCCCTCGGCGTTGACCCAGCCCAGCAGGTTGCCCGCGAGGTTGCCGTTCGGGTAGACGCGGTCCGCCACCTGGCTGGCCGTGATGCCGTTGATACGCAGCTCGGCGACCGCCTGCCAGACCTCCGGCAGCACGTTCTTGGCGACGTAGACGAAGCCCTTGTCGCCGTCCAGCTTCGCGCCGAGCTCCGCGACGTTCGCGTCGAGCACCGGCGCCAGGAGCTGCGCCGCCCCCGCCGCGCCCGTGTACGTGGTGCCGTCGACCTTCGCCGACCAGGTGCGGATCAGCCGCTGGTTGGCCTCGATGTCGTACCGGTCGACGGACGTCGCGAGCACCTCGCCCTCGGCGTCCGTGATCTGCCCGCGCGAGGCCACGAGCGTCGCCTTCGTCAGGCGGCTCTCCAGCGCCTCCGCGGCCATCGCCTGCCCCTGCACGCCCTGGAGCCACACGAGCCGGCCGGAGAACACCGTCAGCAGCAGCGCCACCACGACGACCAGCACGGTGCGGCGGCGGTTGAGCAGCGTGATGCTGGGCCCGCCGGCGACGGCGGCGCGACGCGGCCCCCGCTGCGTGGGGACGCGCGGCGCGGAGGTGCCGGGCACGCGGCGCGCGACGCCGGCCGGGCGGGCGGGCCCCGCCGGGGCGGGCGTCCGGCGCGGCGGCGTGCTCACTGGCCGGCTCCGGTCGCCCCCTGGACGGTGCCGTCCGCGAGCCGCAGCCAGGCGGTGGACCCCGCCGGCTGCATGCCGAGCGCGGTCGCCTGCTCCGCCAGGTGCGCCGGCGCCTTGTTCGCGTCGAGCTCGGCCGACAGCGACTGCTCGGTGCGCGCCAGCTCGGCGAGCCGCAGGTCCATCGTGCGCGTCGCGTACGCGCCGGCGGCGAGCTGGGTGTTCAGCAGCAGCGCCGCCAGCAGCGCCGCCGCGAGGATCGCCATGCAGGTGACGACGAACGGCACGTGCGTGCGCGCCTGCGCCGGCGGCCGGACGACGCGCAGCCGGGGGCGCGCGGGGGCGGCGGCGGGGGTGGTGGACGGACGGGGGTGGACGCGCGGGGCGCGCGCCGCGGCCTGCTCGGCGCTCATGCGGTTCTCCTCGGTCCGGTGGTGCGGGTCGTGTCGGTGCGGCGGCCGGTCTCGGTGCGGCGCGAGCCGCGTCCGCGGGCGCCGTGGGGCGGGGCACCGGCGCCGGGACGCAGGTGCTCCGGCGTCGGCCGCAGCCGCTCGGCGGCCCGCAGCCGGACCGACTGGGAGCGCGGGTTGCGGGCGATCTCCGCGGCGTCGGCCTCCTCGGCGCCGCGCGTCAGCAGCCGCAGGTAGGGGGCGTGGGTCTCCGGCACCACGGGCAGCCCGGGCGGCGCGCTGATCTCGGCGCCCGCCGCGAACGCGCGCTTCACGAGCCGGTCCTCCAGCGACTGGTACGCCTCGACGACGATCCGCCCGCCGACGACGAGCGCCTCGACCGCCGCCGGGACCGCCCGCCCGAGCACGGCGAGCTCGTCGTTCACCTCGATGCGCAGGGCCTGGAACGTCCGCTTGGCGGGGTTGCCCCCGGTCTGGCGCGCCGCGGCGGGGATGCCCGCGCGCACCAGGTCCACGAGCTGGCCGGACCGCTCCACCGGCGCGGTCGCGCGCGCCTGCACGATGCGGCGGGCGATGCGACCGGCGAACCGCTCCTCGCCGTACTCGCGCAGCACCCGGGTCAGCTCGGCCTCGTCGTAGGTGTTGAGGACGTCGGCCGCGGTGCGGCCGCGGGTCGGGTCCATCCGCATGTCCAGCGGGGCGTCCTGGGCGTAGGAGAACCCGCGCTCCGCCTCGTCGAGCTGCAGCGACGACACGCCGAGGTCCATGAGCACGCCCTGGACGCCGGGGAGGCCGAGCCGCTCGAGCACCTCGGGGATCTCGTCGTACACGGCGTGCACCGGGGTGAACCGGTCGCCGAACGGCGCGAGCCGCGCCGAGGCGAGCCGCAGCGCCTCCGGGTCGCGGTCCACGCCGACGACCCGCACGTGCGGCAGCGCCGCGAGCACGCCCTCGCTGTGCCCGCCCATGCCGAGCGTCGCGTCGACCAGGACCGACCCGGGCGCGGCGAGCGCCGGGGCGAGCAGGTCGAGGCAGCGCTGCAGGAGCACGGGCGTGTGCCGCGACGCGGCGTCGTGCTCGGACATGCGTGCCTCCTCTCGGGCGGGCTGGTCAGCGTGGTGCGCGTGGTGCGGGTGGTGCGGGTGGTGCTGGTGCGGGGCACGGAAGTGGTCGGGCGGCCCCTCCGCCGTCCGACCAGATCCCCCACCGGCCCTCTGACGCCGGGGAAGTGCGTCAGAGCTGCCGGGGGGAGGTCTCACCGGGCGGTGGTCATGCGTCAGAAGGCTCCGGGGAACACCTCCTCGGCGGTCTCCGCGTAGCCGGCCTCCTGCGCGGCCAGGTAGGTCTCCCAGGCCTGGAGGTCCCAGACCTCGACGCGGGTGCCGGCGCCGATGACGGCGACGTCGCGGTCGAGGCCGGCGTAGGCGCGCAGCATCGGCGGGATCGACACGCGCCCCTGCTTGTCCGGGACCTCGTCGGAGGCTCCGGACAGGAACACGCGCAGGTAGTCGCGGGCCTGCTTGCTGGTGACGGGGGCCTGGCGCAGCTTGTCGTGCATCCGGGCGAACTCGTCGAGCGGCAGCAGGAACAGGCAGCGGTCCTGGCCGCGCGTCATGACCAGGCCCTGCGCGAGCTGGGGGCGGAACTTGGCCGGGAGGATCAGCCGCCCCTTGTCGTCGAGCTTGGGGGTGTGGGTCCCGAGGAACGGCACGGAGGCACCGAGGCCGGCCAGCGCCTGCTCGAACCCCACGTCGCCCACCTCCCCCGGACCGCGCTCGAGGCACCCGCTGGCACCCCGTGGCTCCACGGTACTCCACTTCACTCCACCTGTACCTGTGAGATCGGCGCCGGACGGGTGAACCTGAGCCGTCTGCGCAGGTCAGGGCCGGTGGAGCGCGGTGGAGGACATGACGCGTCCCGCGTGGCGAAGGGCCGGGATCCGGCGGCCGCCCGGCCCGGTCCCCGCGGGCACCGCACCGCGTCGTCGCAGGTCAGCGCCTCGCGGCGTCTCGCTCGCCCCCCGGCCCACGGCTGCCACCGCCCGGCCCCTCCCTCCCCGGGGAGGGAAGTGGAGCGCCCCGGCCGCGCCGCCGGGCCTCCCCGGGGACACGCCCCACCCGGGGCCGGCGCGAGCCGTGCGGATCCCGCCGAGGCCGCCGACCTCCCGCCCACCAGCGCGGGCGCTTAGGCTTCCCCCAGTCGACCGAGGGGGTCCCATGCCGCTGGCCGTGCCCGGCGCGTCCGAGATGGACGAGCTCATCACCGTGACGGACCGGATGCGCGCCGGCATCGACCGCGTCGTCAGCGGCCGGCCGGAGCTGGTCCGCACCGCGGTCGCCGTGCTCCTCGCCGAGGGTCACCTGCTGCTCGAGGACGTGCCCGGAGTCGGCAAGACCACCCTCGCGAAGGCGCTGGCCCGCACGATCGACTGCACCGTCGGCCGGGTCCAGTTCACCCCCGACCTGCTGCCGAGCGACCTCACCGGCGTCACCATCTACCGCGCGCAGACGGGCGAGTTCGAGTTCCGGCCCGGTCCGGTGTTCTCCCACGTGGTGATCGGCGACGAGATCAACCGCGCCTCCCCGAAGACGCAGTCCGCCCTGCTGGAGTCCATGCAGGAGGCGCAGGTCACGGTGGACGGGCGGACCTACCCGCTGCCGCGGCCGTTCCTCGTCGTCGCGACGCAGAACCCGGTCGAGATGGAGGGCACGTACCCGCTGCCCGAGGCGCAGCGGGACCGGTTCATGGCGCGGCTCGCGGTCGGCTACCCGACCGCGGAGGCCGAGGTCGCGATGCTCGACCTGCAGGAGACCGCCGACCCGCTCGACGGGCTCTCGGCCGTGACGGACGCGGCGCAGGTGACGCGCCTGATCACGACCACCCGCCACCTGTACGCCTCGGCGGCGGTGAAGCAGTACGTCGTCGACCTCGTCGGCGGGACCCGTGCCGACCCGGCGCTGCGCCTCGGTGCCTCGCCGCGCGCCGCGATCCAGCTGCTGCGCGCCGCCAAGGGCCTCGCGGCGGTCGCCGGGCGCGACCACGTGCTGCCCGACGACGTGCAGGACCTGGCGGTCGCCGTCCTCGCGCACCGGGTCATCCTCAGCGCCGAGTCGCGGCTGTCCGGCCGCACCGGCCAGGACGTGATCGGCGACCTGGTGGCGCGCACCGCGGTGCCCGCCCCGGCGCGCGCGGCCGTCCGCGACCGGACCGCCGCGGGCTGATGCGCCTGCGCCCGACCCGCCGGGGGGTGGGCCTCGTGGTCGCGGGCCTCGTGGTGGCCGCGGCGGGCACCGGGCTCGGCTCGACCGACCTGCTCACGCTCGGCACGCTCCCCGTGCTGCTCGTCCTGCTGGGCCTGGCGGCCGTCGGCGTCGTCGACCCGGGCCGCGGGAACGCGCTGCGGACGCGGCGGACGGTGCGGCCCGACCCCGTGCACGCCGGGCGGACCGCCGACGTGCAGGTGGAGGTCGCCCTGGCCCGTGGCGCCTCGCGCGCACGGCTGACCGACCTGCGGCTGCGCGAGCAGGCCGCCGTCGAGCTGTCCGGCGGCCGGCCGCTGCGCGCCGCCGTCTCCCGGGAGCCGCGCGCCGTGCGCCTGCGCTACCCCGTCCAGGCCACCCGCCGCGGGCGGTGGGCGCTGGGACCGCTCGTGGTCACCCGCACCGACCCGTTCGGCGTCGCGCAGGTGCGGGCCACGCTCGGCGCGCGCGAGACGGTCACTGTGTGGCCCGCCGTCGTCGAGCTGCCCGTCCCGCGCGAGCTGCTGGTCGCCGAGCCGGAGCGGTCCGTCGTCGGCGCGCGCTCCCCCGCGTCCGACGACGCCGCGCTGCGCGACTACCGCGTCGGCGACGACCTGCGCCGCGTGCACTGGCCGAGCAGCGCCCGGCGCGGCGAGCTCGTCGTGCGCTCCGACGAGCGCGCCGGGATGCGCCCCGTGACCGTGCTGCTCGACCAGCCCGGCCCCGGCGACGCGCTGGAGTGGAGCATCTCCCTGGCCGCGTCCGTCGCGCTCGCCGTCCGCGCGGCCGGCCACCCCACGCACCTGCTCACCGGGGCGCCGGCCGACGACCGCGGGCTCGTCGACGTCGGCATGCCGGCCGCGCAGCAGCTCCTGGACGCCACCGTCGACCTCGCCGGGCACCCGGACCCCGCGTCGGCGGAGCGCGCGCTGCTCGCCGAGCTCGGCGCCGTGGACGAGGCCGACGGCGGGTCCGGGCTGGTCGTGGCGGTGCTGGGCGCGCAGGGCGGCGCCGGGCGCGCGGCGCTCGCCGAGGTCAGCCGCACCCGGCCCTCCTGGGCGGTGGTCCGGGGGGACGACGCCGACGAGCCCGCCGCCGCCACCGCCCGCGCCCTGCGCCGGGCGGGCTGGCGCGTCGTCCTAGCCGCGCCCGGCTCCGACCTCGCGGCCGCCTGGTGGCGGCTGACCGGGGCGACGACGTGAGGGCCGCACCGCGGTCCGGGCACCCCCGGAGGCGGCCGTGAGCGGCAGCGCGCTCCGGCGGGGCTGGCGCTCACCCGTCGCGACGGCCGTGGTGGCGGCGGCGACGGGCACCGCGCTCGGCGCGCTGTCGGGCCTGCTCGCCGGGAGCACCTGGGCGCTGCACGCCGTGCTCGCCGTCGCCGGCGCCGCGCTCGTGGTGCTCGGCGTGCGCACGGTCAGCCGGTCGTCGTGGCTGCCGTCCACGGTCGCGCTGATCGTCTCGGCGTACGCGCTGCTCGCCTGGTACGCGACGCCGCCCGGTGGCAACGCCCTGCTCGTCGGGCCCGGCACCCTCGAACGGGCGGGGCAGCTCGGCACGCAGGCCGCCCAGCTCATCGAGGTGTCCGTGGTGCCGATGCCGGTGCCCCCACCCGTCGAGCTGCTCATCGTCGGCGCCGCCGTCCTGGTGTTCCTCGCCGCGGACCTGCTCGCCGTCGGGTGCGGCATGCCCGCGCTCACCGGGCTGGCCCTCGTCGCGGTGTGGACGCCCGCCGTCGTCCTGGGCTTCCCCGGCAGCACCGCGGCGCTCGCCGCGACCGGGTTCCTCTACCTGGTCCTGCTCGCGCTCGCACAGCCACCGGTCAGCCGCGACCGCGGAGGACGGCGCGCCGCCACGGTCCTCGCCGGCGCCGCGGGCCTGGTCGTCGTCACGCTCGCGGCCGGACCCGTCGTGGCGGCCGTGCCCGCCTGGTCGTGGCTCGACCTGCCCGACGTGGGCACCGGCGCGGTCGGGCCGGTGCGTCTCGCCGACGACCTGGACCTGCGCGACAGCCTGCGCGAGCAGTCCTCGCAGGTGGTGCTGCGCTACACCGTCGAGGCGGTCGACCCCGAGGCCGACGGCCGCCCCGCCGCCACCGCCGGGCTCGTCGGACCGCTGCGCTCGTTCACCCTGCGCGACTTCGACGGCCGGTCCTGGCAGCGTGACCCCGGCGCGGAGCTCACGGACTGGGACCGGGCGGGGCTGCTGTCCTCCACGCCGGGCCTCGTGGGCGCCGCGCCCGACCCGGCGCGCGGCACCCTGGTCTCCGTCGACGTCCAGGTGGGGGCTCTGCGGGAGCAGCGCCTGCCGGTGAGCACGTTCCCCCGCACCGTCGCGATCGACGGCCGCTGGTCCTACGACGCCGCGCGGGACGAGGTCGTCGGCCAGGACCGGACGCAGGCGGGCACCCGGTACGACATGGTCGTCGAGGTGCCGGCGCTCGACGCGGACCTGCTGCGGGCCGCCACGGGCGACCTCCCGGACGGCGCCGACGCCTACCTCGCCGTCCCCGGCACGGAGCACGAGCAGGACCTGCGGGACCTCGCCGCGGAGATCACCGCCGGCGCGGGAACCGCCTACGACCGGGCCCTCGCGCTGCAGTCGTACTTCCGCGACGGCACGCAGTTCCGGTACGACACGTCCGTCGAGGCCGGCACCAGCGACGACGCCGTGTGGGACTTCCTGCAGAGCCGGCGGGGGTACTGCGTCCAGTTCGCCACCGCGATGACCGTGCTCGCCCGCACGCTCGACATCCCGGCCCGCCTCGGCGTCGGGTTCCTGCCGGGCGACCTCGGGTCGGACCGCTCGTACCGGGTCACGGGCGCCGACGCCCACGCGTGGCCGGAGCTGTACTTCCCCGGAACCGGCTGGGTGCGGTTCGAGCCCACCCCCGCCGTCCAGACCGGCCCTCCCCCCGCGTGGAGCAACCCCTTCAACGCCACCACACCGGACACCGCCCCGACCACCGGCACGGCGCGACCGAGCGCCGCCCCGACCCCGACCACGACGTCCACCGCGTCGAGCAGCGGCGGCGGCCTCCCGGGGGTGACGACCGCCGACGGCACCCCCGCCCCGCTCATCACGCTCGGTGTGCTCGTGCTCGTCGCCGCCGGTGTGCTGGGCGGCATCGCGCTGCGCCGGCGGCAGCAGCAGGGCTCCCGCCTCACCCCCGAGGCGGCGTGGCGACGGCTGCGGGACCGCCTGCGGCGCGCGGGCGTCGGGTGGTCCGACGCGCACACGCCCCGGCAGGCCGCCGCGGCGGTCCGCGACCAGGTGGTGGAGCGCCGCGGTCGCCCGCTGTCCCCCGAGGCGGAGCAGGCGCTCGCCGCGCTCGCCACCGCGGTCGAGCGGGAGCGCTACGCCCCGGAGCCCGGCCTGCCGGCGCCCGCCGAGCTGCAGGCGTGGCTCGCGGAGGTGCTGACGGACGTCAGCACGGGGAGCCGGCCGGAGGCGCCGGGCGACCCGCTGCCGGCGCGGGGCTGAGCGGCCGGCCGGCGACGGCGACGGCGGCAGGCAGCGACGTCAGCAGCCGGCGACGGGGCAGCCCGCGACGTGAGCAGGAGGCGACAAGAGCACATGTCGCGGTCTGCTCACGTCGACGTCAGGAAGGAGGCGACGTCAGCAGACACCGACGTCAGCGGCCGACGCGACCGCTGATCATGCGTGTGCGACAGCACCGTCGGGCCGCACCACGTCGCAGCGACGGGTGCGAGGGCGTCAGCGGCCCTGGTCCCGCCGACGGTCCCAGCGGTCCTCCATGCGGTTCATGAAGCCCTTCTTGCGCGGCGCGGGCCGCGGCGCCGTGCTGCCGTCGGGCCGGACGACGCCGGTCGGGCCGGCGGCGCTGCTGCGGCGCGGTCGGGTGAACGCGATCGCCACGGACGCGAACATCACGACGAAGCCGAGCACCCCGAGCCAGACCTCGGACGCGGCGGCACCACCCACCAGCAGCAGCAGCCCGGCGACGGCACCGATGCCGCCCAGGACGTACCGCAGGACCGGCTTCCGCCCACGCGAGGTGAGCGTGTTCGCGAGCCGGGGATCGTCAGACGTGAGCTGACGCTCCATCTGCTCCAGTACACGTTGCTCGTACTCGGAGAGAGGCATTCCAACCCCCCGTGCTCCGCCGTCGGGACTTCTTCACGTCAGGATAGATGCCGTTCGCGGAAGTCGGTAGTCGGAGAGGCCCGCCTCACCCGTGACGCGGACGACATCTCGGGGGCGAGCCCGTCCGGCGTCACGTCCGCGGCCTTCTCGGTGCGCGCCGAACGCCCGACCGCCGGCGTGCCCGCGCCGATCGCCGACCGTCCGAAGCGCTCCCGGACGAGGTCCATCGCGCGCTCCGCCTCGCGCCGGGCGTCGGAGTTCTCCGCCACCGCCTCCTCGAGCGTCGGCTGCCGCACGACGTCCTCGGCCGGGACCAGCCCCTCCGCCCGCACGCCGATCAGCCGCACGGGGAGACCGCCCAGGTCGACCCCCGCGAGCAGGTCCCGCGCCGCCAGGTAGATCTCCCGCCCGACGTCGGTCGGCTGGGGCAGCGTGCGCGAGCGCGTCAGCGTCCGGAAGTCGGCGGTGCGCACCTTGATCGCGACGGTCCGCGCCGCGAGGTGCTGCGCCCGGAGCCGGCCCGCGCACCGGTCGGCGAGCTCCAGCGCCTTGCTCTCGACCACCCGCACGTCCGCGACGTCGGCGGCGAACGTCTCCTCCGCCCCGACGCTCTTCTCCTCCCGGCCCGGGCGGACCGGGCGGGGGTCCCGCCCCCACGCGAGGTCGTGCAGGTGCGCGCCGGCCACCCGCCCGACGGCGCGCTGCACCGTCGCGACGTCGCTGTCCGCGAGCTCGGCGACGGTGCGGATCCCCCAGCGCTCCAGCGACGCGGCCGTCCGGTCACCGACCCCCCACAGCGCACCGACGGGCAGCACCCGCAGGAACGCCACGGTCGCCGCCTTCGGCACGAGGAGCACGCCGTCGGGCTTGGCGTGACCGGACGCCAGCTTCGCCACGAACTTGGTGGCGGCGACCCCGACCGAGCAGGTGATGCCGTACTCGGCGCGGACGCGCTCCCGGATGAGCGCCGCGATGCGGGTGGGGTTGCCGAGCCGCCGCCGGGCGCCGCCGACGTCGAGGAACGCCTCGTCCACGCTCACCTGCTCGACGAGCGAGGTGACGTCCCGCAGGATCGCCATGACACCCTCGGAGACCGCCCGGTACGCCTGGTGGTCCGGCGGGACGACGACCGCCTGCGGGCACAGCCGCAGGGCGGCCGACATGGGCATGGCGGAGTGGACCCCGAACGCGCGCGCCTCGTACGTGGCGGCCAGCACCACCGACCGCTCGGAGCCCCCGACCACCACCGGACGGCCACGGAGGTGCGGACGCCGGGCGAGCTCCACCGACGCGAAGAACGCGTCCATGTCGACATGCAGGATCGAGCAGCCGTCCTCCTCGGTGCCCCAGTCCCGCCGCGCGTCCTGGGACCGCGGGCCCCGGCTCATCCGGCGCGCGCCTCACCGACGGCAGCGGCGTCCTCGAGCTGGGCGCGCACGATGTCGAGGAAGTCCTCCGCGTGGCACAGCACCTGCTCCGCGCGCTCGGCGCTCACCGCGTCGAACCGGCCGGCGTCCACCGCGGCGCGCAGGCCGGCGCCGGCCGCGAAGTAGCCCGTCCAGCGGCCGAGCTCCGGAGCGACGCCGTCGAGCAGCTCCCACACCGTGCGCGGTGCGCGGCGACCCGACAGCGGCTGGCGCTCGGCCAGCACGGCGGCGCCGGCACGGAGGGCGGCGAGGTGCGCGTGCGTGAACTGCTCCCACGGCTCGGTCGAGAACTGCGCGGCCACGAGCTCGGCGTCCGCGCGCTGGAGGAGCTCGGCCGTGCGGCCCGAGAGCCCCGGCGCCGCACCCCGCGGGGCACGAAGGGTCCTGACCGGCATCGCGCACCTCCTTCTCTCGACCCACCCAGTATCGAACACCTGTTCGAACGCGTCAACCCGTACCGTGTCCGGATGGCCTCCCGCGACCGCTCCGGCAGGTCCGGCGGCCCCGGACGACCCGCCCGGACGACCTCAGCCTCGCACCGACCACCGACACGGTCCGCGCGCCGGGGTGGCGCGGACGCCTGGCCGGTCGGGCCGGTGCCGATCGCGACCGGCACCGCCGAGCTCGTGCGCTCGCCCGACGACCCCGACGCGGTCACGCTGCTCGTCAACGGCGTGCCGAGCTCGCACCTGGACCTGGCCGACCCGTCCCGCCTCGAGTTCGAGTACATGCAGCAGATGGCGGCGGTGCTGGACCGCCTCCCGGCGGGCACCGGGCCGGTGCGGGCCGTGCACCTCGGCGCCGCGGGCTGCGCGCTGGCGCGGTGGGTGGACGCCCGCTTCCCGGGCGCCCGGCAGGTCGCCGTCGACCTCGACCCGGTGCTCGTCGCCCTCGTGCGCGACTGGTTCGACCTGCCGCGCTCCCCCGCGCTGCGCCTCCGGGCGGGCGACGCCCGGGCCGAGCTGGCCACCCTGCCCGCGGCCGGTGCGGACGTGGTCGTGCGCGACGTGTTCGCCGGCGACCGGACCCCGGCGCACCTGACCACGCAGGAGGTGGTGCAGGAGGTGGTGCGGGTGCTGCGGCCGGGCGGCCTGTACCTGGTGAACTGCGCCGACCGCCCCCCGCTCACGCTCGCCCGCGCGGAGGCCGCGACCCTCGCGACCGGGTTCCGCCACGTCGCGGCGGTCGCCGAGCCGGCGGTCCTGCGGGGCCGTCGGTACGGGAACGTCGTGCTCGCCGCGACCGACGACCCGGAGCTGCTCGCCGACCCCGGCCTCGCGCGGGAGCTGCGGTCGCTCCCGGTGCCCGCGCGCCTCCTGCACGGCGACGAGCTCCTGGCGTTCACCGGGCGGGCGGCCCCGCTGCGGGACGCGGCCCCGGAGGTCGAGCCGGAGCCGGGCGTGGACCTGTAGCCGGTCCCCCACGCACGACGAGGCCGCACCCCGCTCGGGGGTGCGGCCTCGTCGTCAGGTCGTCCGTGCGGGCGTCAGCCCGCCCGGCCGGACCGGACCTCGTGGGTCAGAGCGGGCGGACCTTCTCCGCCTGCGGGCCCTTCGGGCCCTGCGTGATCTCGAACTCCACGCGCTGACCCTCGTCGAGGCTCCGGTAGCCCTGGGAGTCGATGGCCGAGTAGTGGACGAAGACGTCGGCGCCGCCGCCGTCCTGGGCGATGAAGCCGTAGCCCTTCTCAGCGTTGAACCACTTGACAGCACCCTGTGCCATGTTCTTGTCCTTCTGTCCATCCGGTGACGGTGCGGGACCTCGTGCCCCGCGCCGTGCCGCAATGCCTATCCCGCGTCCTGCACCGGGTGGACCAGCCGGATGGCTGGAAGGTGCCGTGCGGGCGACCCCGGGGGGTCCTCCCGGCGGCGCCGGTCAAGCGTCAGTACGTCACTGCAACACGCCGATCCTCTCACGCAGGTCAGCGCCGCGCCATGGTTCTTCCCCGGCCCGAGGCCCCTCCTCGACAACGATCCGGTCACGGTCCGATCACGAGATGCTCACACCGACCGGGTGGTCGGCGTCCGGGACGGACCCCGCTAGACCGCCAGGCCGGGGTGCGCGCGACGGGCCGGGCCGCGGCCCAGCAGCATGCCCAGCATCCCCACGGCCCACGGCAGCGCGACCCACGCGAACGCCGCGCGGAACGCCTCGAGGTCCCGCACCTCGCCGCCGACGCGGTCGAGCACCACGCCGACCACCAGCATGGTCGCCAGCGCGCCGACGAAGCCCCCGGTGTTGACGAAGCCGGTGGCCGTGCCGAGGCGCGCGGGCGGCGTGCAGGACCGGGCGACGTCGAACGCCACGAGCGACGTCGGGCCGCCGACCGCGACCACCACCACGAACACGACGAGCACGCCCAGCGGGACGGGGCGGGACGGCACCGCCACCGCCAGCCACGCCACGCCGACCGCGACGAGGGTGCCGACCGCCAGCGGGGTGCGGGCGCGGGGGTGCCGACCGACCAGCAGCCCCACGAGCGGCCCCGCGACGACCGCGGCGACCACGTTGACGGTGAGCAGGGCGCTCGCCTCCCCCGGCGTCCTGCCCTGGCCCTCCACGAAGAAGGCGTAGCCCCACAGCAGCACGACGACGTGGTTGCTGAACTGCCCGGAGAAGTGCATCCAGAACGCCAGCCGGGCACCCGGGTCGCGCAGCACCGCCCGCAGGGCGCCCGGCTGCCGGAGCGGCCTCGTCCGTGCCGCACGCCGGCGCTTCAGCAGGCCGACGCGCCGCCCGCCGCGGCCCGCGGGCTCCGCCGCCGGCGCGGGGGCGTCGCGCACGACGGCCAGCACCGCCACGCAGGCGACGACACCCACCGCGGCGACCGACAGGAACGTCGTCCGCCACCCCTGCGCGTGCAGCAGCGCCACGAGCGGGACCGCGGACAGCACCTGCCCGACCTGGCCCAGGCTGCCCGTGAGCTGCGTCATCAGGGGGACCCGGTGCACGGCGAACCACGCGGGGACCAGGCGCACGACCGAGACGAAGGTCAGCGCGTCCCCCGCGCCGACGAGCACGCGGCCGGCCAGCACCAGGCCCGCCGACGGGGCGAGCGCGAGCACCGCCTGCCCGAGCGCCATGACGCCGGCGCCGGTCGCGACCAGCACACGCGGCCCGTAGCGGTCGAGCAGCACGCCCACGGGCACCTGGAGCAGCGCGTAGACCACCAGCTGTGCGACGGCCATCGTCGCGAGCAGCGCGGACGACACGCCGTACAGCTCGGTGACCTCGATCGTCGCGACACCGAACGACGACCGGTTCATCACCGCGACCACGTACGCGGCGACCGCCACGCCCCAGACGACGAGGGCGCGGCGGTCGGAGGTCACGTCGGACCATTCTGCCGTGCTGCGGGGCCCGTCCCGGACGGGCGCGCGCCGGGCGCCTACAGGCCGGTGCCGTCCCCGCGCTGCTCCGCGAGGAACCGCTCGAACTCCTCGCCGAGCTCGTCGGCGGTGGGGAGCTCGGCGCTCTCGGCCAGCAGGCTCGGTCGGCCGATGTTCCGCGTGAACGCGTCGTACTGCTGCTCGAGCGCGTGGACGACCGCCGCGACCTCCTCGGACTCGGCCACCTGGCGCTCGACCTCGAGCCGCGTCTCCTCGGCCGACTCGACCAGGGCGCCGAGGTCGATCTCCAGCCCGGCCGCGCGCTGCACGTGCTCGAGCGCCGTGATCGACGCCTGCGGGTACGGCGACTGCGCGAGGTAGTGCGGCACGTGGACCGCGAAGCCCATGGCGTCGTGCCCGCTCTGCCCCAGCCGGATCTCCAGCAGGGAGCTCGCGTCGGCGGGCACCTGGACCGTGCCGAACCACGACGGGTGGCCCGCGACGAGCTCGGGGCGGTTCGCGTGCGCGGTGACCGACATCGGCCGGGTGTGCGGGATGCCCATCGGGATGCCGTGCAGGCCGACGGTCAGGGGCACGTCGAAGCGCTCGACGATCTGCCGCACGGCGGCCACGTAGCGCTCCCACTGCACGTCCGGCTCGACGCCGTGCAGCAGCAGGAACGGCACGCCGCCGCTGTCGCGCACCAGGTCGACCGCGAGCTCCGGCTCGTCGTACTCGCCCCAGTGGTCGCCCTCGAACGTCACGGTCGGGCGCCGGGAGCGGTAGTCGAGCAGCTGGTCGACGTCGAACGTGACCAGCCGCTCCGTGGGGAGCTGCTCGGTGAGGTGCTCCGCGGCCAGCCGGCCGGCGCCGCCGGCGTCGACGAAGCCGCGGACGGCGTGCACGAGCACCGGCCCGCTGCCGCCGGCGCTCCGCGCCTCGACCTCGGCGGCGACCGCCGGGTCGACGGCGTAGATCTCGCTCGGGTCCAGCATGGGTCCTCCTGGATGACGTCTGCCGGGCGTCGGGGTCGACAGCCCTCCGTGCACGTCAACAGCGTGCGGCGGCGCTTGCTTCCCGCGCACGCCTCCCACGCCCCGCGTCCGCCACGGGCGAACGCCGCCGTCCGGCCGCGGGCCCCGTCCGGGGGGACAGCCGCCGCCCGTCGTAGCCGGTCCTCGCACGTCCCCCGGTCGCCGGTGACACGCGACCTCCCCGATGGCGGATAATGGACGGCCGCTCGCGCCGGGAACCCGTCGCGCGGGCGTGCACGGCGTGCGCGCGACGACCGTGCGGGGCGGGACCGAGGACGGCGCAGAGGGACGACGGACGGGAGCACCGGTGACCGGGATCGAGGCGCAGCTGGCCGCCGAGCAGGACGTCGTCGACCGGCTCTACGCGCGGCTCGACGAGCTGCGGGACCAGACGCGGCAGCGCCTCGCGGAGGTGCGGCGCGTCGGGCCGTCGGGCTCGCCGCAGAACCGCTCCGAGCGGGACGCGTTCGCGACGCTGTACGAGGACCGGCTCGCGCGCCTGGAGGCCGTGGAGGACCGGCTCGCGTTCGGCCGGCTGGACCTCGCCGAGGGCGGCCGGCGCTACATCGGCCGCATCGGGCTCAACGACGACGAGCACGCGTCGATGCTGACCGACTGGCGCGCGCCGGCGGCGCAGTCGTTCTACCGGGCGACGTCCGCGCGGCCCGACGGGGTCGTGCAGCGCCGCCACCTGGTGACGCGCGGCCGCCGCGTGACCGGCCTCGAGGACGAGGTGCTCGACCTCGCGGTCCTCGCGGACGACGGCGCGGCCGAGCGCCTGGGGGCGCTGTCGGGCGAGGGCGCCCTGCTCGCCGCGCTCGCCGCGCGCCGCACCGGGCGGATGGGCGACATCGTCGCGACGATCCAGGCCGAGCAGGACGCGATCATCCGCGCCGAGCTCGCCGGCGCGCTGGTCGTGCAGGGCGGTCCGGGCACCGGCAAGACCGCGGTCGCGCTGCACCGCGCCGCCTACCTCCTCTACGCGCACCGCCGCACGCTCGAGCGCTCGGGCGTGCTGCTGCTGGGACCGAGCCGCACGTTCCTGCGCTACATCGACCAGGTGCTGCCCTCGCTCGGCGAGACCGGCGTGGTGTCCACGACGGTCGCCGAGCTGTTCCCCGGCGTCGTGGCGACCGGCGAGGAGGACGACGCCGTCGCCGAGATCAAGGGCCGCCTCGTGTGGCGCCGGATCGTGGAGCGCGCCGTCCGGCAGCGGCAGCGGGTCCCCGACCGGCCGACGTCCGTGACGATCGACGGCCGGACCGTCGTGGTGCGGCCGTCCGACGTGCGGTCGGCGATCGCGCACGCCCGCCGCGGCCACCGCCCGCACAACCAGGCGAGGGTCACGTTCGTCCGGGACATGCTGGGCCGGCTGGCCGAGCAGTACGTGAGCCAGCTCGGCTGGTCCGTGGCCCCGGACGAGCGCGGCGAGATCATCGAGGAGCTGCGCACCACCCGGGAGATCCGGGTGGCGCTCAACCTGGCGTGGATGCCGCTGACGCCCCAGGGGCTGGTGTCGGCCCTGCTGAGCCGCCCGGCGCGGCTCGACGCGGCGGCCCCGGAGCTGTCCGCGCACGAGCGCGCGGCGCTGCTGCGCGAGCCGGACGCCCCGTGGACGGCCGCGGACGTCCCGCTGCTCGACGAGGCGGCCGAGCTGCTCGGCGAGGACGACCAGGCGGCGCGGGCGCAGGCCAAGCACGACGCCGCGCAGCGCGCGCAGGAGCTCGACTACGCCCGGCAGGTGCTCGAGCAGTCCGGCGGCGGCCTGGTCTCGGCGGAGCTGCTCGCCGACCGGTTCGCGGCCACCGGTCCGGCGCTGACCACGGCGGAGCGCGCCGCGGCGGACCGCACGTGGACGTACGGCCACGTGGTCGTCGACGAGGCCCAGGAGCTGTCGCCGATGGCGTGGCGGATGGTGCTGCGCCGCGTGCCCACCCGGTCCCTGACGGTGGTCGGCGACGTGGCGCAGACGTCGACGGCCGCGGGCACCCGCGACTGGGCGGCCACGTTCGACCGCCTGCTCGCGGGCGGCTGGCGCCTGGCCGAGCTCACCGTCAACTACCGCACGCCCGCATCCGTGGCGGTGGCGGCCGAGCGCGTCGGGCGCGCCGCGGGGCTGCCGCTGACGCCCGCGACGTCCGCCCGCGACGTCGACGACGCGCTGCGCACCGAGCAGGTGGAGGCCGGCGGCGTCGCCGAGGCGGTCGCGCGCCACGCGGCCGAGGCCCTCGCCGACGTGCGCGACGCGTCCGGCGCCGGGCGGGTCGCCGTCATCGCGGCCCCCGAGGCGCTGCCGGCGCTCGCCGACGCGCTCCCCGGGGCGGGCGCCACCCGCGCGGGCTCGCCGGACCTCGACGCGCCGCTGACCCTGATGACGCCGACGCAGGCCAAGGGCCTGGAGTTCGACGTCGTGGTGCTCGTCGAGCCGGCGGACGTGCTCAAGGGCGGGGCCGGGGACCTGTACGTCGCGATGACGCGCCCGACGCAGGCGCTGCGGGTCGTGCACGCGCTCCCGTTGCCCGCGGGCTGGGAGGCCTGAGACCCCCGCCCGCCCCACGGCGGGCGGGGCCGGGGACCCGGGTGCGTGTCCGAGGACCGGGACCGGCTTGGAGCGTGCGACGCCGAGGCGCACCATAGGGTCCGTGCCACGCGCCCTGCTGCTCGAGAACCTGCACCCCCAGGCCCGGACCATCCTGGAGTCCGCCGGCTACGAGGTCGTGACGCGCTCCGGCGCGCTCGACGAGTCCGAGCTGGTGGAGGCCCTCCAGGGCGTGCACCTGCTCGGCATCCGCTCCAAGACGCAGGTGACGGAGGCCGTGCTCGACGCGGCGTCCGACCTCGTCTCCATCGGGGCGTACTGCATCGGCACCAACCAGATCGACCTGCACGCCGCGGCGTCCCGCGGCGTCGCGGTCTTCAACGCGCCCTTCTCCAACACGCGGTCCGTGGTCGAGATCGCGCTGGCGGACATCATCGCGCTGACCCGGCGCCTCACGGTGCTCGACCGGTCGATGCACGACGGCGTCTGGAACAAGTCGGCGGACGGCGCGCACGAGGTCCGCGGCCGCACGCTCGGCATCGTGGGCTACGGCAACATCGGCACGCAGCTGTCCGTGCTGGCGGAGAACCTCGGCATGTCGGTCGTGTTCTACGACACCGCGGAGAAGCTCGCGCTCGGCAACGCGCGGCGCGCGGAGACGCTCGACGAGCTGCTGGACGTCGCCGACATCGTCACGCTGCACGTCGACGGCCGCAGCGGGAACGCCGGGCTGTTCGGCGCGAAGCAGTTCGCGCGGATGCGCCCCGGGGCCGTGTTCCTCAACCTGTCCCGCGGGTTCGTCGTCGACTACGGCGCGCTGCGCGACGCGGTGCTGTCGGGCCACGTCGCGGGCGCCGCCGTCGACGTGTTCCCGGTGGAGCCGAAGCGCAAGGGCGACCCGTTCGAGTCCGAGCTGCGCGGCCTGCCGAACGTCATCCTCACCCCGCACACGGGCGGCTCGACGGAGGAGGCGCAGGAGGCGATCGGCCAGTTCGTGTCGAACAAGCTGCGCGACTTCATGAACACCGGCACCACGATGCTGAGCGTCAACCTGCCGAACCTCACCCTCGAGCACCGGCCCGGGGTGCACCGCCTCACGTACCTGCACCGCAACGTCCCCGGGGTGCTGGCGGCCGTCAACCAGACGCTCGCCGAGCACGGGGCCAACATCGAGGGCCAGCTGCTCGCGACCCGCGGCGAGGTCGGCTACGTGGTGACGGACGCCGTCGCCGTGGAGCCCGACGTCGTGGCGGCGCTGCGGTCGCGGCCGGAGACGATCCGCCTGCGCGTCGTCGACTGAGGCGGGCGCCGCTACGGTCGGGGGCATGCACCTCGCCGACCCCGAGCGCCACGACCGCCTCCCCCTGCGCCGCGCCGGCCGCACGGGGCTCGACCTGCCCGCGGTGACGCTCGGGCTGTGGCAGAACTTCGGCGACGGCACGCCGTTCGCCGACCAGCGCGCGCTCGTGCTGCGGGCGTTCGACCTCGGCGTCGTGCACCTGGACCTCGCGAACAACTACGGTCCCCCGCCCGGTGCCGCCGAGGAGTCGGTGGGCCGGCTGCTCGCCACGGACCTCGCGCCGTACCGCGACGAGCTGCTGCTGGCCACGAAGGCCGGCTACCGGCAGTGGCCCGGGCCGTACGGGGAGTTCGGGTCCCGCAAGTACCTGCTCGCGTCGCTGGACCAGTCGCTGCGCCGGCTCGGCGTCGACCACGTCGACGTGTTCTACAGCCACCGGTTCGACCCGGCCACGCCGCTGGAGGAGACGATCGGGGCGCTCAAGACCGCCGTCGACTCGGGGCGGGCGCGCTACGCCGGCATCTCGTCGTACTCCGCCCGCCGCACGCGGGAGGCCCTGGCGGTCGCGGACGGCATCGGGCTGCCGCTGGCGCTGCACCAGCCGTCGTACTCGATGCTGAACCGCTGGGTCGAGCAGCCCGACGACGCCGCCGGCGGGCGCAGCCTGCTCGACGTCGCCGGTGACGCCGGCCTCGGGGTCGTCGCCTTCTCCCCGCTCGCGCAGGGGATGCTCACGCGGAAGTACCTGGGCGGCGTGCCCGAGGACTCCCGGGCGGCCCGGGGCGGCCCGCTGCGGCCCGAGTACCTCAGCGACGAGAACCTGGCGCGCGTCCGGGCGCTGGCGGCCGTGGCCGACGCGCGTGGGCAGTCGCTGGCGCAGCTCGCCATCGCGTGGGTGCTGCGGGACCCCCGGGTGACGTCGGTGGCGCTCGGCGCGCGCACGCCGGAGCAGCTCGAGGAGAACCTCGCCGCGGTCCGCGGGCCGGCGCTGACGGCCGAGGAGGTCGCGGAGATCGACCGGCACGCCGTGGACGCGGGCATCAACCTGTGGGGCTCGCGGTCGTCGAACCTGTGAATCCACGGTTGCCTGAGGCTACGCCCGCGTAACTTACGGCTGCGTAGGTTACGGTGTGCTCGTGAGCGACTTCTCCCGTCCGTGGCACGCCTCCTACGCCCCCGGGGTCCCCCCGGAGGTGACCGTGCCCGACGAGCCGCTGACGGCAGCCCTGGAGCGTTCCGCCGCCACCTGGCCTGAGCGCGTCGCACTCGACTTCCTCGGCGCGGCCACCACGTACGCCCAGCTCGCCGACCAGGTGGCCCGCGCCGCCGGTGCCCTGCACGACCTCGGGGTCCGCGCAGGCGACCGCGTCGCGATCGCGCTCCCGAACTGCGCGTCGCACGTCGTCGCGTTCTACGCCACGCTCCGCCTCGGCGCCGTCGTCGTCGAGCACAACCCCACGTACACCGCCGCCGAGCTCGGCCACCAGCTCGCCGACTCCGGCGCCACCGTCGCGCTGGTCTGGGAGAAGGCCGTCGCCGCGGCGCTCGAGGCCCGGCCCGGCACCGACGTGCGGACCGTCGTCGCCGTCGACGTGTCCGCCGACCTGCCCGCCGCCAAGCGCCTCGCGCTGCGGCTCCCCCTGCCGGCGGCCCGCCGGACCCGCGACGCGCTGCGGGCCACCCCACCGGCCGGCACGCCCGTGTGGCACCGCCTGGTCGCGGCGGCCTCGCCGCTGCCGTCCTCGCACCCGCTGCCCACGGCCGACGACGTCGCGCTGCTGCAGTACACCGGCGGCACGACGGGCACCCCGAAGGGCGCGGTGCTCACCCACCGCAACCTGGTCGCCAACACGGTGCAGGGCCAGGCGTGGACGGGCGCGGAGCCGGGCACCGAGACGATCTACGGCGTCCTGCCGTTCTTCCACGCCTTCGGCCTCACGCTCTGCCTCACCTACGCCACCCGCGTCGGCGCGACGCTCGTGGTGTTCCCGAAGTTCGACCCCGAGGCCGTCCTCGCGGCCCAGCGCCGCCGGCCCGGCACGTTCCTGCCGGCCGTCCCCCCGATGCTCGACCGCCTCGCCGCGGCCGCCGAGGCACGGTCCGCGGACCTCACGTCGTTCCGGTACGCGATCTCGGGCGCGATGTCGCTGTCGCCGCAGACCGCCGCCCGGTGGGAGCGCCTCACCGGCGGCCTCGTCATCGAGGGCTACGGGATGACCGAGACCTCCCCCGTCGCGCTCGGCTCGCCCCTGTCCCCCGCGCGCCGGCCCGGGGCCCTCGGGCTGCCGTTCCCGAGCACCGACGTCCGCGTCGTCGACCAGGAGGACCCGACCCGCGAGGTGGTGCCGGGCGAGCAGGGCGAGCTGCTGATCCGCGGGCCGCAGGTGTTCCAGGGCTACTGGGGCCGGCCGGACGAGACCGCCGGGCAGCTGCTGCCGGGCGGCTGGCTCCGCACGGGCGACGTCGTGCGGCTCGACGACGACGGGTTCGTCGTCCTCGTCGACCGGATCAAGGAGATGATCGTCACCGGCGGGTTCAAGGTGTACCCGTCGCAGGTGGAGGACAAGCTCCGCACGATGCCCGGTGTGCGCGACGTCGCCGTCGTGGGGCTTCCGGGCGGGGACCTGGGCGAGAAGGTCGTCGCCGCCGTGGTCATGGAGCTCGGGCACGCCCAGGTGGAGCTGCAGGCCGTGCGCGAGTGGTGCGCCGAGCGGCTCGCGCGGTACGCCGTCCCGCGCGAGATCGTCATCCTCACCGACCTGCCGCGCTCGCAGATCGGGAAGGTGCTGCGCCGCGTGGTCCGCGACGACCTGCTCGCGGCCGCAGCCCCGGCCTGACACCCGGCCGCACCCGTCCCGGCACGACGCCGCCGCACCCCGCGCGAGGTCGTCACTCCCGGCCGAGGTCGTCACGTGGGCGTGACGACCTCGGACCGATGTGACGACCTCGCGGGGTCGGGCCGGGCTCCGGCCGGGCTCCCGACGGGCCGTCAGGCCGTGGTGACGGGCAGGCGCGCGGCCCACCAGGCGAGCACGTGCTCGAAGCGCACCAGCCGGTGCTGCGGCCGGCCCGACCGCGTGAGCTCGTGGCCCTCCCCCGGGAACAGCAGCAGCTCGGCAGGGACCCCGCGCCGCTTGAGCTCCACGAACCAGCGCTGACCCTGCTCGACGGGGCACCGCCAGTCCTGCTCGGAGTGGATGACCAGCGTGGGCGTCGTGACCCGCGCGACGTGCGCCATCGGCGACTGCGCGGCGACCGCGGCGCGCTCCTCGTCCGTGTCGCCGTCGCCGAGGTACTCGAGCCCGAAGAACCAGCCGATGTCGCTGGAGCCGACGAAGCTCACCGGGTCGAGGAAGCCGCGCTCGACGATCGCCGCGGCGAACCGGTCCGTCCGCGTCGTGAGCCAGGCGGTCAGGTAGCCGCCGTACGAGCCGCCCATGACGCCCACGCGCCCGCCGTCCAGCGCGGGGTCGGTCAGCGCGGCGTCGAGCAGCGCCAGGACGTCGTCGGTGTCGACGGTGCCGAACGCGTGCCGGATCGCCGAGCCGTGGGCGGAGCCGTAGCCCGCCGATCCGCGCGGGTTGCCGTACACGACGGCGTACCCGGCCTCCGCCAGCGTCTGAACCTCGTCGAACAGCCCGACCGTGTACTGCGCGTACGGGCCGCCGTGGATCATGAGGATCGTCGGGTGCGGGCCGGCGAACCGCTCCGGGTCGGGCGTGACCACCCAGCCGTGGACGGGGTAGCCGTCCGGCGCCGTGGTCGTCAGCTCCCGCGGCGCGCGCACGCGCCCGGTCGCACGCAGCGGCGCGGACCAGTCGGTCAGCACCCGGGTGGTACCGGACGCGAGGTCGACCGCGTGCAGGTCCCCGGACGTCAGCGGGCCCGCGGCCGCGACCACCGCGACCGGCGCGACCGGTGCGGCCGCCACGCCGTGCACCGCCAGCTCCCCGGTCACGAGGTCGCGCGCGGAGCCGTCGGCGCGCAGCTCGCGCAGCAGCACCGTCCCCCGGTGGAGCACCCCGGCCAGCACGCCGTCGGCCGTGACCGCGAAGGTGCCGGGGTCCAGGTCGACGGCCTCGTCGTCGGTCAGCCGCTGCGGCTGCCCGTCCGCCCGGGGGCCGGCGTCACCGTCCGCGCCCGCGGTCAGGCCGAGCCGGTACAGGCCCGTCTGCCGGGCGACGAAGTCCCTCCCGGACGTCCCCATGTCCTGCGCGAGCAGCCACAGCGTCGTCCCGTCGGGCGACGGCAGCGCGGCCGAGACCGCCAGCGTGCTGCCGGCGTCCGCGTCGGTCAGCGCGCGCGGCGCCGCGTCCGCACCCTCCGCGGTGTCGACCACCACGGCGTCGGCGCGCAGGTCCTCGTCGCGCGAGGCGTGGCGTGCCGCCACCACCACCACGTGGCGCCCGTCGGGGAGCCACTCGGCCTGCTCGACGTCCAGCTCCCCGGACGTGACCTGGCGGGCCGCGTCGTCGCCCGCCGCCGGCGTGCTGCGCCCCGGCAGGTCGGCCGGCACCGGCACGACGAAGAGCTGCCGCCGCTTGTCCCGGGTGAAGCCCACGCCGTCGTTGCGGTACGGGAACGTCGTGATGTGCCGCGGCCGCTCGGCACCGGCGTCCTCGCCGGCGACGTACCGGCCCTCCTCGGGCACCCGCGCGACGAACGCGAGCGCGGACCCGTCCGGCGACCACCGGGACGTCTGCACGCCCAGCGGCGCGTCGGTGAGCCGCACGGGTTCGCCGCCGGCCGCCTCGACGACGTGCAGCTGGGGACGGCCCTTCGGCTCGGCGCGCAGGAACGCGACCCACCGCCCGTCCGGCGACACCCGGGGGTCCGTGTCGCGGTGTCCGCGGGTGAGCCGGACCGGCTCGCCCGAGCCGTCCGTCGGCACCCGCCAGAGCTGGCCGGTGTACTCGTCGAGGTCGAGGTCGGGCGCGGTGCGGGAGACGACGGCGTACGAGCCGTCCGGACCGAGCGCGGGGGTTCCGGGGACGTGCAGGAGCGAGAGGTCGGTGGGGATCACCCGACCGACCGTAGTACGCCCGGCGACGGGGCCGGGCGTCGCAGCGCCGGAGGTCACCCCGCCGGCCGCACCGACCCTCTCAGGAGGCGGCCGGGGCGTCGCCCTCGCCGGTCGCGGCGGCCCCCGCGGCACGCGCGGCGTCCGCCACCTCGTTCTCGGCGCGCAGCACCGTGATCGCGGCCTCGAAGTCGTCCAGGCTGCTGAAGGCCTGGTAGACGCTCGCGAAGCGCAGGTACGCGACCTCGTCCAGGTCGCGGAGCGGCCCGAGGATGGCGAGGCCGATCTCGTAGGCGTCCAGCTCGGCGGACCCGCTCGCGCGCAGCGTCTCCTCGACCCGCTGCGCCAGCAGCGCGAGGTCGTCCTCGCTCACCGGCCGGCCCTGGCACGCCTTGCGGACGCCGTTCACGATCTTCTCGCGGCTGAACGGCTCCGTGGCCCCGGACCGCTTCACCACGGAGAGGCTGGCCGTCTCGATCGTCGTGAACCGGCGGTTGCACTGCGGGCACTGCCGGCGTCGGCGGATGGACAGACCGTCGTCCGACGTGCGGGAGTCGACGACGCGCGAGTCCGCGTGGCGGCAGAACGGGCAGTGCATGAGGGCCTCCAGCAGGTCCGGGTCGTGCGGCCGGCACGGCGGCGGGCGCCGCGCCCTCCCGGACGACCGGGACACGGTAGGACCGGCGCCGCACCCGGTGCAACACCGTCCCGGCCCCGGGACGTCCCGCGGAGGGACCTCCGTCCCCCGCGAGACCCGCGCGATCCGTAATACCTTACGCACATGACGCGCGCGGCAGACGAGGCGGAGCTGTTCGGGACGCTGTTCGTGCTCGGGCAGCACCTGACGCGCCACACGGACGAGGCCCTCACCGGCTACGGCGTCACGAGCCGGCAGTGGCTGCTGCTCGCGGTGCTCGTGCGCGCCTTCCCGGGCGAGCACCCGACGCTGACGCGCGCCGCGGAGGTCGTCGGCACCTCGCGGCAGAACGTCAAGCAGATCGCGCTCCAGCTCCAGCGTCGCGGCCTGGTGGACCTGGTCCCCGACCCAGCGGACCGCCGGGCCACGCGCCTGCGCACCACACCGCGGGTCGCCGAGCTGTTCGACTCCCCCGCCGCGGTCGCCCAGCAGCAGGAGCTCGTCGCGCGGGCGTTCGCCGGCCTCGACGACGCCGACCTGGCCCGGCTCGCCGACCTCGTGGGCCGGTGCCTCGCCGCGCTCGCCGACGGGAGGACCCCCGCGTGACCGGCCGACCCAGGAGCACTGTCCGCCTCGCCGTGGGCGCGCTCGCGGTGGCGCACGGCGCGGCGCACCTGCTCGTGCTCGCCGCCACACCCGGAGGTCCGGGCCTGGCCGGCGACGCCGCACCCCCGGCGGTCGGGTCGGCGGAGGGCCTCGCGTGGCTCGCCACGGCGGTGCTCCTCATCGGGGCCGGCACCGCCCTGATCGCCGACCGGCCGACCTGGTGGCGGACCGGCGCGGTCGCGGTCGTGGCGTCCCAGGTGCTCGTGGTGTCGCACGGCGACGCCCGCTGGGGCACCCTCGCGAACGTCGTGCTCGGGATCGCGGTCCTGCACGGGTGGTGCGCGACGGGGCACTGGTCCGCCCGCGCGCGGTACCGCCGCGGCGTCGCGGCCGCCCTCGCCGCAGCCGACGTCCGGGCCGACGCCGACCGGGCGGGCGCCGTCACCGTGGACGACCTCGCGACGCTCCCGGCCGCCGTCGCCCGCTACCTGCGGCGCACCGGCAGCGTCGGTCGCCCGCCGGTGACCGCCGTGCGCGTGACGCTGCACGGCCGGATCCGCAGCGGGCCGTCCGACCGGTGGATGACCTTCACCGGCGAGCAGGTGGACACGGCCGGCCCCCGCCCCACCCGGCACTTCCTGCTGGACGCCACCGCGGCGGGGCTCCCGGTCGACGTGCTGCACGTGCTGACCGAGGGCAGGGCCACCATGCGGGGTGACCTGCTCTCCGCCGTCCCCGTCCTGCGCGGCGCGGGCCCGGCGATGGACCGGAGCGAGACGGTGACGTTGTTCAACGACCTCTGCCTGATGGCGCCGTCCGCGCTGCTCGCCGCACCCGTGACGTGGGAGGAGCTCGACGCGCGCCGCGTGCGGGGGACGTACCGGCAGGGCGGACACTCCGTGCGGGCCGTGCTCGAGTTCGACGAGGACGGCGACCTCGTGGACTTCGTCTCCGACGACCGCTTCCGCGCCACGCGCGACGGGCGGTCGTTCACACGCGAGCGCTGGTCGACACCGGTGGACGGCTACGCGGTGCACCACGGGCGCCGGCTGCCGTCGGCGGCCGCCGCGATGTGGCACCCGAGCACGGGCGAGCCGTTCCGCTACGCCGAGATGGTGCTGGACGACGTCGCACCGGCGCGGTGACGCCCGGACGTCGCGCCGACGCGGTGACGCCGAGGATCCGACCCAGCGCGGCGACGCCGAGGATCCGACCCAGCGCGGCGACGCGGAGCATCCGACCCAGCGCGGCGACGCCGAGGATCCGACCCAGCGCGGCGACGCCGCGACGTCGACCGGCCCCGGGGCGCTCCGGGCACCGGCCCCGCCCGTCCTGCCGGGACGCGTGCGCCCGGCCCGGAGATGACGACGGGGGTGGCCGCGTGTGCGGCCACCCCCGTGGGGACGCCCCCATCCCGTCTCGTCCGGGCGACTCGCCTCGCGCGGACGGTTGCTGCACGCCTCGCGCCGGGCGGCGGGACGAACCCACGGTGCCGGCGACGACGCGTCCCTCGCGGCGAGCCCCCCAGCCAGCCGTTCGAGGTGGCACCACAGTAGAGGCAGGCGTCCCAATTACGCAAGCGTCCCGTGCCGTTATTCACGGCGGCCCGGATGCACCGGACCAGCAGGTCAGGAGCCCGCAGGCAGCAGCAGCACCTGACCCGCCATCAGCGAGGCGTCCGGCAGGCTGTTGAGCTCCTGGAGCCGCAGCACGACGTCGCGCACATCCTCGCCCGGGGCCGCCACGTCGGCGGCGATCTGCCAGAGCGTCTCGCCGGCCACCACGGCGTGGGTCGTGACCTCGGTCGCCTGCTGCGGACCGTCCGCCACCGCGCGGCCACCGACGACCCCTCCGAGCACCACGAGCAGGGCCAGGAGGAGCAGGACCGCGCGACCCCGGCGCGTCAGGTGCAGCGTCGCCTCGGGGGCGGCGGACGGACGCGCGGCGGTGCGCTCCCGGCCGGCGGACCGCGCCGTCACCGGGCCCATCGCGGCAGGACGAGGACGGGCCGGCCGCTCGGCCACGGGACGCGTCCCGAGTCGCGGCTGCACTGCGATGGCGCTCATCTCCACCACTTCCCTCCTGGGCCGCCTCGCGACCCGTCGAACACCTGTTCGTTCGAACGTCTGTACGAACTGAACCACACCCGGAGCGCGATGTCGAGACACGATCGAACAGGTGTTTGATCCACCCGTCCGCGCGCCCTACGCTCGGGGACGTCGGGAACAGCGCACCACGAGGGTCTGACACGACCGCCGGGCGGACGCCGCCGGGTGGGTCCGCAGCCCCGTGACCTGCGCGGTCGCCCGGCTCGGCGGACGGGTGCGGCAGGCACCGGCGCCACGGAGACGGGAGCGGAGATGGCCATCGAGGGATCCGGCGCGACGGCGGGCGCGGCAGACGGGCCTGCCGTGGTCGAGCTCGACGCGGAGGGCGACGGGCTGACCCCGCGGCAGCGCCTGGTGCTGGAGACCGTGCGGGCCTCGGTCGAGTCCCGCGGCTACCCGCCGAGCATGCGCGAGATCGGCGACGCCGTCGGCCTCACGAGCCCGTCGAGCGTCAAGCACCAGCTGACCGCGCTCGAGCGCAAGGGCTACCTGCGACGCGACCCCAACCGGCCGCGCGCCATCGAGGTCGTCCAGCCGGACGACTCACGCGGCGTCGCCCCCCTGCCGGGCGTCGCGGGCCTCGGCGACGAGGACAGCGCCCCCCGCGACGGCGTGCCCGAGGCGGCCTACGTGCCGGTGGTCGGCCGGATCGCCGCCGGCGGGCCCATCCTCGCCGAGCAGCTGGTCGAGGACGTCTTCCCGCTCCCCCGCCAGCTCGTCGGCGCCGGCGACCTGTTCCTGCTCAAGGTCGTCGGCGACTCGATGGTCGACGCCGCGATCTGCGACGGCGACTGGGTCGTCGTCCGCCGCCAGCCCGTGGCCGAGAACGGCGAGATCGTCGCCGCGATGCTCGACGGCGAGGCGACCGTCAAGACGCTCAAGCGCACCGACGGCCACGTCTGGCTGATGCCGCAGAACCCCGCGTACTCGCCGATCGACGGCGACCACGCCCAGGTGCTCGGCCGCGTCGTCTCGGTGCTGCGCGCGCTGTAGCGGCGCCCGCCGCGACGCCGCCCGGACCTCGGCGGCGGCGCCCGCCCGGACCACCGGGCCGGGGACGCCCGCGGACGTCGACCGCCCCTCGGGCGACCCGCCGCGCTCAGGCCGCGGCGTCCCCGCCCGTCGACGTCAGCGCCGCGAGGGCGCGCGCGACGTCCTCCTCGTCGTTCCAGACGTGGAAGGCGAGCCGGACGCGCCCGGCCCGCCCGGCAACGCGGCACCCGGCCGCGCCCAGGGCGGCCAGGCGGCTGCCGTCCGGGTCCGCGAGGCTGACGACGGCGGACCCGCCGGGCTCCAGACCCAGCCCCGCGCGGAGGGCGTCCGCGAGGCCGACCCCGTGCGCCCGCACGGCGGCGGGGTCGGTCGTGGCGAACGCGTCGAGCGACTCCGCGGCACCGAGCCACGCCTGCCAGGCCGGGGAGACGTCGTACCGGCGCGCGTCGGACGCCAGGTGCATCGCGGGCCCGTAGCAGGAGGCCCACGGGTCCTCGCCGGCGTACCAGCCCGCCTGCGCGGGTCGCAGCCCGTCCTGCGCCTCCTCGCGCACGGTGAGGAACCCGGTGCCGCGCGGGGCGCAGAGCCACTTGTACGCGGCCGTGACGGACACGTCGTACCGGCCCGCGTCCACGGGGAGCCACCCGGCCGCCTGCGTCAGGTCGCACAGCGTGCGGGCACCGGCCGAGCGCGCCGCCGCGACCACGGCCTCGTCGTCGAGCACCTCCCCCGTGGCCGACTGGACCAGTGCGTAGGCCACGAGGTCCACGCCGGGCACGACCGCCTCGGCCAGCCGCGTGGCCGGCACGTGCTCGACCCGGATCCGGTCGCCCTGCGCGAGGAACGGGAACACCACGGACGTGAAGTCGCCGTCCACGCAGACGACCCGCGCGCCGTCCGGGAGGGAGCCCGCGACGAGCGACGTCATCGCCGAGACCTGCGACCCGATCGCGACGCGTGTCACGGGCACGCCCACGAGGTGCGCGAACGACGCGCGCGCGGCGCGGACGGCCGCCTCGTAGCCCGGCACGTCGAGCCGGCCGCCGCCCCAGCGGTCCAGGTCGTCCCGGAGCGCCTGCACCGTCCGCCGCGGCGCGACGCCCGCGGTCGCGGCGTTCAGGTAGCCCGGCGCGGGGTCGAAGTCGGCGCGCAGCTCGTCGAGGGATCGCATGCCGGAGACTCTGCCCGGAGACGATCATGCGGACAAGCGCCAGTTTCTCCCGTACCCATGCGTCTAGCTTATGCTCCAAGGATGTCGCCCCGACCGCTCGACGCCGCCGCCCTCCGCCTCGTCCGCGCGGTGCACGACACCGGCAGCGTGACCGCCGCCGCGCGCTCCCTCGGGCTGACGCAGCCCGCCGCCAGCCAGCAGCTCCGGGCGGTGGAGCGGGCGGTCGGCACGCCGGTCGTCGTCCGCGCGGGGCGTGGCGTGCGCCTGACGGAGGCCGGCCTGGTGCTCGCGCGGAACGCCGCCGCCGTGCAGTCGGCGCTCGACGCGACGCTGGAGGAGGTCGCGGCCGTGGCGTCGCTGCGGGCCGGGCGGGTGCGCGTCGCCGCGTTCCCCTCGGGCGCCGCCACCCTGCTGCCCGCCGCGCTCGCCGCGCTCCGTGCCGAGCACCCCGGCCTGAGCACGACGTTCGCCGAGGCGGAGCCGCCCGAGGCGCTCGCCGAGCTCGCCGCCGGCAGGGTCGACGTCGCCCTGACGTTCCGCGCCGCGGACGCCGCGCCGCCGGACGACGGGGAGGGCCGCGGCCTGCTCCGGGTGCCGCTGCTGGACGACGACGTCCTCGTGGTGCTGCCTGCCGCCGACGGCCGCCGGTCCGGGGAGCCGGTGGCGCTCGGCACGCTCGCGGACCGCCCGTGGATCGCCGGCTGCCCGCAGTGCCGCGCGCAGCTCGTGGGCGCGTGCGCGCGCGCCGGGTTCGCGCCCCGGGTGGACTTCGCCACCGACGACTACCTGGCCGTGCTCGGGCTGGTCCGCGCGGGGCTCGGGGTGGCGACGCTGCCCGGGCTCGCGCTCGCCGCCCTGCCGCACCCCGGCGTCACGGTCCACCCGGCGCGCCCCGGGACGTCGCGCGTCGTCGAGGCCGTCGCGGCACCCGGGACGGCGCGGGTCCCGGCGGTCGCCGCCGCGCTCGCCGCACTGCGCACCGCGGCCTCGGGCGTCGAGCACCCCCACGTCCGGCCGCGTGGCGCGACCGGGCGCGTCTGAGACCCGGCGCCGCGGTCGCTCAGAGCCCGAAGCGCCGCGCCACCGCCCGCAGCGACTCGGCCGAGCGCTTGAGCCCCGCGAGCTCGTCCGTCGACATCGGCACCTGGAGCCGCTCGCCCACGCCGGAGCGCCCCACCACCGACGGCACCGAGAGGCACACGTCCGAGATGCCGTGGTAGCCGTCCAGCAGCGACGACACGGGCAGGATCCGCCGCTCGTCCTTGACGATCGCCTCGATGATCCGGGACCCGGCCAGCGCCACCGCGTAGTTGGTCGCGCCCTTGCCGGCGATGATCCGGTACGCGGAGTCGACCACCTCGCGGGCGATCGAGTCGCGCACCTCGCGCGTCAGCGGCACGTGGCCGTCCATCGCGTTCCAGTCGAGCAGCGGGACACCACCGATCGTGGCGGACGACCACAGCGGCAGCTCGGTGTCGCCGTGCTCGCCCGCGATGTACGCGTGCACGTTCTGCACGGCGACGCCGGTGTACTGCGCGATGAGGTACCGCAGCCGGGAGGAGTCCAGGACGGTCCCGGAGCCGAAGAGCTGGGTCGGCGGCAGGCCGGACACCCGCAGCGCCGCGTACGTCACGATGTCGACCGGGTTGGTCACCATCACGTACACCGCGTTCGGCGCCACCTCGACGAGCGACGGCAGGATCTTCTTGACCAGCGAGATCGTGGCCTCGGCCAGGTCGATGCGGGTCTGGCCCGGCTTCTGCTTCGCCCCGGCGGTGACCATGACGACGTCCGCGTCCGCGCACGCGGCGATGTCGTCGGACCCGACCACCTCGGCCATCGGCATGAACTGGATGCCGTGGCCCAGGTCGAGCGCCTCCGCCTCCACCTTGGCCTTGTTGATGTCGTACAGCACCACGCTGCGGGCCGCGCCGCGCATCAGCGCCGCGTACGCCATGGTCGACCCGACGGCGCCCGCGCCCACGACGGCGAGCTTGGTGGTGCGGCGCGGTCCGGCGGCGGTCCCCGGCAGTCCGAGCTCGTCGCCCTCGACGTCGTTCGTCTGATCGCTCACGGCGGTCCTCCCGGTGGTGCTGGTGCTGCGTCGGCGCCGGTCGGCGCGCTGCTGCGCACGAGGCTAGCCGCCCCCGGGCCGGCTGTGCGTCCGCTCGGCTGCGACGCACGTCACGGGCCCGCGCGGGCCCGGACGCGCGATCAGGGCTGCGCGAGCCGGCGCAGCGCCCCGAGCGCGACCTCGCGGTCCGTGGTGCGCCAGAACGCCGGCAGCGACCGCGCCAGGAACTCCCCGTACCGCGCCGTGGCGAGACGCGGGTCGAGGACGGCGACGACGCCCCGGTCGTCCACGGACCGGATGAGGCGCCCGGCCCCCTGCGCGAGCAGCAGCGCCGCGTGGGTGGCCGCGACGGACATGAACCCGTTGCCCCCGGCCGCGGCGACGGCCTCGGAGCGGGCCGACCGCACGGGGTCGTCCGGGCGCGGGAACGGGATGCGGTCGATGATCACGAGCTGGTTCGCCCGGCCCGGGACGTCGACGCCCTGCCAGAGCGACAGGGTGCCGAACAGGCACGTGGCCTCGTCCTCCGCGAACCGCCGCACCAGCGTCGGGAGCTGGTCCTCGCCCTGCACGAGCACCGGGACGTCCAGCCGCTCGCGCATCGCCTCGCCGACGGCCACCGCGGCGCGGCGCGACGAGAACAGCCCGAGGGTCCGGCCGCCGGCGGCCGTGACGAGCGCCTCGATCTCGTCGAGCTGCGCGTCGGTCGCCGGCTCGCGCCCGGGGGGCGGCAGGCGGCGCGCGATGTAGAGGATGCCCTGGCGCGGGTAGTCGAACGGGCTGCCGACGTCCACGCCGTGCCAGGGCAGTGTCGCGGTCGCGGACGACCCGGTCCCCTCGGCGCCCGCCCGCCCGCGAGCGGACGCCTCCCCCGCGGACGCCGCACCCCCCGCGTCCGTCCCCTCGCTCCCGCCCGGCGCCCCGAGCACCGCCGCGGGCGTCGCCACGGAGGCCGTCGCGGCGGCCGCCTCGCCCGCCCCCTCGAGGCCGATCGCCCGCGCCATCGGCCGGAACTCCCCGCCGAGGCTGAGCGTGGCCGAGGTCAGCACGGACGCCCTCCCGGCCAGCAGGTTCGTGCGGATCAGGCCGTTCACCGCGAGGGGCGCCGCGTACAGCCGGGTCGCCCCGTCGCGCTCCCCGCGAGAGCACCACAGGACGGTGAACCGCTGGTCGTCGGGGTCCGCCGCCATCCGCTCGGCCACCTCGAACAGCGCCAGCACCGCGGACGTCGCGATCTTCAGGCCCGGGTCCGGCTGGGCGCTCTCGCCCGCGGCGGGCTTCTCCGGACGCAGGGCGGTGAGCAGCGACCGCGCGGCGTCCCGCACCATCGCCACGGTGGCGCGCGTGCCCTCCGGCAGCCCCTGGGCGAACCGGCCCTCGGGCAGCTGCATGAGGGCGGTGCCGAGCGCCGCGGCGGCACCGTCGAGGTCGGTCGTCGCGACACCGGCGTGGCGGCGCGCGATCCGCCCGGCGTGCTCGACGGTGGCCACCGACAGCTCCGCGGTCGACTGCGCCGTGACGCGGTCGGCGAGCTCGTGCGCCTCGTCGACCACGAGCACCTGGTGCTCGGGCAGCACGCCGGGCGAGCCGGACGCCGCGATCCCGAGCATCGCGTGGTTCGTCACGACGACGTCGGCGGACCGCGCCGCGGCCCGCGCGCGCTCGGGGAAGCACTCGTCGAGCACCGGGCACCGCTGCCCCAGGCACTCCAGCGCCGTCACGGAGACCTGCCGCCACGCGCGGTCACCGACGCCGGGCACCAGGTCGTCCCGGTCGCCGGTCTCCGTGGCCTCCGCCCACTCCCGCAGCCGGACCACCTGGGCCCCGAGCGACTCCTTCTCCGCGGGCTCGCCGTCCGTCGCCTCCGCGGTCGCGGGGTGGTCCGCCGCACCGCGGTCCCCCAGGTCGAACAGCATGCCCTGGTCGTCCGGCGGGTAGCCGCCCGCGGTCTTGTGCACGCAGACGTAGTTGTGCCAGCCCTTCAGCAGGGCGACCTGCGGGGGCCGCGGCAGCTCCGGGGCGAGCGCGTCCGCGACGAGCGGCAGGTCGCGCGTCATGACCTGACGCTGCAGGGCGAGCGTGGCCGTCGAGACCACGACGCGCTCGTCGGCCAGCACGGCGTGCCGGACCGACGGCACCAGGTACCCGAGCGACTTCCCGGTGCCGGTGCCCGCCTGGACCATCACGTGCCGGCCGGCCTCGATGGCGTCGGCGACCTCCCGGGCCATGCGCCGCTGGCCCTCGCGCGGCGCACCGCCGAGCGCCGCCACCGCCACGTCGAGGAGGTGGTCGACGTCCGGGGCTGGATCAGGCACCCGGACAGGGTAGTCGCGCGCGCCGACAGCCCCGCACGCGGCGTCGTCGACGGGCGTCAGCGGCCGCGGACCGCTGCGGCCGCCAGCTCGGACGCGAGGCCGGCGTCGACCCGCCCGCGCAGCGCCGTCCCGAGCTCGGTGTGCTCCTCCGCGTCGATCTCACCGGTCTCGTGCACCCGGTGGACCAGGTCGCCGCGGTCGTACGGGATCACGACGTCGACCGTGACGCCCGGGCGCGGGAGCTGGTCGGCGATGACCGCCTGGAGCTCGTCGATCCCGTCGCCGGTGTGCGCCGAGACGACGACCGCGCCGTGCTCGCGCGAGCGCAGGCGGGCGAGCGCCTCCGGCTCGGCGAGGTCGGCCTTGTTCAGCACGATGATCTCGGGCACGTCCATCGCGCCCGGGATGTCGGCGAACACGTGCCGCACCGCGGCGATCTGCCCCTCCGGGTCGGGGTGCGAGGCGTCCACGACGTGCAGCACCAGGTCAGCGTCGGCGACCTCCTCGAGCGTCGACCGGAAGGCCTCCACGAGCTGGTGCGGCAGGTTCCGGACGAAGCCCACCGTGTCCGCCAGGGTGTACACGCGGCCGTCCGCGGCCTGGGCGCGGCGCACGGTCGGGTCCAGCGTGGCGAACAGCGCGTTCTCCACGAGGACGCCGGCGTCGGTGAGCCGGTTCAGCAGCGAGGACTTGCCGGCGTTGGTGTAGCCGGCGATCGCCACCGACGGGATCGCGTTCTTCTTCCGGGACGCCCGCTTGGTCTGCCGGGCGGGCTCCATCGCGGCGATCTCGCGGCGCAGCTTGGCCATCCGGTTGCGGATGCGGCGGCGGTCCAGCTCGATCTTCGTCTCACCGGGTCCGCGGGAGCCCATGCCGGCCCCGGCGCCGCCGACCTGGCCACCCGCCTGCCGGGACATCGACTCGCCCCAGCCGCGCAGGCGCGGGAGCAGGTACTCGAGCTGCGCGAGCTCGACCTGCGCCTTGCCCTCCCGCGACTTGGCGTGCTGGGCGAAGATGTCGAGGATCAGGGCGGTCCGGTCGACGACCTTCACCTTGACGACGTCCTCGAGCGCGCGGCGCTGCGAGGGCGCCAGCTCCCCGTCGACGACGACGGTGTCCGCGCCGACGGCCAGGACGACGCCCGCGAGCTCCGCGGCCTTGCCGGACCCGAGGTACGTGCCGGGGTCGGGCGTGGACCGGCGCTGCAGCAGCCCGTCCAGCACCTCGGAGCCGGCCGTCTCGGCGAGCGCCGCGAGCTCCCGCAGCGAGATCTCGGCGGTCTCCTGCGTCGTGCCCGGGCCGCCCCAGAGGCCGACGAGCACCACGCGCTCCAGCCGGAGCTGCCGGTACTCGACCTCGGTGACGTCCTGGAGCTCCGTCGAGAGCCCCGCCACCCGGCGCAGCGACGTGCGCTCCTCGAGGTCGAGCTGCTCCCCGTCGTGCGCGGTGTGGACGGTCGCGCCGTCCTGGAGCGCCGTGCCCGCCCGGGCCAGCACGCGTGCGACGACGTCGTCGGCGACCCGCTGGGCGTCCCGCGCGGCCTGCTGCGGGTCCCCCGGTGCGTCCGTGACGTCCTGCTCGCGGGTCGGGGGGGTCTGGGGATCGGTCACGCGCGTCCTTCGGTGTCGGCGACGGGCGTCCGTCGTCGGCGCCCGGTGTCCAGTGTCGCGCGCCCCAGGGGGCCGCGCGAGGCAATTCGCCACCGGCGGACGCCGGTAGGGTCGCGGACGTGAGCCCCGAGCACTACTTCACGGCCGAGCCCGCGTCGGACGGCGAGCTCCGGCGCCGCACCGTGCACCTGGCCGGCCGGGACCTGGACGTCGGGACGGCGGGCGGCGTGTTCTCCCCGGACCACCTCGACGCGGGGACCGAGGTGCTGCTGCGCCACGTGCCCGCGCCGCCCCGCGCCGGCGACCTGCTGGACCTCGGGTGCGGGTGGGGGCCGGTCGCGCTGAGCCTCGCGCTGGCGTCCCCCGCGGCCCGCGTGTGGGCGGTCGACGTCAACGAGCGCGCCCTCGACCTCACGCGCCGCAACGCGGCGGCGCACGGGCTCGCCGGGGTGCGCGCGGTGCGCCCCGAGGACGTCCCGGACGACGTGCGGTTCGCGGCGATCTGGTCGAACCCGCCGATCCGGGTGGGCAAGGAGACCCTGCACGCGATGCTCCGCCAGTGGCTGCGCCGGCTCGTCCCCGGTGGTGAGGCGTACCTGGTCGTCGCCAAGAACCTCGGGTCGGACTCCCTGCTGCGCTGGCTGGGCGAGGAGCTGGGGGGCGAGGCGGACGTCGACCGCGTCGCCACGTCCCGGGGCTTCCGGGTGCTGCGGGTGGTCGCCGCGGGCTGACCGGCGGCCGGCGTCAGCCGGCGACGGCGGCCACCGCCGCACGGGCCTGCGCGAGCGACGGCACGCCGGTCACGCGCGCCACGGGCCGCCCGCCGCCGTCGAGCAGCACGACCGTCGGCGTCCGCGTCACCGCGAACCGCTCGGCGAGGTCGGCCCGGTCCGCGACGTCGACCTCGACGTGGGCGACGCCCTCGGTCGTCGCGACGACGCGCTCGAGGATCCGGCGGGTCGCGCGGCACGGGGCGCAGAACGCCGACGAGAGCTGCACGAACGTGGCCGCGGCACCGAGCGGGTGGCGCAGCGCGCCCGCGTCGAGGGGCTGCCCCGCCGCGTCCGCCGCGGTGGCGCCAGGCGGGAGCGCGCCGGACGGCGGCAGCACTTCACGCGCCGGCGTGTCGGCGTCACGCGGCCGGGGATCGGGGGTCACGGAGTCGGAACGCCTCGTCGCCGCCGTGGTGTTCCCGGACGGCCGGCGCCCGGTCCTGCGCCCGTGCTCAGCCCGCGAGCGCCGCGACGTCGACGTCGACGTCCGCGACGAGCACCGCGGGCCCGGCGAGCTCGACGTGGCCGTCCGCGAGCGCCGTGACCCGCACCGTGCCGCCGGGGACGTCGACCAGCCACACGTCGGGCGCCTGCGGCCCGGCCCACGTGCGCACGGCGAGCGCCGCGGCGCAGGCGCCGGTGCCGCAGGACCGGGTCTCCCCCACGCCCCGCTCGTGCACCCGCATCCGGAGGCGTCCCAGCACGGTGCCGTCGGCGTCCCGCTCCTCGCCGAGGGGCACGACGAGCTCGACGTTGGTGCCGTGCGGCGGCACCGGCTCGACGGCCGGCGCCCGCGTGAGGTCGGCGTCGTCCAGCTCGGCGTCCCCGGCGAGCGCGAGCACGGTGTGCGGGTTCCCGAGGTCGACGCCGAGCGCCGGCCGGGGCACGTCGAGTCCGGCCACCGCGACCTGGGCGTCGAAGCCGGCGGACGCCGCCCCGGTGCCGCCCGGCAGGCGCCACGCGCCCATGTCGACGGCGTACCAGAGCTCGCCGGCCGGCCCCTCGACCTCGCGGACGCGGCGGACGCCGGCGCGCGTGCCGAGCACGAGCTCGCCCTCCGCGGGGTCCCAGAGCCCGAGCGCCCGCGCGTAGGCCGCGACCACCCGGACACCGTTGCCGCACATCTCCGCCACGGAGCCGTCGGCGTTGCGGTAGTCCATGAACCACGTGGCGGCGGGGTCCTCGGCGAGCACGGCGACACCCTCGGGCAGGTCGCCGCTGGCGACCAGCCGGATCACGCCGTCCGCCCCCACGCCCGCGCGCCGGTCGGCGAGCGCCCGGACGAGCGCCGCGTCGAGGTCGACGCCGTCGCGGCCGTCCAGCAGCACGAAGTCGTTCTGGGTGCCGTGCCCCTTGGTCGCGTGCAGCACCCGGGAGGAGGTGGCGGTCGCGGGCGCGGCGGTGGGGACGGTCATGAACCCAGACTACGGCGGGGCGCCGGGTCGGCCGTGGCGAGGCCGAGCTCACCGGCGTCCGCGGCCGCCACCAGGGCGAGCGCGCGCTCCGGCAGGTCCGGGTCCTGGGCGTCCAGCCAGTGCACCCGGGGGTCGCGCCCGAACCACCCCATCTGCTTGCGGGCGAGACGCCGCGTCCCGGCGACGACCTGCGCGCGGGCCTCGTCCAGCGTGATCTCGCCCCGCAGCGCCGCGATCACCTCCGCGTACCCCACGGCGCGGGCCGCGGTCCGGCCGATCCCGCTCTTCACGAGCCCGCGCACCTCGTCGACGAGCCCGGCCGCCCACATCCGGTCGACCCGGGCCTCGACCCGCGCGTCGAGCACCCCCCGGTCGCAGTCGAGCCCGATCTGCACCGCCGGGACGGCGTAGTCGTGCCCCGGCAGGTTCGCGGAGTACGGCCTGCCGGTCAGCGCGACCACCTCCAGCGCGCGCACGATCCGCCGGGCGTTGCGCGGTCCGATGCTGTCCGCCGCCACGGGGTCGACGGCCGCCAGCTCCGCGTGCAGCGCGCGGGCACCCTCCGCCTCGACGCGGGCCTCGAGCCGGGCGCGGACCTCCGGGTCGGTGCCCGGGAACTCGATGCGGTCGAGCAGGGCCCGGACGTAGAGCCCCGAGCCGCCGACCACGACGGGCCGCCGGCCGCGCGCCCCGATGTCGGCCACGGCCGCGCGGGCGTCGCGCTGGTAGGCGGCGACGCTCGCGTCCTCCGTGGGGTCCAGCACGTCGAGCAGGTGGTGCGGGACGCCGCGGCGCTCGGCCGGCGCCAGCTTCGCGGTGCCGATGTCCAGCCCCCGGTAGAGCTGCAGCGCGTCGGCGTTGACGACCTCGCCCCCGAGGCGCTCCGCGAGCGCCAGGCCGAGGTCGGACTTGCCGGTGGCCGTCGGGCCGACGACAGCGACGACGAGGGTCACGGGGCCTCCTGCGCGGCAGGGTGCCCGGCCGCGTGCCCGGCCGGGTGCCAGGCCGCGACGACGTGCCACGCGCCCGCGACGACCTCGGCCCGCGGCCCGGACACCCGCACGGGCCCCTCCGCCGCGGCGGCGGCCGCGCGCCACGTCGGCCACGCGGACACCGCGAGCTCGCGGGCCGCCCGCGGGCCGAGCGCGTCCAGCGCCTGCGCCAGCGCCGCGGGACCGCCGGCCAGCCCGGCCAGCAGCGCGGCGTCGGCGTCCGCCGCGCGGGGTCCTCCGCCAGCGGCGCCGCGTCGCCGTGCCGGGCGCTCGGCGAGCCGACCACGACCAGCAGCACCACCCCCGCCGGGACGTCCGGGACGCCCCGGACGTCCGGCGCGTCGCCGCCGGGGTCGCGCGGGAGCTCGACCACGTCGACGGCGGCCGTCACGCCGGAGGCGCGCAGCAGCGTCAGCGCGACCGACGCCGGCACGTCGGCGCGGCGGGCGGCGGGCCCGGACGGTGCGTCCGCACCCGCACCGAGGCCGGCCGCACCGAGGCCGGTCGCGACCGGGTGGCGCAGCGTCCGGTGCGCGTGCCCCGGTGCGACGACGAGCACCGGGGCGGACGCGGCCCGCCCGGCCGGCACGCCGGCAGCCCGCCCGGCCGGTACGCCGGTCGCCGGATCGGCGGGCACGCCGGCGGCCGGATCGGCGGGCACGTCAGGCGTCAGGCCGGGAACCGCCGCGCCGAGCAGCGCGAGCGCCTCCTCGCGCAGCGCGGACGCGGGGTCCTCCCGGCCGGCCGCGCCGGGGACGAGCAGCGCCGTGTCGGGCAGGAACACCACGGCCGGTCGCACCCCCCGACCGTATCCCGCCGCCCGGCGTCCGCGCGGCCCCGGCTCAGGACGTCAGCGAGCGCGCGAGCTCGTCGGCCCGGGCGTCCTGCCCGGAGCGGCGCAGCACGTCGACCAGGTCGTTCGCGGCCTCGCCCCGCGGGCCCCGCTGCCGGGCGGCGGTGAAGCCCTCGACGGCGGACTCCAGGTGCCACACGGCCTCGTCGACGCGGCCGAGCCCGTCGTGCAGGCGACCGGCCAGCCAGAAGGCGTGCGCGGCGTCGGCAGGCGCACCGAGCGCGGCGTACGCCTCGGCGGCCCGCTGCGCACGTGCCGCGGCGTCCTGCGCGCGGCCGTCGCCGCCGAGCGTGGCCAGCAGCCGGGCGGCGGCGTCCTCCAGGTCGGCCGCGGCGCGGCGGTCGGCCGCCTGCTCCCGCGCGACCAGGGCCTCCGCGCGGTCCTCGTCCGCGGAGGGCGGTGCGTCCAGGCGCGCGGCGAGAGCCGCGGTCAGGTCGTCCGTCTCGCTCAGCACGGCGGCGGCGTCGCCGGTGGCGGCGGCCGCGCGCGCCCACTGCACGACCACCGGGGCGAGCGCCGCGGGCGGCAGGCCCCCGGCGCGCAGGCGCGGGATCGCCGCGGCGTAGCCCGCCGACGCCCCGTCGTCGTCGCCGAGCACCTGGGCGCAGTGCGCGGCCTCGGCGTAGGCGAAGCCGGAGTCCGCGAGCAGCCCCGCGTGCTCGGCCGCGACGGCGGCGTCGAGGTACGCGGCGGCGGCCGCCTCCGGGTCTCCCGCCGCGACGAGGCGCTCGGCCTCCGCGACGAGCGCGTCGGGGGCGGCGTGCTGCGCGTGCGTCCCCCGACCCGCGCCGTGCGCGCCGACCTCGTCCACGGGTGCGGGGTCCGGGTCACCCGCCGGTGCGCCGGCCGGTGACCCGGCGCCCGCGGCACCGGCCCCCGTGGCACCGGCGCTCCCGAGCCCGCGCGGCAGCACGTCGAGGTCCAGCACGTCGTCGGCGGGCTCGGTCCGCCACGCCCGTTCGACCGCCTCGGACTCCGACGGCGTCCCGTTGCGGGCGTCGAACCGCGCGGCGAGCTCCGCCGCCTGAGCGCGCAGCCAGTCGTCGAGCTCGGCGACGGTCGCGGCCGGGACCCGGTCCAGACGCAGCGGGTGGTCGCCGTGCTCCGGGCGCAGCACGTGGGTCGCCGCCCCGACGAGGCGCGAGAACGCCAGGCGCGAGTACGGGGTGTCCCCGCCGGTCAGGTACTGCTGGTCCGCCTCGATCGCGCGCAGCGTCCGCTCGGCCTGCCCGCCGCGGGCGAGCAGCCGGATGCGCCGGCCGCGGGCGCCGACCATGTCGGACTCCGCCTCGGCCAGCGCGGCGACGGCCCGCCGGTGGGCCCGGGCGGCGTCGCGGGGGCGGCCCGTGTCCAGGTAGGCCTCCGCGAGGTACGACAGCATGTCGGCCGGCTCGGACGCGCACGACGGGTCCTGCGCGAGCGTCTGCTCGATCAGGCGGATGCCCTCGGGGACCCGGTCCGTCGCGAGCAGCCACGCCGCGCGGTCGCCGGGGTCGCACGCCTCGCACTGGGACCAGTCGTCCCGCGGCGTGGCGACCCACGCCTGGTACGCCGCCTCCGCGTCGGCGGCGCCCCGCTGGCGCGCCCACGCGAACCGCTCGTACGCGACGGCGTCCATGCCGTTGCCGGCGAGCGCGTAGCGACGCTCCATGTCGGCGAGCGTCCGGTCGATCTGCTCGGCGGGCACCGTCGGGAAGTCCGCGAGCGCGCTGACCATCCACTTGAACGACCAGAACAGCGCGTGCCGGTCCTGCGCGTCGAAGTGCTCCGGGTGCTCGTCCCACCAGCGCAGCAGCCGGGCGAACGCGACGAACGACCGGTCCACCTCCCCGCCCCACTGGTAGGCCTCGACGAGCGTGCTCAGCGCGTACGCCCGGGCGGCGTCCGGGCCCTCGGCGTCGACCAGCCGCACCTGCCGCTCGGCGGCCTGCGTCCGGGCGAGCCCGTACGGCATCTGCCGCACCCGGGTGATCTCGCGGTTGGCGTCGTCCAGCGTGCGGGTCACGCGCGCTCCTGTCCTGCCGGTCCCCCGGCGTCCTGGTCGTCCCGGTGGTCCCGGTGGTCCCGGCCGGGGACGTCGGTCCCCCGGCCGGCCGCGCCGCCGAGCCCGGCGCGCAGCAGCACCGCCAGGGACCCGGTCATGAGCTCGGACTCCCGGGCGCGCAGCGGCTCGCCGGCCAGCAGCAGCGCCGAGACGTACAGCGACCGGACCCCGGCCGCCGCGACCTCGCCGGGCGGGGCCGCCAGCAGGTCCCGGACCACCGGGCTCGCGTCGTTGAGCACGAGCCGGCGGGCGGGCGCGGGCTCGGCGAACCCGGCGAGCACGTCGCTCCACACGTCGTCGGCCTCGGCCATCGCCGCGTGCAGGTCGCGCTGGTGGTCGCCGTCCCGGTCGTGCAGGAGCACGGCCGGCAGGTCCGCCGGCTCGAACGTGCGCAGCAGGACGTCGCAGTCCTGGGGGCGCAGCACCGCGCCCGCCGCGCGCACGGCGTCGAGCGTCTCCAGCTCCCGCTCCGGCGCCGGCGCGGCGAGCACCTGGGCGATGTCACCCGCCCCGAGGGGGCGCACCTCGACGCCGAGGCGGTTGCGCCCGGAGAGCCGTGCCAGCAGGTCGGCGTCGTAGACGTAGCCGGCGTTCACGACCGCCACGCCCTGCGCCCGCGCGACGGGGGCGATCCGCCGGTAGTCCTCCAGCGTCGGGGCGAACACGACCCGGCCGTGCTCCTGCGCGACCTCGGCCAGGGTCAGCGTCCCGTCCGTCGTCTCGTAGGGCAGGATCCGCGCCGCGAGGTCGAGCATCGTGTCGTCCGTGAGCGCGAGCGACCGCACCGCCAGGTGGTGCGTGGCGACGAACTGCCGCGCGAGCGCCGTCCCCGACTCGAGCGTGCGCAGGGTCCAGTCCCGGACCTGCCCGGCGAGCGCCTCCTGCGTCGCGAGCAGCACCTCGTCGGTGTAGAGCTGCTCGCGCGACGCGGTGGGCCGCAGCGCGGAGGCGTCGATCGCGCAGCGCACGAAGAACGCCCACTCGGGCAGCAGCCCCTCCACGCGCGCGCCCAGCAGCATCCGCTTCACGGAGACGCGGTGCGTGCCGCCACCGCCCGGCGGCACCGCGGCCGGCAGCACGAACGCGACGCCGGTGACCCCCGCGAGGGGCACCTCCAGGTCGAGGTGCGCCAGCGGCGTGAAGCCGAAGGTCTGCTCGCAGTACCGCTCCAGCGCGCGGGTGCGCGCGGCGTCGTCGGCGTGCGTCCGCGCCCACGGCAGGTCGGGGACGGTGACACGGCGCCACGCGTGCCCGGGTCGCGCCCCGCCGTCCGCGAGCACCCGCGTGCGGGTGGCGGGGTCACCGTCGACCGCGCCCGCCCCGACCGCGCCGCCCGCGCCCGTCGTGCCGGGCCCGCCGAGCGGCACCTCCACCGCCACGTCCACGGGCAGCAGCGACCCGAACTCCGCCGCGAGCGCCGCCACGGTCTCCCCCGCGAGCCAGTGCTCGAGGTCCCGGCGCGGCCGCAGCAGCACCGTGCTCCCGGGCGGCAGGTCCGCCGCGGGCAGCTCCGCCAGGTCGTACGAGCCGTCCGCGCGCCCGAGCCAGCGGATCGCGGCGGCACCCGGGTCCCGGGCGGACCGCGACACCAGCTCGATCTCGTCGGCGACCATGAACGCGGACAGCAGGCCGATGCCGAACTGCCCCAGGAACTCCTCCCGGCCCAGCCCGAGGTCGAGGTCCCGCTTGGACGACCGGCCGACGGTCGCCAGCAGCTCCTCGGCCTCCGCGCGGGTCAGGCCGACGCCCGAGTCCACCACCGCCAGCGACCCGTCCGCCAGCGGCCGCAGCCGCACGGTCGCCGGGCACGCCGGGTCCACCGCACGCCGCGCCGTGATGGCGTCGACGCCGTTCTGCAGCAGCTCGCGCACGTACACGCGGGGGCCGGAGTACAGGTGCCGGGCGAGCAGGTCGACGACGCCGTGGAGGTCGACCTGGAACGCCCGGCCGGTGGTGGGCTCGAGCGGCACGGTCACTCCGCCTCGAGCTCCGCCTTCGCCGTGGCGGCCTGCTCCGGGAACTGCTCGTCGAGGTGCTCGAACAGGCTCAGGGCGGTGGTGATGCCGCACGCGAGGTGCAGGTCGAGCTGCTCGTCCGTCAGCCCGTGCTCGTAGTCGACGGTGTGCTCGGCGTAGACGCCGACGACCTCGCCCTCGGGGCGGACGTAGCCCTTCGGCCAGAGCTTCTCGGAGTTCCAGCTGTTGACGAGGTCGACGACGCGCGCGTACTCGTCGACGGAGACCTTCCGGTTCCAGCGGCCGCGGACCTGCAGGTACTCCTGCTGGCCCCCGAGGCGGAAGAAGTAGAACAGGTGCCCGTCCCAGTAGCCGCCGATGTCGCCGTCGTCGTCGACCCCGTAGCGCATGTCCCGGGCGTCCAGCACGGCCGTGATCCGGTCGTGCGTCAGCGCCTCGGTGGCGGGCGCCGAACCCGTGGCCTCCGGCTTGGTGAAGAACCCCATGTCCGTCCTCAGTCTCGTGCGGCGCCCGTCGGCGCCGCTGCTTGGCGTCGGTGCAGGTGGTGGCCGCGCCGCCCCTGCCCGATCGAGCCTAAGCCCACTCGCCGCGGCGTGCGGCGGCCCGCCCACGCCCGCGGGTGCGATCCCTGGCGTCGTCGGCGGCCCCGGGTAGGGTTTCCGGCATGGGTCTGTTCCGGAATCGCCGGTCGCGCCGCGACCCGGACCGGCCGGGTCCTGCGCCGCAGCCCGGGGGGCGTCCCGGTGCGCCCGTGGCAGGTCGCGGCGGGCGCCCGGCGGGGGCTGGTGCCGCGGTCACCGTCGACGACGGCCGGCCCACGCCGCTGACGCCCGAGCGGGTGCAGCGGTGGTTCGAGGAGCACGACTTCCACTACTTCGTCGACAACGACGGCGACCTCGGCGGCCTGTGGCGGGGACGGCTGTTCTACTTCTTCCTGTTCGGCGACCAGCAGGAGATCCTCCAGGTCCGCGGGCAGTGGAACCGGGAGATCGCGATCGAGCGCCTCGAGGAGGTGCTCGACGCCTGCACCGAGTGGAACGCCGAGCGGATCTGGCCGAAGGCGTACGTGCGGGTCCGCGACAACGGCATGGTCCACGTCGTCGCGGAGGTCTCCACCGACCTCGAGCACGGCGCGACCGACGAGCAGCTCAGCCAGCTGCTGTTCTGCGGCGTCTCGACGTCCAGCACGTTCTTCGACGCGATCGACGAGCTGTACCCGGACCCCGCGGCGGCGGCACCGTGACGGCGCGCACGCCGGGGTGGCTCTCCCGCGTCCTCGCGCCGCGCACGCCGCAGGGCACCGGTGAGCGGCGGGTCGCCCCGCAGGCCCGGCCCACGCCGCTCACCCGCGACCGCGTCGCGGCGGCGCTGTCCGCGCGGGGCTACCACTTCCGCGTGGACGAGGACGGCGACCTGACCGGCGTCTGGAACGACTCGCGGTTCTGGTTCCTGCTGCTCGGCGAGCACGAGGAGATCCTGCAGGTCCGGGGCCGGTGGCACCGCCAGCTCCCGGTGGACGGCCGGCGGGCCGTCGCGCTCGCCCTGAACGACTGGAACCGCGAGCGCATCTGGCCGAAGCTCTACCTCCGCGAAGAAGAGGGCCAGGTCGCGGTGTACAGCGAGGTGTCGACCGACCTGGAGCACGGCGTCACGGACGAGCAGCTCGACCAGCTCGTGTCGTGCGGCCTCGGCACCGGGGTGCAGGCGTTCGCGTCGTTCGAGACGCTGCTGCCGCCGCAGGTCTGACACCGCGCGCAGTACCGGAGCGACGCCGTGCGGCACCCGCGCAGGGGTCGTCCCCCGCGCGGCTCAGCGCGCCTCAGCGCGGTCCGGTGCCGACCGTCGGCAGGCCCAGCAGCACCGGCGCCGCCGGTCCGCCCGAGCCCGCCCCGGTGCCGCACGCGTCACCCGCACCGCCGTGCGCGTGGTCGTCCCCGCCCTGCGCGCGACGCTCCCACGCGTCGCCCGCGCGGGTTCGGCGCACCGCGAACGTGCCACCGAGCGCCCCGGAGTCCGCCTCCAGGTGGTGGGGCGCCGCCCGGGTGATGTCGACCGTCACCAGGTCGCCGGGCCGGGGCGCGTCGGCGGGGTCCAGGCCGTCCGGCACGGCGAGGTGCACGAGGCGGTTGTCGGCGGCGCGACCGGACAGGCGCCGGGTCTCGCCGTCCTTGCGCCCCTCGCCCTCGGCCAGCAGCACCTCGACGGTGCGGCCGACCTGGGCCTGCATCTCCTCGAGCGCGATCCGGTCCTGCAGCGCGACCAGGCGCTCGTAGCGCTCCTGCACGACGGCCTTCGGCAGCTGGTCGGGCAGGTCGGCCGCGGGGGTGCCGGGGCGCGGCGAGTACTGGAACGTGAACGCGGACGAGAACCGGGACGCCTCGACGACCCGCAGCGTCTCCGCGAAGTCCTCCTCGGTCTCCCCCGGGAACCCGACGATGATGTCGGTCGTGATCGCGGCGTGCGGCATCCGCTCGCGGACCCGGTCGAGGATGCCCAGGAACTTCTCCGACCGGTAGGACCGCCGCATCGCCCGCAGGATCCGGTCGGAGCCGGACTGCAGGGGCATGTGCAGGCTCGGCATGACGGCGGGCGTCTCCGCCATAGCCGCGATGACGTCGTCGGTGAACGCCGCCGGGTGCGGGGAGGTGAACCGCAGCCGCTCGAGGCCGGGGGTGGCGCCGGCGGCGCGCAGCAGCTTCGCGAACGCCCCGCGGTCGCCGAACTCGACGCCGTAGGAGTTCACGTTCTGCCCGAGCAGCGTCACCTCGATCGCGCCCTGCTCCACCAGCGCGGAGACCTCGGCGAGCACCTCGCCCGGACGCCGGTCGCGCTCCTTGCCCCGCAGGTGCGGCACGATGCAGAACGTGCACGTGTTGTTGCACCCGACGCTGATCGACACCCAGCCGGCGTAGACCGACTCGCGGCGGGTCGGCAGCGTCGAGGGGAAGACCTTGAGCGACTCCTCGATCTCGACCTCGGCGGCCCGGTTGTGGCGCGCCCGCTCCAGCAGCACCGGGAGCACGTCGAGGTTGTGGGTGCCGAACACGACGTCCACCCAGGGCGCGCGCTCGACGATCCCGGAGCGGTCCTTCTGGGCGAGGCAGCCGCCCACGGCGATCTGCATCCCGCCCGGGCGGGTGCGCTTGGCCCCCGCGAGCCGGCCGAGGTTGCCGTACAGGCGGTCGGCGGCGTTCTCGCGCACCGCGCAGGTGTTGATGACGATGACGTCGGCGTCCTCCGCGGCGGCGGCCTCCGGCGACGCGGCGACGTAGCCGGCCTGCTCGAGCATGCCCGCCATGTGCTCGGAGTCGTGCACGTTCATCTGGCACCCGAGCGTCTTCACGAGGTAGGTGCGCGGGGCGGCGCCGGCGGTCGGGACGGCGAGGTCCGCGAGGCCGGTCGCGGCGGGGGGCGTGGTCGTCGTGCTCATCGCGGACAAGGGTACGTCCGTCCCCCGCGGGCCCCCGCGGGCGGCGGCGAGCCGGTGCGCGGACGCCGCCCGACGGACCCGGTCACGGCGATCCTGTGACCGTCCCGTGACCTGAACGGGTGGCGGCTGTCACATCCGCCGCCTAGGTTCCGAGGATGGCGCAGCCCGACCCGGCCCCGGCCCCCGCAGCAGCACGCCCGCACGGCGGCGAGCCCCTCGTCGTCCTGGACCACGTCAACAAGCACTTCGGCGACCTGCACGTGCTGCAGGACGTCAGCCTCACCGTGCACCGCGGCGAGGTGGTCGTCGTCATCGGCCCGTCCGGCTCCGGCAAGTCGACGCTCTGCCGCACGATCAACCGGCTCGAGACCATCGAGTCCGGCACGATCACCCTGGACGGCCAGCCGCTGCCCGCGGAGGGACGCGACCTCGCGCGGCTGCGCGCCGACGTCGGCATGGTGTTCCAGTCGTTCAACCTGTTCGCGCACCGCACGGTCCTGCAGAACGTCACGCTCGGCCTGCGCAAGGTGCGGCGCCTCGGGGCGTCCGAGGCCCGGGAGCGCGCGATGGAGCTGCTCGAGCGCGTCGGCGTCGCGAGCCAGGCCCGCAAGCTGCCCGCCCAGCTCTCCGGCGGGCAGCAGCAGCGCGTCGCGATCGCCCGCGCGCTCGCCATGGAGCCGAAGGTCATGCTGTTCGACGAGCCGACCTCCGCCCTCGACCCCGAGATGATCAACGAGGTGCTCGACGTCATGGTGTCCCTCGCCGGCGAGGGCATGACCATGGTCGTCGTCACGCACGAGATGGGGTTCGCCCGCCGTGCGGCCGACCGGGTCGTCTTCATGGACGGCGGCGCGGTCGTCGAGGAGGCCGACCCCGAGACGTTCTTCACGGCCCCGCGCAGCGACCGCGCCCGCGACTTCCTGTCGAAGATCCTCACCCACTGACCGGCCACCGCGTCCTGCGCGGCCCGGCAGCCCGTCCCCCGCCCCTGCGACCCGACCACCACGGCACCACCGCACCGACCGCACCGACCGGAACCGACACGACACCGACCGACACGCACGCGACGCAAGGAGACAGCCCGATGAGAACCCGCACCGCAGGACCGATCGCCCTCGCCGCCGCCTCCGTCCTCGCCCTGACCGCCTGCGGCGGCTCGGACGACGGCGACGGGGCCAGCCCGGAGGTCTCCGACGTCGACGCCGCCGACTTCCCCGAGGGGTCCACGATGGCGGAGCTCGCCGAGGCCGGCTCCATCACGATCGGCACCAAGTTCGACCAGCCGCTGTTCGGGCTGGTCGGGCCGGACGGCACGCCCGAGGGCTTCGACGTCGAGATCGGCCGGATCATCGCCGGTGCGCTCGGCATCCCCGAGGACGGCATCCAGTGGACCGAGACCATCTCCTCCAACCGGGAGTCGTTCATCCAGTCCGGCCAGGTCGACATCGTCATCGCGACGTACACGATCAACGACGAGCGCAAGGAGGTCGTGTCGTTCGCCGGCCCGTACTACGAGGCCGGGCAGTCGATCCTCACGCTCGCGGAGAACGAGGACATCCAGGGCCCGGACGACCTCGCCGGGAAGAAGGTCTGCACCGTCTCCGGCTCGACGCCCGAGGCGAACCTGCTCGAGAACTTCCCGGACACCGAGGTCGTGCCGTTCGGCGCGTACTCCGACTGCCTCGAGCCGCTGCGCGGCGGCCAGGTCGACGCGATGAGCACGGACAACGTGATCCTCGCCGGGTTCGCGGCGGACGACCCCACCTTCGAGGTGCGCGGCGAGCCCTTCACCGAGGAGCCGTACGGCATCGGGCTCGCGCTCGACGACACCGACTTCCGGATGTGGATCAACGACGTGCTCGAGGAGTCGTACGAGGACGGCACGTGGACCGAGGCGTGGGAGGCCACGGCCGGCACCGTCCTGCCGACGCCGGAGCCGCCGGCGGTCGACCGGTACTGACGCCGCGGGTGGCGCCGGGCGACCCCGCCCGGCGCCACCCGGCCCGCTCCCCGACGCCTCCCTGGAGGGCACTGCGTGGACCTGATCGCCGACAACCTGCCGGCCTACCTCAGCGGCTTCCGGCTGACGCTGCAGCTCACGCTGCTGGCCGGCGCCCTCGCGCTCGTGGCCGGCACCGTCCTCGCCGCGCTGCGCGTGTCGCCGCTGCCGACCCTGCGCGGCGCGGCCGTCGCCTGGGTGGAGCTGCTGCGCAACACGCCGCTGACCCTCGTGTTCTTCTTCCTCGTGTTCGTCGCACCGCAGTTCGGGATCCTGCCGCCGCTCGGGTTCTGGACGGCCGTCATCGCGCTGTCCGCCTACACGTCGGCGTTCGTCTGCGAGGCGGTGCGGTCCGGGATCAACGGCGTCCCGGTCGGGCAGGCGGAGGCCGCCCGCGCCATCGGGCTGACCTTCGGGCAGACCCTCGGGCTCGTGGTGCTGCCGCAGGCGGTGCGGACCGTGGTGCCGCCGCTGATCAACGTCCTCATCGCGCTCGCGAAGAACACCTCCGTCGCGGCCGGGTTCGCCGTCGTCGAGCTCACCGCCGCCGGCCGCCGCGTCGCCCTCGCGAACCCCGCCGAGGCCATCCAGGCGCTCGCCGGGGTCGCGGTGTTCTACCTCGTCATCACCATCCCGGCCGGCTACCTCGCCGGGGTGCTCGAGCGGAAGGTGGCGTTCGCCCGGTGACCCCGACCCGCCACGACCGCCGCACCCACGAGCCCGAGAGGGGCCCGCGATGAGCTCCGTCCTGTACGACCAGCCCGGCCCGCGCGCCCGCCGGCGCGAGCGCATCGGCTCGGTCGCCGGCGCGCTCGTGCTGATCGTCCTGCTCGCCCTGGCCTACCGGTACGCGGAGCAGCGCGGCCTGTTCGGGGCCGACCGCTGGGACGTCCTGTACGACCCGCCCAAGAACCAGACCGCCGAGGACGTGTGGCGCTCCATGGTCGTCGTCGGGCTCGGCGCGACCCTGCGCGCGGCGGTGGTCGCCGCGCCGCTCGCCCTGGTGCTCGGGCTGCTGCTCGCGATGTGGCGCACCACGCGGATCGGCTGGCTGCGCGCGCCCGCGACCGTCGTCATCGAGCTGTTCCGCGGCCTGCCCGTGCTGCTGATGATGCTGTTCGCGCTGCTCGGCTTCGGGTGGGACGCGTTCGCCGCCGTGGTGTTCGGCCTCACCGTGTACAACATGGCGATCATCGCCGAGATCCTGCGGGCGGGCCTGGCGTCGCTGCCGCGCGGACAGTCGGAGGCGGCCGCGGCGATCGGGCTCTCGCGGTGGCAGACGATGCGCCTCGTGCTGCTCCCCCAGGCGGTGCGGACCATGCTCCCGAGCCTCGTCGCCCAGCTCGTCGTGCTGCTCAAGGACTCGTCGCTCGGGTTCATCGTCGGCTACCCCGAGCTGCTCAAGGCCATGCAGAACAACGCCCAGTACTTCGGGAACCGGTACTACGTGGCGCTGTTCGTGCTCGGCGCGGGCACCTACCTCGTGGTCAACCTGTCGCTGACGCGGCTCGCGGTGTGGCTGCAGGGCCGCAGCACGCGCACCGCCGGGCGCGCCGGCGCGGACCCGGCGCTCACCGCGGCGGCGGCCGCGACCGCCGGCGGGGGCCGTGGGGGCGCCGGCTCGGCGGTCTGACGACCCCGCGGCGCGGCCGACCGGCACCGTCCGTCGTTCAGCCGGCGGTCGCGCTCGCGCGCACCTCGCGCACCACCGTCACCGTGATCTCGCCCGGGTAGGACAGGTCGCGCTCGATGTGCCGGGCGATCTCCACCGCGAGCCGCCCGAGGTCGGTGTCCGGGACCTGCGACGGCTCCACGACGACCCGCATCTCGCGCCCGGCCGCCATGGCGAGCGCCCGGCGCACGCCCGCGTGGCCGGCGACGAGCTCCTCCAGCTTCTCCAGCCGCTCGACGTGCTGGTCGACGTCCTCGCGGCGGGCACCCGGGCGGGACGCGGACATCGCGTCCGCCACCTGGACGAGCACCGCCTCGACGGTCTCGGCCGGGACCTCGTCGTGGTGGGCGGCGATGCCGTTCACGACCGCGGGCGACTCGCCGTGACGTTCCGCCAGCGCGGCGCCGACCGTCGCGTGCGTGCCGGGCACCTCCCCGGTGAGCGCCTTGCCCACGTCGTGCAGCAGCGCGGCGCGGCGGGCGACCTCGACGTCGGCGCCGAGTTCGCCGGCGACCTGCGCGGCCAGCAACGCGGTCTCCACGACGTGGTCCAGCACGTTCTGCCCGAACGACGTCCGCAGGCGCAGCCGGCCCAGCACGCGCACCAGCTCGGCGTCCAGACCGCGGACGCCGGCGCGCTCCGCGGCCGCGAGGCCGGCCTCGTCCGCGCGGTCGTCGGCGCCGGCGACCGCCTCGGCGTACGCCGCCTCGATGCGCTGCGGGTTGATCCGCCCGTCGGCCATGAGCGCCTCGAGCGCCACCTGGGCGACCTCGCGGCGGTCCGCGTCGAAGCACGACAGCACCACGGTGTCCGGGGTCTCGTCGACCAGCACGTTCACCCCGGTGAGGGCCTCGAACAGCCGGATGTTGCGACCCTCCTTGCCGATGATCCGGCCCTTCATCTCGTCCGACGGCAGCGGGAGCAGCGTCACCGTGCTCTGGCTGCTCGTGGCGACCGCCGTGCGCTGCGCGGCCGTCGCGAGCACCCTGCGCGCCCGGGCGTCCGCGGTGCGCCGGGCCTGCGCCTCGACGCGGCGGACCGTCGCCGCCGCCGCGGCCTGGGCCTCCGCCGTGAGCCGCCGCACCAGCTCGGCGCGCGCCTCCTCGGCGGTCAGCCCCGACGCCGCCTCCAGCTGCTCGAGGGCTTCCCGCTCGGCGCGGGACCGTACCTCCGCCGCCTCGCGCGCGGCCGCGTCCCGCACGCCCGCGAGCTCGCGCTCTGCGGTCCCCCGCGCGTCCGCCGCGGCACGCCGGAGCTCCTCCGCGGCGTCCCGCGCCGCGGCGGCCGCTCGCTCCTGCTCGGCGGCCGCCCGTTCGCGCGTCGTGGCCGCGCGCTCCGCGGCCGTCGCGGACTCCTCACGCTCGGTGGCGCGGGCCTCGCGACGCTGCGCGTCCGCCAGGGAGGCGCGGGCCTCGTCGCGGATGGACTGCACGTCCTCGAGCGCCTGCCGGCGGACCGCCGCGGCCTCCCGGCGGGCGACGAGCACGAGCACCAGGGCGACGAGGCACGCCAGCAGGAGGCCGATGACGACCGCGACGTCCTGCACGGGCACGCTCCTCGTCCGGGACGGGCCGGGGCCGGGAGGCCCTGGCGGTGGGGATCGGTTCGGTCCGCGGGCCGTCGCGCACCGCTCGTCGCGGCGCGCCCGGCTGCCGGGACGACGGTCCATTCTCCACCTCGACCCGCGCGTCCCGGTGCGCGACGCACGGGCGGGCGCGGTGTCGACCCTCGACGTCCGCGGGGACGGCGTCAGTCGTCGAGGTCCGCCCCCTCCGCGGCCAGCTCCTCGCGCACGACCCGGGCGACGAGCTCGCCGCCGTAGCCCTTGCGGCCGAGCGCGCCGTACGCACGCCGCAGCCGCGTCTCCCGGTCGAGCCCGCGGGTGGCGGAGAGCTTCTTGCGGGCGAGCGCCCGTGCCGCGCGCTCCTCGTCCTCGTCGTCCACCTGCGCGAGCGCGTCGCGGGCCGTCACGTCGTCGACCCCGCGACGCCGCAGCTCCTGCGCGATGCCGCGCCGCGACATCCCCCGCTCGGCGTGCCGCGTGCGGACGAGCATCTCGGCGTACGCGCCGTCGTCCACGAGCCCGACGTCCGTGAACCGGTCGAGCACCCGCTCGGCGACCTCCTCCGGGACGTCCTTGCGGGCCATCGCCTCGGCGAGCTGCGCCCGGCTCCGCGGAGCCCCGGTCAGCAGCCGCAGCGCGAGGGACCGCGCGACCGACTCCGGGTCGGGTTCCGCGTCCGTCGCGGCAGGGCCGTCCTGCGGGGGCTCGCTCGCCGGTGCCCTGCGCCGCCCGCGCGTCGGACGCCGACCTCCCGCGCCGTCCCGGCGCCGGGTGTCCCCGCCAGCGGGCTCGGCGTCCTCCGCCGTCGGCGGGACACCACCGGTGCCCTGCGATCCGACCGCGCCCGCACCGCGTGCGGACGCCCGGGTGCCCCCACCCCGTGCGGACGCCCCGGCGGTCGACGCGGGGTCGTCGCCGGCCGGCCGGGCGAGGATCTCGGCCATGCGCGCCGCGAGCTCGGCCGTCGTGGCCGCCACCTCGGACCGGTCGCGCGCGCGTGCCGGGTGGGGAGCCGAGTCCGGCCCCACCGGTCCACCGACGCCGGCGAGCTCGCCGACGTCGGCCGGCTCGCCGTCGGCGCATGCCCCGACGTCGGCCGGCTCGACGTCAGCCGAGTCGGCGTCGCCGTGCGCCCCGGCGGCGACGGGCCCGGCGGGCGTCCCCTGCGAGGCCCTCGGCTGCGCAGCCCGTCCGGGCGTCGCCAGGGCCGTCGACCCCGGCGTCCCCACCTCGGCCCAGGCGGACGGCACGGGCCGGTCGTCGTCCCACACGGACGTCTCGTCGTGACGCCCGAACGCGTCCGGTGCGGCGGCACCCGTGACAGCCGAACGGCCGTCGACGGCGGCGACCTCGTCGTCCCAGGCCGACGTGTCGGACGCGGAGAGGTCGTCCCACGCCGATCCGCCGGCCTCCCCCGGGACGTCCCACGCCCCGGACCGGCCGGACGGGGTGCGTCCGGCCGGCCGCGCGACCTGGTCGTGCTCGGCCGACATCAGAAGTCGACCTTCACCTCCGCGCCGGCCGGAGCGTCGACCTTCGCGCCGATGCCGAGCTTCTCCTTGATCTTCTTCTCGATCTCCGCCGCCAGGTCCGGGTTGTCGCGCAGGAACCCGCGCGCGTTCTCCTTGCCCTGACCGAGCTGGTCGCCCTCGTAGGTGAACCAGGAGCCGGACTTGCGGATGAAGCCGTGCTCCACGCCCATGTCGATGAGGCCACCCTCACGGGAGATGCCGACGCCGTAGAGGATGTCGAACTCGGCCTGCTTGAACGGCGGCGCCATCTTGTTCTTGACGATCTTGACGCGGGTGCGGTTGCCGACGGCGTCCGACCCCTCCTTGAGGGTCTCGATGCGCCGGATGTCCATGCGCACGGAGGCGTAGAACTTGAGCGCCTTGCCACCGGTCGTCGTCTCGGGCGAGCCGAAGAACACGCCGATCTTCTCGCGCAGCTGGTTGATGAAGATCGCCGTCGTCCCGGAGGCGTTGAGCGCACCGGTGATCTTGCGCAGCGCCTGTGACATGAGGCGGGCCTGGAGGCCGACGTGGCTGTCGCCCATCTCGCCCTCGATCTCCGCCTTGGGCACGAGCGCCGCGACGGAGTCGATGACGATGATGTCGATCGCACCCGAGCGGATCAGCATGTCCATGATCTCGAGCGCCTGCTCACCGGTGTCCGGCTGGGAGACGAGCAGGGCGTCGGTGTCGACGCCCAGCTTCTTCGCGTAGTCCGGGTCCAGCGCGTGCTCGGCGTCGATGAACGCCGCGATGCCGCCGGCACGCTGCGCGTTGGCGACGGCGTGGAGCGCGACGGTCGTCTTGCCGGAGGACTCCGGGCCGTACACCTCGACGACGCGGCCCTTGGGCAGGCCACCGATGCCGAGCGCGACGTCGAGGGCGATCGAGCCGGTCGGGATCACCTCGACGGGGGCGCGCCCCTCTTCGCCGAGGCGCATGATCGAGCCCTTGCCGAACTGGCGGTCGATCTGGCTGAGTGCGGCCTCGAGGGCCTTCTCGCGGTCCTGGGGAGCGGGCATGTCACACCTCGTCGTCTCGTGCAGCGTCGCGCTGCGCCTGCGGGGGCTGGTCTCCGTGTCGTGCTGTGACGCTATGCCCGACCACCGACATGCACCCCGCGTCGTCCACAGGCCCCGCCGCCGTCCCACCTGTGGACGGCTCCGCGGCCCGCGCCCGACCCGCGGCGCGTCACGTCGGCCACAGTACCCGAACACCTGTTCGACTCGACATCCCCGCGCCACGGCGTGTCGCACGGCGTCAGACGAGGCCCGACAGCCCCTCCGCCTCCCCCAGCCGCACCGCCTGGCCCGGCGCCAGCAGCAGCGGCCGCACGCGCGCCCCGCGGTCCAGCGCCCGGGCGAACGCCGGGCCCGCGCGGTCCATCCACCCGGGCGGCAGCCGGCGCGATGCCGGAGCGTGCAGCGTCCCCCAGTGCACCGGGACCGCCCAGCGCGCGCCGACCTGCTCGCAGACCTCGGCGGCCTGGACGGGGTCCATGTGCCCGCCCGACAGCCGCGGCCCCCAGCCGCCGACGGGCACGAGCGCGACGTCGAGCGGACCGCCGGCCAGCTCGGGCAGGCGGCGCATGTGCGGGTAGGGCGCGGTGTCCCCGGCGAACCACACCCGCAGGCCGGGGGCCACCACGAGGAAGCCGTGCGCCGCGTTGGGCCGGTGCGGCATCGGCCGGTGCCCGTGCACCGCCGGGACCAGGCGGACCCGGACATCCGTCCCGGGCACCGTCCACCACTCCTCCGGACCGAGCCCCACCGCGTCCAGGCCCTGGTGCGCGAGCCAGTGCGCGTTGGCCCCGGCGGCCAGCACGGGCACCCCGGGGAGCAGCCGGAGCGAGCCGAGCTCCGCGTGGTCGTGGTGCAGGTGGGACACCAGGACCGCGCTCGGGTCGGCCCAGTCCACGGCGCGCGGGACGGGCGCCCGGCGGCGCAGCAGCCCGGCGTGGGGACGCAGCAGCGGGTCCGTGAGCAGCCGGGCGCCGCCGACGTCGAGCACGACCGTCGCGTGCCCGAGCCACCGCAGGGTCGCCCCCGGGGCCGCCGGGGCGGCCCCGGGGGCGGCGCCGGAGGTCACGAGCCGTCCCCGGGACGGCGCCGCCCCGCGGGCCTCGCCGCCGGCGCGGCACCGTCCTCCCCGGCGGCAGCGGGGGGCGTGGCGTCCCGGCGGAGCCCGAGCGCGGTGGCCCAGCGCAGCAGCTGGAGGTGGACCCGGTCGGCCCCGACCGCGATGCGCTCGCCGTCGACGTCCTCGAGCAGGTCGTCGTCGACCGGCAGCTCCGCGGGGTGCAGGAGGACCGCCCGGTTCTGCGGGCCCCCGAGTCCGCCGTGCGAGCCGACCTGGCCCTCGAAGGCGTGCACCCGCCCGCCGGGCGTGACGTCGGAGAGGACCACGAGGTCCCCGACGTGGCCCAGGCGCCCGAGCCGCCGGAGGTCCGCCGCGGCGCGGGGACCGTAGCGGGCCACCGGGTCCGTGCCGTCCACCGCGGGCAGGCCGTCCGCCTCGTCGGGCTCGAGCCACGCGATGCCACCGGTCCCCACCGCGGCGAGCCCGCGCGCGGCGGTGTCGACGAGCACGAGGCCGATGCCGGGCGTCGAGGCGAGCCCGCGGACCAGTCCCGGCCAGCGCGTCTCGACCTCCTCCAGCACCAGGCGCCGGGGCTCGCGCGGGAACCAGACCATGCCGAGGTTGCCGGAGCCCGTCACCGCGACCTCGGGGGGCGGGGCACCGTCCCCGGCCGTGGCGCGCTCGCCGTCGCGCCGGTCCTTGCCGGGAGGGCCGAGCACGACCGCGCGGTCCTCACCGTGGCGCGAGGCCGCGGAGGACAGGAAGGCGTTGAGCGGCCCCCACTCCTCGTCGGAGGCGGCCTGGACCGCGTCCACGTCCGTCGCACCGCCCGGACGGCCGAGTGCCGTGCCCGCGCGTCCGCCGCCCTCGGCACCGGTCGCCCGGTCCTGCGGCGGCTCCTCGCGGCCGGCCGCCACCCGTCGCCGCACGACCTCGACCAGCGGCTCGCCGGCGACCTGCGCGAACGTCGGGCCGAGCGCCTGCCCGTGGTCGGACAGCACCACCACCCGGTAGTCGCGCGGGGCGGCGTCGGCGACCCGCTGCAGCGTGTCGAGCACGCCGTCGAGGCCGTCGAGCGCGCGCAGCGACTCCGGCCGCGTCGGGCCGGCGTGGTGGGCGATCTCGTCGTAGTCGACCAGGTCCACGAACACCACGGGGGCACCGCGGACGAGCTGCTCGGCGACGAGGGACGTCGCCAGGTCGCGCAGCAGCACGTTCGTGACGCCGCGCAGCACGACGTACCAGCCGCGGCGCGGCACCCGGGGCCGGACGTCGCGCACCCGCTGGCGGCGGCCCTGGTACAGCTCCTTGACCATCTCGCCGACCGTGAGCGTCACGGCGCGCGCCAGCACGAACGGGCTCGCGAAGAACCGGAGGTAGGACGTCCCCGGCCCGATGCCGCGCCGGGCCTGGCTCATGACGAGGAGCTGCCGGGTCGCGTCGCCGGAGAACATCGTCGAGACGGCCGCTCCCCCGTCCGCCAGCAGCCCGCGGCCGTCGGACAGCCGCCGCTCGACCATCGCGGCGTCGTCCGGGTGGTTCGTGACGACGAGCCGGCCCGCGTCACGGTCCCACCAGCGGAACGACGGGATCGCGTCGGCGGCGCCGTGCAGCAGGCCCGCCTGGCTCGCGGGCGTGGTCGAGGGCGCCTGCGCCCACCAGCTCGTCAGCCGGTGGCTGCCGGACTCGAGCCAGCGCGCCATCGTGGGGGCCAGCCCCGCGTCGAGCGCCTGCTCCAGCACCGCCGTGCCCACGCCGTCGAGCTGGACGACCAGCAGGCCGGGAGGCCGGTGGTCCGGGACGGCGCCGCCGCCCTCCCCCGCGCGGCGGGCCCGCGCCCGGGCGCGACGCAGCACGTCCCCGACGACGTAGTCCGAGTCGGACGCGCCCCACACCCAGCGGCCCACCGCCATGACGCAGGCCGTGATGACGAGCACCTGCACGACGGCCCACGCGCTGCGCACCTCGAGGCCCGGGCCGAGCGAGAGCGCCAGCCACACGACCGCCACCTGCGCGCCGAGCCCGGCGACCAGCGCCCCCATGGCGCCGCCCACCCGCGCGAGCACGCGCAGCGGCGGGCGCAGCACCAGGTCCCCGGCGCCGACCAGCAGCGCGGCGAGCACGACCGCGCCGGGGTTGGTCGCCCGGACGCCGTCCACCACCGCGATGGCGACCCCCAGGCCGACGGCCGTCGTGACCAGCCCGAGCAGCGCGTCGCCGACGTCGCTGAGCGTGACCGACCACCAGCCACGACGCGGGCGCGGGTCGTCGGACGGCACGGTCCCAGCCTGCCACGCGGGCCCCGCCCGCGGACCTGTCCCGCCGCCCTCCGCGACAGCGTGGGGTCAGCGGCGCGGCGGTGCCTGCCGGTGGCGGTCGGCGCCCCAGCGCTGCGGGTCGGGGACGTCCAGTTCGTCGCACAGTGCGTGCCACACGTCCCGCGGCTCCACGCCGGCATCGAGCGCCTGCTCCGCGGTGCGGCCGTCCAGCCGCGGCAGGACGAGCTCGTGCACCAGCGCCCGGCCGTGGGCGCTGCCGAGCACCTCGTCGACGAGCTGCCAGAACTCCCGGTACCGCACGGCGCCTCCCGTCGCTCCGCCGGGCGGACCACCGGACCGCCCCCGGCCGAGCGTACGTGCGCGGAGCGCCCGGCTCACACCGGCCGGCAGGGCGGCTGTCGGTGGCCCGCGCCAGAATGACGGGGTGACGCCACCCCCGCCGCCGGACGCCCCCACCGGCACCGACGTGCTCGACCGGTTCTCGGCGCCGACCCGGGACTGGTTCCGCGGGGCGTTCGCCGGCCCGACCGCGGCGCAAGCCGGCGCGTGGGACGCGGTGTCGACGGGACGGCACGCGCTGGTGGTGGCCCCGACCGGCTCGGGCAAGACGCTCGCGGCGTTCCTCTGGGCGCTCGACCGGATCGTCGCGGAGCCCTCCGGCGGCCCCGACGGCGCGCCTGACCCGGACGCGGACCCGCTGCAGCGCTGCCGCGTGCTCTACGTCTCGCCGCTGAAGGCGCTGGCCACCGACGTCGAGCGCAACCTCCGGTCGCCGCTCGTCGGCGTCCGGCAGGCCGCGACGCGGCGCGGCGTGACGCTCCCGGAGGTGCGCGTCGGCGTGCGCACCGGAGACACCCCACCGAACGAGCGCCGGGCGTTCGCGACCAAGCCGCCCGACATCCTCATCACCACGCCCGAGTCGCTGTTCCTCGTGCTGACCTCCGGCGCGCGTGCCGGGCTCGCGGGCGTACGGACCGTCATCCTCGACGAGATCCACGCGGTCGCGGGGACCAAGCGGGGTGCGCACCTCGCGGTGTCGCTGGAGCGGCTGGACGCGCTGCTCGACCGGCCCGGCGGGCCCGGCCCCGCGCAGCGCGTCGGGCTGTCGGCCACCGTCACGCCGGTGGACCGCGTCGCCGCGTTCCTGTCGGGCGGGCGGCCCCCCGCGGAGGGCGGGCGCGAGGTGGTCGTGGTGCAGCCCCCGGCCACCAAGGAGATCCGGGTCGACGTCGTGGTGCCCGTGCCGGACCTCACGGACCTCTCCGCGCCGCTGCCCGACGACGGGTCCGGCCGGCGGCCCGGTGCCCCCGCGGGCGGCGACGGCGTCGCCCCGCTGGCACCGGGCGAGCGCGACCTCACCGGGCAGGCGGCGGCCGAGGGCGGCGCCCGCCCGTCGATCTGGCCGCACGTGGAGGAGCGGGTCGTCGACCTGGTCGCGGAGCACCGGTCGACGCTGGTGTTCACCAACTCGCGCCGCGGCGCCGAGCGGCTGACCGCCCGCATGAACGAGGTGTGGGCGGAGCGCCAGGGCGAGGACGTGCCGGACCCCGGCACGCTGTGGGCCGCGCAGGTCACCGCCCAGTCCGGCACCGCCGTCGGCGTCGACGTGCGGGACGCCACGACGATCCTCGCCCGCGCGCACCACGGCTCCATGAGCCGCGCCGAGCGCACCCGGACCGAGTCGGAGCTCAAGGCGGGCCGGCTGCCGGCGGTCGTGGCGACCTCGTCGCTGGAGCTCGGCATCGACATGGGCGCGGTGGACCTCGTCGTCCAGGTCGGCGCGCCGCCGTCCGCCGCGAGCGGGCTGCAGCGCATCGGCCGCGCGGGCCACCAGGTCGGCGCCGTCTCCCACGGCGTGGTCTTCCCGACCTTCCGCGGGGACCTCGTGCCGGCGGCGGTGACGGCGCTGCGGATGCGGGCCGGCCAGATCGAGCCCGTCGCGGTGCCCGCGAACCCCCTCGACGTGCTCGCGCAGCAGGTCGTGGCGATGGTCGCCACCGAGGCCTGGACCGTCCACGAGCTCGCCGCGGTCGTGCGGCGGGCGGCCCCGTTCGCGACGCTGGGTGACGCCACGCTGCGCGCGGTGCTCGACATGCTCGCGGGCCGGTACCCCAGCGAGGAGTTCGCCGAGCTGCGTCCCCGCATCCTCTGGGACCGCGCCACCGACGTGCTCAGCGCGCGACCGGGCGCGCTGCGCCTCGCGGTCACCAGCGGCGGCACCATCCCGGACCGCGGGCTGTACGGGGTCTTCCTCGCGTCGGGGTCGGAGACCGCCGACGTGCCGGTGGACCCGGAGCGCTCGGGCGGGCGGACCCGCGGCGGCAAGCGGGTCGGCGAGCTCGACGAGGAGATGGTCTACGAGTCGCGCGTCGGCGACACGTTCACGCTCGGGTCGAGCACCTGGCGCATCGAGGACATCACCCCGGACCGGGTGCTGGTCACCCCGGCACCGGGGGTGCCGGGCCGCCTGCCCTTCTGGAAGGGCGACTCGCAGGGGCGCCCCGCGTCGCTCGGCCGGGCGATGGGCGCGTGGGCGCGCGAGGTCGCCGACCTGCCCGACGCCGACGCGCGTGCGCGGGTGCGGGAGGCCGGCCTGGACGACTGGGCCGCGGACAACCTGCTCGGCTACCTGCGGGAGCAGCGCGCCGCGACCGGTGCGCTGCCCAGCGACGTCACCGTCGTCGTCGAGCGGTTCCGGGACGAGCTCGGCGACTGGCGCGTCGTCGTCCACTCCCCGTTCGGCGCCCGGGTGCACGCGCCCTGGGCGCTGGTGCTGGGGGCGCGGCTGCGGGAGCGGTTCGGCGTGGACGCCGCCGCCATGCACGCGGACGACGGCATCGTGCTGCGCCTGCCCGACGTGCTCGCCGCCGCGTCCGACCCCGTGGGCGACCTGCTCGGCTGGTCCGCGCCCGACGCGTGGTCCACGGACGGCACCGCGGCGAGCGCGCCCGGAGGCCTCGCGGACCCGGCACCGGTGGACGCCGGCGACCTGCTCATCGAGCCCGACGAGGTCGCCGACGCCGTCCGCACCGAGCTCGGCGGCTCCGCGATGTTCGGCGCCCGGTTCCGGGAGGCGGCCGCCCGCGCGCTGCTGCTGCCGCGCCGCCGGCCCGACCGGCGCCAGCCGCTGTGGCAGCAGCGCCAGCGGTCCGCACAGCTGCTGAGCGTCGCGTCGCGGTACCCCGACTTCCCGATCCTGCTCGAGGCCGTGCGCGAGTGCCTCCAGGACGACTTCGACATCGACGCGCTCGTCGAGCTGATGCGGGACGTCTCGGCGGGGCGGGTGCGCGTGGTCGAGGTCACGACCACCCGGCCCTCCCCCTTCGCCCAGTCGCTGCTGTTCGGGTACACCGCCCAGTTCCTCTACGACGGCGACGCCCCGCTGGCCGAGCGGCGTGCGGCGGCGCTCACGCTGGACCCGACGCTGCTGGAGGAGCTGCTCGGAGGGGGCGGCGGGTCGCAGGTGGCGGACCTGCTCGACCCCGACGCCGTGCTGCGCACCGAGGCGGAGCTCACGGGCACCGACCCGGACCGGCAGGCGCGCACCGCCGAGCAGGTGGCGGACGTGCTGCGCCGGCACGGCCCGCTGCCGCTCGCCGGCGTCGAGGTCCGCACCCGGGGGGACGTCCGCGGCGAGGTGGCGGGCTGGCTCGCGGACCTGGAGCACGCCCGGCGGCTCATCCGGGTGCGGATCTCCGGCGTGAGCGGCGGCGATGCCGAGCAGTGGGCCGCGGTGGAGGACGCGGGCCGGCTGCGCGACGCGCTCGGCGTCGCCCTGCCGGTGGGCGTCCCGGAGGTGTTCACCGAGGTCCTGCCCGACCCGCTCGGCGACCTGCTGCGCCGGCACGCCCGCACGCACGGCCCGTTCACGGCGGCGCAGGCGGCGGCGCGGTTCGGGCTCGGCAGCGCCGTCGTGCAGTCCGCGCTGCGGCCGCTGGAGCGCGCCGGCGTCGTCGTCCAGGGCCGGCTGCGACCGGACGCCCTCGGCGGCGTCGGCGACGAGTACTGTGACGCCGACGTCCTGCGCACCCTGCGACGCCGGTCGCTGGCGGCGCTGCGCTCGGAGGTGGAGCCGGTGCCCCAGGTGGCGCTCGGCCGGTTCCTGCCCGCGTGGCAGCACGCGACCGCCCGGGCCGACCGTCCCGCGCCGGGCGCCCTGCGCGGGGTCGACGGACTCGCGCGGGCCGTGGAGCAGCTCGCCGGCGCGGTCGTCCCCGCGTCGGCGCTGGAGTCCCTGGTGCTGCCCGCCCGTGTGGCGGACTACTCCCCGGCGCTCCTGGACGAGCTGACCGCCGCCGGCGAGGTGCTGTGGGCGGGTCACGGGACGCTCCCCGGCCGGGACGGCCTGGTCAGCCTGCACCTCGCGGGCACGGCCGACCTGACGCTGCCGCCGCTCGCCGCCCCGGACGACGACGACCCCGCCGCCGCCCACCTGGCCACCCCGCTGCACCGGGCGCTCGTGGCCGCGCTGCAGGGCGGTGGCGCGTACTTCGCCGGGGCGCTCGCCTCCCGGGTGGCCGGCGACCTCGAGGAGCCGGCGAGCCAGTCCGCCGTCGTCGACGCCCTGTGGGACCTCGTCTGGGCGGGGCTGGTCACCAACGACGGCCTCGCCCCGCTGCGGGCCCGGCTCGCCGGCGGACGGACGGCGCACCGCGCCCCCGCCGGCCCGGGGGCGTCCCCGCGGGCCCGCGCCCTGACCATGGGCCGCTACGGCGGGCGACCGGGCCTGCGCGGCTCCGGCCTCGGGCTGCGCAGCCCGGGTCTCGCCGGCGTGCCCGCGCCGGGCGTCCCCGCGGCGGGCGAGGGCGGCGGACGCTGGTCGATGCTGCCCCCGCGGGAGACCGACCCGACGCGGCGCGCGCACGCGCTCGCGGCGCAGCTGCTGGACCGCCACGGCGTGCTCACCCGCGCCGTGGCGCCCGCCGAGGGCATCTCCGGGCAGTTCGCCGCCGTCTACCGCGTGCTGGCCGCGCTCGAGCAGGCGGGACAGGTGCGGCGCGGCTACTTCGTGGAGCACCTGGGCGGCTCCCAGTTCGCGCTGCCCGGTGCCGTGGACCAGCTCCGCGCCGACGCCCGCACGCTGGAGCGGCTGGCCGAGCAGTCCGCGCCGCCCGACGCCGACCGGGCCGTCGCGCTGCTCGCCGCGACCGACCCCGCGAACCCGTACGGCGCCGCGCTCGCCTGGCCCGCGCGCGCGGACGCGTCGACCGGTCACCGGCCGGGGCGCAAGGCGGGCAGCGTCGTCGTGCTGGTGGACGGGGAGCTCGCGCTGTACCTGGAGCGCGGCGGCCGGACCGTGCTGACCTTCACCGAGGACGACGACGTGCTGCGCCTCGCGACCGCACGCCTCGCCGACGCCGTGCGGGAGGGACGGCTCGGTCGCGTCACGCTCGTGCGCGCGGACGGCGAGGAGCTGCTCGGTGCCTCGGGCACACCGCTCGGACGGGCGCTCGCCGCCGCCGGGTTCGGGGCCACGCCCCGGGGGCTGCGGCTGCGCGGTGCACGGTGACCGGCGAGGCGCCGCCCGCAGCGGGCGCTCCCCACCGCGGGCACAGCGGGCAGAGCGGGCACAGCGGGCACAGGGGGCACAGCCGGCACAGCGGGCACCGGGGACACAGCCGCGGGCACCGGTGGCAGCACCGGCAGCACCGGCAGCACCGGGGGCACCGCCGTGCCTGAGGGCGACATCCTGCGCCGCACCGCCCGGAGGCTCGACGAGGCGCTCGCCGGCCGCGAGCTCGTGCGCGCGGACCTCCGCTGGCCGACCGCCGCCACCGTGGACCTCGTGGGGCGCACCGTGCTCGGCACCGCGTCGTACGGCAAGCACCTGCTGACGCGGTTCGACGACGGCCGCACCCTGCACACGCACCTGCGGATGGACGGGTCCTGGCGGGTGGCCCGCACCGGCACGCCCGGCGCTCGCGCGGCCGGCCCGGCCGTCCGGGCGGTGCTCGGCAACGCGACGTGGACGGCGGTCGGCGAGCTGATCGGGATGCTCGACGTCGTGCCGACGCGCGACGAGCACACCCTCATCGGTCACCTCGGGCCCGACCTGCTGGCCGACGACTTCGAGACGACGGGTCTGCCCGAGGCGCTGCGGCGCTGGGAGGCCCGCGGCGCGACCCCGGTGTGCGAGGTGCTGCTCGACCAGACCGTCGTCGCCGGCATCGGGACGATCTACATGGCCGACTCGCTGTTCCTCGAGCGCATCTGGCCGTGGACCCCCGCCGACGAGGTGCCGGACCCCGGCCGGCTGCTGCGCGTCGCCCGGGCGATCATGCTCCGGTCCGTCGGCACCGCGCTCCCCAGCACGACGGGCGAGACGTACCGGGGCCGCACGACGTGGGTCCACGGGCGCCTGCGCGAGCCGTGCCGCCGCTGCGGCGCACCGGTGCGCCGGGGGCTCGCGGGGGCCCCGCCGCGGGAGCGTCCGGCGTACTTCTGCGGGGTGTGCCAGCGCCCCGCGACCACCCACCGCTGAGCGCCCCGGACGCGACGACGCCCGGCCGTCCCGCCGAGCGAAGGGCGGGAGCGACCGGGCGTCGCGTGTGCATGGGGGTTCGTCCCCGCGGGTTCAGCCGACCGGTGCGAGCTCCGGGCGGTGGCGGGTCCAGGAGCTGTCCTGGCCACCGAGCGCCGACGCGAGGTCGACGGGGACCGTGTCGGGGATCAGCAGACCCTCGGCGACGGCGATGCGGTCGCTCACCTCGCGCAGCACGAGCGACAGAGGTACGTCGAGCGCCTCGCAGATGCTGGCCAGCAGCTCCGACGACGCCTCCTTCTGACCGCGCTCGACCTCGCTGAGGTAGCCCAGCGAGACCCGGGCGGCGGAGGACACCTCGCGCAGGGTCCGACCCTGCCGCTGGCGGGCATCCCGCAGCACGTCACCGATCTCTCGGCGCAACACGACCATCCGGCGTCCTCCTCTCATGTCCCGATCCTGCTCCTGCCGCACCGCCGGGGCGCCCGCGGGCGCGGTCCGGACGAGTGCGACACCCTTGTGGCCCCGCGTGGGGAGGCTCCCACCGTACATGTCGCTGCCACGACGGGCAGCGCCGGGACGGGTGGACGGCCTGGTGTTCATCACGTGGGGTCCAACGTCGGTGCGGGGTCCCGTGTTCCCGGGTCGCCGGGCGCGGGCGCCTCCCGCACCACCCGGAGCGCCTCCGCGAGGACGGCGTCGCAGGTCGCGGCGCGGATCGCCGCGCGACCGCCCACCAGCGCGAGCGTGCGCACCACCGTGCCCGCAGGGGTCGCCACCGCGACGTGGACGGTCCCGGGTGAAAATCCGTCCTGCGGCTCCGGGCCGGCGACGCCGGTGGTCGCGAGCCCGACGTCGGCGCCGAGCAGCGCGCGCACCTGCTCCGCCATCTGCCGGGCGACCTCGGGGTGCACCGCCCCGTGCGCGGCGAGCAGCTCCCGGTCGACGCCCAGCACCGAGCCCTTCACGTCCGTGGCGTACGCGACGACTCCCCCGCGCAGCGACTGCGACGCCCCCGGGACGTCGACCAGCGCGGCGGCGACCAGCCCGCCCGTCAGCGACTCGGCGACGGCCACGGTCCAGCCGCGGTCCCGCAGCGCCGCGAGCAGCCCGGCCGCGTGCCCGTCGCGGCGTCCGGACCCGTCGCTCATCGCGGCGACGTCACCGCCCCGCCGTCCCCGCGGGGCGACGTCGTGCCGGTCTCGGCGGCGCGGCGGGCGGCGTCCGGGGACCCGCCCGCGGCGTGCTCCCGGTGGACCCGCACGGCGGTGCGCACGTAGTCGGCGCCGGTGACGAGCGTGACCACGACGGCCGCCCCCATGAGCACGGCGGCCACCACGTGCACCCACACCGGCAGGGAGCCGAGCGGCAGCAGGTACAGGCCGACGGCCAGCGACTGCAGCACGGTCTTGATCTTCCCGCCCCGCGACGCCGGCAGCACCAGGTAGCGCAGCAGGAAGAACCGCATCACCGTGATGCCGAGCTCGCGCACGAGGATCGCGGCCGTCACCCACCAGGAGAGCTCCCCGAGCCACGACAGCGCCACGAGCGCGGTCCCGATCAGCGCCTTGTCGGCGATGGGGTCCAGCAGCTTGCCGAGGTCGGTCACCAGCCCGAGCCGCCGCGCCAGGTACCCGTCCACGCGGTCGGTCGCCGCGGCGAGGGCGAACAGCGCCGTCGCGACCAGGCGCCACACCACGTCCTCGCCGCCGTCCACCAGCAGCGCCCACGCGACGAACGGCACCACGACGATGCGCAGCACCGTCAGGACGTTGGCGACGTTCCACGGCGAAGGGCGGCTCACCCCGACAGCCTACGGGCAGCGGTCCCCTGCCTCCGAGCGCACCGCCCCGGCGCGCGGGTCAGCGCAGGTCGTCGGCGTCGTCGAAGTAGTCGACGGCCTCCGGGGGCTCCCCCGGCATCCGGCCGTCGGGCGCCGCGTACCGGTCGCCCTCCCCGGCGGCCTCACCGCCGGGCTCGCCGCGGAGCATCGCCAGCGTGCCGGGCAGGTCGTCGGGCGTCACGAGCACCTCGCGCGCCTTCGAGCCCTCGGACGGGCCGACGATCTCCCGCGACTCGAGCAGGTCCATGAGGCGGCCCGCCTTGGCGAACCCGACGCGGAGCTTGCGCTGCAGCATCGACGTCGACCCGAACTGCGTCGTGACGACCAGCTCCGCGGCCTGCAGCAGCAGGTCGAGGTCGTCGCCGATGTCCTCGTCGACCTGCTTCTTGGCGGGCGCCGCCGCGACGTCCTCGCGGTACACGGGCTTGAGCTGCTGCTTCACGTGCTCGACGACCGCGTGGATCTCCGACTCCGAGACCCAGGCGCCCTGCGTGCGCATCGGCTTGGCGGCGCCCATGGGGAGGAACAGCGCGTCACCCTGCCCGATGAGCTTCTCGGCGCCCGGCTGGTCCAGGACGACACGGGAGTCGGTGAGCGACGACGTGGCGAACGCGAGCCGGGACGGCACGTTCGCCTTGATGAGGCCCGTGACCACGTCGACCGACGGGCGCTGCGTGGCGAGCACCAGGTGGATGCCGGCGGCACGCGCGAGCTGGGTGATCCGCTGGATCGACGCCTCGACGTCCCGCGGGGCCACCATCATGAGGTCCGCGAGCTCGTCGACGATCACGAGCAGGTACGGGTACGGCGCGATCTTGCGCTCGGAGCCGGGCAGCGGCTTCACCTTGCCGGCCTTCACCGCGACGTTGAAGTCGTCGATGTGCTTGAACCCGAACATCGCGAGGTCGTCGTACCGCGCCTCCATCTCCCGGACCACCCATTCGAGGGCCTCGGCGGCCTTCTTCGGGTTGGTGATGATCGGGGTGATGAGGTGCGGGATGCCCTCGTAGATCGTGAGCTCGACGCGCTTCGGGTCGACGAGCACCATGCGCACCTGGTCCGGCGTGGACCGCATGAGGATCGACACGATCATGGAGTTGACGAAGGACGACTTGCCCGCGCCGGTCGCGCCCGCGACCAGCAGGTGCGGCATCTTCGCGAGGTTCGCCGTGACGTAGCCGCCCTCGACGTCCTTGCCGACGCCGATGACCATCGGGTGCTCGGAGCGCCGGGCCGCGCTCGACCGGAGCACGTCACCGAGCGACACGGTCTCGCGGTCGGTGTTGGGGATCTCGATGCCGATGGCGGACTTGCCGGGGATCGGCGACAGGATGCGCACGTCCGCGGACGCCACGGCGTACGCGATGTTCTTGCTGAGCGCCGTGACCCGCTCGACCTTGACGCCCTTGCCGAGCTCGACCTCGTACCGCGTGACGGTCGGCCCGCGCGTGAAGCCGGTGACCTGCGCGTCGATCTCGAAGTTCTCCAGGACGCTCGTCAGCGCCTCGACCACGCGGTCGTTCGCGGCGGAGCGGACCTTGTGCGGCGCGCCCTTCGCGAGGGAGTCCTCCGACGGGAGCGTGTAGAGCACGTCGCCGCCGAGCATCGGCTGCTCGCCGCGGGGCACGCCCGTCGGCGGCGGCGGCACGGGCTCGTGCGCGGTGGACACCGCCGTGACGGCCTGGGTCGGGGCGGTCCCGGGCGCGACCGGGGCACCGGCCGCCGCCGGGCCGGCGTCCGGCGCGTCGAGCTCGTCCGGGTCGAGGACGGCGGTCGCCTCCTCCTCGCGGCGGCGCGCCTCGACGTAGGCCGCGCGCTCGAACGCCTCGTCGCCCACGTAGCCGTCCAGGCGGCCGTCGTCCGGGACGGGCGCGGCGGCGGCACGCCGCAGCCTCCCGAGCAGCCCGCGGCGGGTCGGCTTCTCCGGCTCCTCGACCGCCGTGTGGCCGGCGTTGATCACCAGGGGCGCGTCGTCGTCCTCGGGCTCCTCGTCGCGGTGGTTGCCCGTGAGGCGGTCGTACAGCGCCCGCAGCCGCGGCCCGATCTGGTTCACCGGGGTCGCCGTCACGACCAGCACCCCGAAGAACGCGAGCAGGACCAGCAGCGGCACGGTCGCCCACGCGGTCACGAGGCTGACCAGGGGCGTGCCGACCAGGTAGCCGACGATGCCGCCCGCGTCCCGGACCGCCTCGAACCCGCCCGACGGGGCCGGCAGGCCCTGCTGGACGTGCACCAGCCCGCAGGCGGCCAGCGTGATCGCGGTCAGGCCGATCGTGATGCGCGAGTTCGCCTGGTTGCGGTCGGGGTGCCGCATGAGCCGCACCGCGATGCCGACGAGCACCACCGGGACCGCAGCCGCGACGCGCCCGAACGTGCCCGCGACGACGACGTGCACCGCGTCGCCGGCCATGCCGTCGAGCCCCCACCACTCGCGCGCCGCGACGACGATCGCGAGCGCGAGCAGGAAGAACGCCGCGCCGTCGCGCCGCAGCGCCGGGTCGAGGTCGCGGGCACCGTGGCCGATGCGCCGCGCCGCGCCGCCGACGACGTGCGCGCACCCCATCCAGATCCCCCGGACCATCCGGACCGGCAGCGCGGGTCGGGGGGCGGGCGCGGGGCCGCGCGAGCCGGACGAGCGCCCCGCCGGCGCCGCGGCGCGGGCGCGCGACGACGGCGCAGCCGCACGGGTGGCGGTGGAGGACGGACGTGCGGCCATGTTCCTCACGGTAGCCGCGCCGGGGCGTCCGGCGCGGCAGGCGCCTCGGCGTGGCCCTCGTCGGACCCCGGCCGCGGGCTCAGAACGCGCCGAGGTCGGCCATCGCGGCGGAGATCCTCGGCGCGAGCGTGGCCGCGAAGGTCGGGGTCATGTGGTTGGTGTCCTTGTGGGTGACGACCCCCCCGACGACCGAGTGGCAGGTGTCCGGGTCGCAGAACGCGTCGTAGAGGTCGAGCGCCTCCAGCCGCGGGTCCTGCACGCCCTGCGCGGCGACCATCGCCAGGTCCGGGCCGACGAGCTGGTCGCGCGGCCGCGTGCACGGGTCGTCGGACGGTCCCGACGCCTCCACGCACTCAGGGACGGAGACGTCCCACAGCGGGACGTCGCTGACGACCAGCAGGCGGTGTCCGGCGTCGAGCCACTGCTGCCACGTCGCGCGGTAGGCGGAGACGATCTGCGCGTCCACCTCCTCGCCGAGGCCTCGGTAGCCCTGCGCCGCGCCCGAGGTGATGACCACCGAGGCGTCGAGGCCCGCCACGTAGTCGAACACCTGCGACTTCCAGGTGGTGCACGGCTCCTCGTGCTCGCGTGCGACCGGCGAGTCGAACTGCGGCAGGACGGGGCGGCACGAGGTCAGGAACACCTCGACGACTGCCATCCCCCGGTCGGCCGCGAGGGAGACGACGGGCGCCATGAGGTGGTTCGCGTGCGAGTCCCCGACCACCACGACGACTCCCCCGCCGGTGTCGCGCCCGACGTCGCAGCGCTCGACGACGAGCCCCGGGACGACGGCGCAGGTCCGGCGGAACCGGTCGTCACGCTCGGCGCGGATGCCGAGGAAGTCCTCCTGGGTGTCGGCGGCGGCCTCCACCGGCCCGTAGTCGTCCCGGACGGTGTGGCTGCCCGGGCAGGACGCCCCGGGCAGCGCAGCTGCGGCGCCGAAGCAGGGCTCGTCGCCCGCGACCGCCCGGTCCACCACGCCGGCCAGGCTCGAACCGTGGCGTTCGACCTGGGCGTCGGTGACGGCCACCGGTGCCAGGACCGCGCCGGCCAGCACCGCACTGGCCCCCACACCGGCCAGCACCACCCGACCCGACCGCCACCCCCGCGGCGACCACCGCCGCACCGGGTCCTCCACCCACCGCGTCGTCGCCCACGCCAACGGCACCAGCCCCGCGAGCACCACCAGCTTCTCCGCCCACCACAACGGACGACCCAGCACGTACGGCGCCAGCACCACCACCGGCCAGTGCCACAGGTACAACGCGTAGGAGATCCGCCCGACCAGCTGCACCGGCGCCAGCTCCACCACCCGCGCCACCACCGACCCCTGCGGATACCCGAACGCGATCACCAGCACCGCACCGACCACCGGCACCACCGCCACCCACCCCGGGAACGCCGTCGCACCGTCCAGCACCACCGCCGACCCCACGACCAGACCCACCCCGGCCACCATCGCCACACCCGCCAGCACCGGACGCGCCGCCCGCCGCGCACCCAGCCCCAGCACCGCGACCAGGCCACCGGCCACGAACTCCCACACGTGCGTCGGCGTCGCGTAGTACGCCACCACCTGATCGGCCGCCGTCCACCACACCGACACCACGAACGACACCGACCCCAGCAGCACCAGACCGGCCAGCACCACCCGCCGACCCGCCACACCCACCCGCGCCGCCACCGCCAGCAGCACCAGCAGCAACAACGGCCACACCAGGTAGAACTGCTCCTCCACCCCCAACGACCAGTAGTGCTGCACCGGCGAGTCCGCGTTGTCCGCCGCGAAGTAGTCCACCGACCGCGCCGCGAACAACCAGTTCCCCGCATACACCGCACTCGCCGCCACACCCGTCAGGAACTGCCCCCACAAGCTGCGCGGCACCACCACCACCGTCGCCACCGCCGTCACCAGCAGCACGAGCAACGCCGCCGGCAGCAGACGACGCACCCGACGCGCGTAGAACGGACCCAACCGGATCCCGCCCCCACGCTCCGCCGAACGCAGCAGGTGATCGGTGATCAAGAACCCCGAGATCACGAAGAACACGTCCACACCGACATAGCCACCCGTCAACCGCGACGGCCACAGGTGGAACACCACCACCAACGACACCGCCACAGCCCGCAACGCCTGGATGCTCGGCAGGAACGTCAACGCCCCCCGCACCCGCGCACGCCGCACCACCGGCCGCGCAGCAGCCACCTCGTTCAGCACCGCGGCAGGCTAGCAGCACCTGACCGGCGCACCTGTCACGACAGGTGCGCCGGTCAGGGGCGGTGCGGGCCGGGATCAGGCCTCGACGACCACCGGGATGATCATCGGCCGGCGGCGGAGCCGGTTCGAGACCCAGCGTCCCACGACGCGCCGCACGACCTGCTGGAGCTGCTGCGTGTCGACCGCGCCGGAGCGCGTCGCGTCCTCGAGCGCCGCCACGACGTCCGGGAGGATCGTGTCGAACACCGCGTCGTCCTCGGCGAACCCGCGCGCCTGGATGGTCGGCGTCGCGAGGACCTTGCCGTCCGTGGAGCTGACGACCGCGAAGATCGAGATGAACCCCTCGTCGGCGAGGATCCGGCGGTCCTTGAGGTCGGTCTCGGTGATGTGGCCGACGCTCGAGCCGTCCACGAACACGTACCCGCACGGCACCGCGCCGACGACGCTCGCGCGCCCGTCGACCAGGTCCACGACCACGCCGTCCTCGGCGAGCACGACCCGGTCCGCCGGGACGCCCGACTTCACGGCGAGCGCACCGTTCGCCACGAGGTGGCGGACCTCGCCGTGCACCGGCATCACGTTGCGCGGCCGCAGGATGTTGTAGCAGTACAGGAGCTCGCCGGCGCTCGCGTGGCCGGAGACGTGCACCTTGGCGTTCCCGCCGTGCACGACGCGCGCGCCGAGCCGCGTGAGCCCGTTGATGACGCGGTACACCGCGTTCTCGTTGCCCGGGATCAGGGACGACGCGAGGATCACCGTGTCACCGGGGCCGACCGAGATCTTGTGGTCGTTGTTCGCGATCCGGGACAGCGCGGCCATCGGCTCGCCCTGCGACCCGGTGCACATGAGCACCAGCTCGTCGTCGCGCAGGTCGCCGAGACGCTTCGCGTCCACGAGGACGCCGTCGGGCACCTTGAGGTACCCGAGCTCGGCGGCGATCGTCATGTTGCGGATCATCGAGCGCCCCACCAGCGCGACCTTGCGGTCGTGCGCCGCGGCGGCGTCGAGGACCTGCTGCACGCGGTGCACGTGCGAGGAGAACGACGCGACGACGATCTTGCGGGCGGACGTGGCGAACACGCTGTCGAGCACCGGCCCGATCTCCCGCTCCGGGCTGACGAAGCCCGGCACCTCGGCGTTGGTGGAGTCGACCATGAACAGGTCGACGCCCTTCTCCCCCAGCCGCGCGAACGCGCGCAGGTCGGTGATCCGCCCGTCGAGCGGCAGCTGGTCCATCTTGAAGTCGCCGGTGTGCAGGACGGTGCCGGCGGGCGTCGTCACGGCGACGGCGAGCGCGTCCGGGATCGAGTGGTTCACCGCGACGAACTCGCAGGAGAACGCGCCGACCTGCTCGGTCTGCCCCTCCTTGACCGCGAGGGTCAGCGGGGTGATGCGGTGCTCCTTGAGCTTCGCCTCGACGAACGCCAGCGTGAGCTGCGAGCCGATCAGCGGGATGTCCTGCCGCAGGCGCAGCAGGTACGGGACGGCGCCGATGTGGTCCTCGTGCCCGTGGGTCAGCACGATGCCGTCGATGTCGTCGAGCCGGCCGGAGATGTAGTCGAAGTCCGGCAGGATCAGGTCGACGCCGGGCTGGTGGTCCTCCGGGAACAGCACGCCGCAGTCGATGACGAGCAGGCGACCGCCGTACTCGAGGACCGCCATGTTGCGTCCGACCTCGCCGAGGCCACCGAGGGCCACGATCCGCAGACCGCCCTCCGGGAGCGTGGGCGGGAGGGCGAGGTCAGGGTGCGGGTGGGACATTCTTCTCCTGGTCTGTCACTGCGTGGTGGCGAGGACGTCGGCGAGGCCCGCGGCGCGCAGTCCCGCGCGGACGACCTGGACGTCCTCGTCCGACGCGGCCACGTTGGGCAGCCGCAGGTGTCGGGACGGGATGAGACCGAGGGACCAGACGGCGGCCTTCGCCGCGACCGCCTGGAACCCCTGTCCGTTGAGCGCGTCGACCGCCGGTGCGATCGACAGGAAGACCTCGAGCGCGCGAGCGTGGTCCCCGGCGTCGTGGGCCGCGGTGATCGCGGCGAGCTGCGGGCCGGCCACGTGGCCGACCACCGAGACGATGCCGGCGGCGCCGTGCGCGAGGAACGGCAGCAGCAGCGAGTCGTCGCCGCTGTACCAGGCGAGCCCCGTCCGGGCGGCGGCCTTCGCGGCGGCGTACACGTCGCCGGTCGCGTCCTTCACGGCGACCACCCGGTCGTGCGCGGCGAGCGCGTCGAGCGTCGGCTGCGCGAGGCGGACGCCCGTGCGGCCCGGGACGTCGTAGAGCATCACGGGCAGCGGCGTGGAGTCCGCGACCGCGGTGACGTGGGCGACCACGCCGGGCTGCGACGGGCGCGAGTAGTACGGGCTGACCACGAGCAGGCCGTCGGCGCCCGCCTCCGCGGCCTGCTCCGCCATGCGCACCGCGTGGAGCGTGTCGTTGGAGCCCGCGCCCGCCACGACGGCCGCGCGGTCGCCGACGGCGTCGACGACGGCGCGCACCAGGTCGGCCTTCTCCGGCGCGTGCGTGGTGGGCGACTCGCCCGTGGTGCCGTTGAGCACCAGGCCGTCGTGCCCGTGGTCCACGAGGTGCGTGGCGAGGGAGACGGCGGCGTCCAGGTCGACCGAGCCGTCGTCCCGCATGGGCGTCACCATGGCGGTGAGCACCGCGCCGAACGGACGCGACGGGGTGGCGGGGAGCATGGGGTCACGGTACCGCTCCACACCCCCCGCCCGCGCTCCGCGTCCACCCGCTGCCGGGTCAGGACGGGTGCGCCGCCAGCCAGCCGGCCAGCCTGTCGGGGCGGTCGGTGATCACCGCGTCGACCCCCAGCGCCGCCGCGACGGCCCAGTGCTCGGGCTCGTCGAGCGTCCACACCATGACCTGCAACCCGGCCGCGTGCAGCCGCGCGACCAGCTCCGGGTGCTGCACCAGCAGCGGGCCGTACGGGTTGCAGGTCACGACGCCCAGGCCGGTGCAGACCCGCACCAGCTCGTCCACGCCGTCCGGCACCTCGAACACCAGCAGGCCGCGGCGCAGCGCGGGGTCGGCCTCCGCGAGCGCCGCCACCGACTCCGGCCAGAAGCTCTGCCCGACCACCCGCCCGGTCAGCCCGGCCTCACGGATCGCCGCGGTGACGGGGCGCACCTGCTCGGTCGTCCACGCGCCCTTGAGCTCCAGCAGCAGCTCGATGCCCGGCCGCCGCACCAGCAGCTCCAGCACCTCGTCGAACGTCGGCACCCGCTGGCCCCGGTAGGCCGCGGCGAACCACGAGCCGGCGTCGAGGGCGCGCAGCGCGTCGAGCGGCAGCTCGGCCACGCTCCCCTGCCCGTCCGTGGTCGCGTCCACCGTGTCGTCGTGGATCACCACGACGTGGCCGTCCGCGGTGCGCTGGATGTCGATCTCGATGCTGTCCGCCCCGGCGCGCCACGCCGCCTCGAACGCCGCGAGGGTGTTCTGCGGGGCGACCGCCGAGTTGCCGCGGTGGGCGACCACGCGCGGGCGCGACGCCAGCACCGGCGGCGCCCCGGCACCGGGGCCGCCCGCGAGGGCGACCCCGGTCCGGTCCTGCGACGCGTCGGTCACAGGTACGGCTCCACGTTCTCGCGGTACGCCGTCTCGATCTGCGGCGTCACCGAGGCGAACGCCTCGGCCGGGTCGGTGCCCTCGAGCACGATCTGCTCGATCGCGTCGGTGAGCAGCGCGTCGGCGCCGGGCACGAACACGCGGATGTAGTCCTGCGCGCGGGCCTTCTCGGCGAGCTGGTCGACGGCGGTGCGGAACTGCGGGAACTGGTCGTACACGGCCTTCATGGTGTCGGACTCGACCGCCGAGGTGCGCACCGGCATGTAGCCGGTGGCCTGGGAGAACGTCGCGGTGTTCTCGGTGTTCGTGAGGAACTCCAGGAACATCGCCGCGGCGAGCTGCTCCTCCGGGGTGCTGGAGGACGAGATCGCCAGGCCGGTGCCGCCGGTCGGCGTGCCGCCGCCCGCCGGGCCGTCGGGCAGGTAGGCCGTGCCCACCTCGAACGACGCCGCGTCGAGCGCGCCCTTGAGGGAGCCCGTCGAGCCGATGGTCGACGCGATGAGGCCGGACGCGAAGTCCGCCATCGAGTCGTCCGCCGAGACCGTGGCGATCGCGTCGTCGCCGTGGAACAGGCCGCGCAGGAACTCCCCGCCCGCGAGCGCCTCGTCGGAGTCGAGGGTCACGTCGAACTCGTCGGAGTACTCGCCGCCCTGGCCCCAGATCATGTTCTCGAACCACCAGGCCGACCACGACGTGCCCAGGCTCAGGCCGAACGGCGAGCCGCCGTCGGGCACCTGCTCGGCCAGCGCGGTGCTCCACTCCTGGAGCTGCTCCCACGTCTCCGGGCCCTGGTCCGGCAGCCCCGCGGCCTCCCACATCGACTTGTTGTAGTAGAACAGCGGCGTCGACCGGGCGTACGGCGCGGCCCAGTGCTGCCCGTCGTACTCGTAGTCGCCGTACAGGCCGGGCTGGAAGTCGTCGGCGTCCGCCTCGAGGTACTCGAAGACGTCGTCGAGCGGCATGATCTGGTCGTTCAGGTGGTACCGGAACCACCAGACGTCGGACGCGATGACCAGGTCCGGCTTCTCGTCCGTCTGCGAGGCGGCCTGGAACCGCTGCGCGACCTCGTCGTAGTTGGCGCCGGCGGTCACGAGGTTCACCGTGATGTCCGGGTTCTCGGCCTCGAAGGCCTCGATGAGCTGCTCCTCGACGGCCTGCGACTGGCCGGGGTGGTTCGACCACCAGGTGATCTCGGACGCCGGCTCGACCTGCGACCAGTCGGTCGAGTCGGCCGAGGCCTCGCCGGACGAGCCGGCGCCCACGGCGGGGCCGCCGCAGGCGGTCAGGGCGAGCGTGGCGCCGGCGACGGCAGCGGCCAGTCCGACGGTGACGCGGCGGTCACGCAGGAGGCTGCGGGGGTGGGACACGTGAGTGCTCCTTCAGGGGGTCGTGCACCGGGGGCCGGTGCTCGGGGGACGGGCGCGCAGGGACGCACCCGCCGGTCAGGGGGGTGGGGGGTGACGGGCGGCGCGACGGGCTCAGCCCGTGACGGCGCCCGCGGTGAGGCCGGCGACGAGCCGGCGCTGGAGGAGGAGGAAGACGAGGAGGATCGGCAGCGTCACGACGGTGGTGGCGGCCAGCAGCACGCCCCAGTTGGTCATGCCGTCGATGTTCTGCAGCAGGGTCAGGCCGATCGGCAGGGTCATGCGGTCGGCCCGGTCGATCACGAGGAACGGCCACAGGTAGTCGTTCCACTCGGTGACGACGGACACGAGCGTCACGGCCGCGATGGTCGGCGTGCTCATCGGCACGACGAACCGCCACAGGCGCCGCCAGTGCCCCGCGCCGTCCAGCTCCGCGGCCTCGAGGATCGACCCGGGGAGCGTGAGGAAGTGCTGACGGAACAGGAACGTGCCGAACGCGCTCGCCAGGCCCGGCACGAGGATGCCCTGGTAGGTGTTCAGCCAGCCGAGGCTCGCCACCAGGGTGTAGTTCGGGATGATCGTCACCTGCGGCGGGATCATCAGGGTCGCGATGACGAGCCCGAACACGACCTTCTTGAACGGGAAGTCGAGGAACACCAGGGCGTAGGCGCAGGCCAGCCCGAGCACGACCTTGAGGCCCGCCCCGACCACGGTGATCCCGATGCTGTTCGCCAGCAGCCGGCCGAGCGGCACGGTGCTCGCCGCCTGCGCGTAGTTCTCGAGGCTCGGCGCCTCCGGCAGCCACTGCAGCGGCACCTGGTAGAGCTCGCCCGACGACTTGACGCTCGCGAGCAGCATCCACACCAGCGGGGCACCGAGCACCACCGTGGCCAGCACCATCGTCAGGTAGCCCGCCACCGGAGGACGCCGGCGGCGGCCCGGCCGGGACCCCTGGGGCGTGGGGCGGGGCCGACCGCCGGCCGGCGGCTCGGCGTCCGGCGCGGCGGCCGGTCCGCCGGGCGCGGGGGTCCGGCGCGGGTCGCCCTCGGCCACGGGGCGGCGGGTCGTCAGGACGCTCATGCGTAGTGCACCTTCCGCTGGACGAACCGCATCTGCACCGCCGTGACGGCGAGCAGCACGACGAACAGCACCGTCGCGACCGCGGACGCGTAGCCGGCCCGGCCGTTGACGAAGCTCTCCTGGTAGACGGAGTACATGAGCGTCGTCGTCGACCCGAGCGGACCGCCCTGGGTCATGGCCTTGATGAGGTCGAAGGACTGCAGCGACGCGAGCATCATCGTCACGAGCAGGAAGAACGAGGTCGGCGTGAGCAGCGGGAGCACGATCGACCGCAGCGTCCGCGCCGGGGACGCCCCGTCGAGCGCCGCCGCGTCCCTGAGGTCCTGCGGCACCGACTGCAGCCCGGCCAGGTAGATGAGCGCGACGTACCCGAGGTTCTTCCAGAGGTACACCACGATCACCATGACCAGCGGCCAGGGGCGCTCGGTGTACCACTGCGGGGAGCTCGCCCCGACCCAGCTCAGCACCTCGCGCATCAGGCCGTAGCGCGGGTCGAAGATGAACAGCCAGAGGATGCCGACCGCGAAACCGGACAGCACGTAGGGCGCGAACGCCACCGTCCGCGCGAACCCGCGGCCGCGCAGCCGCTGGTTCAGCAGCAGCGCCAGACCGAGGCCCAGCACCATCGCGCCGCCGACGGTCGCGACCGTGAACACCACCGTCGTCCCCGCGACCTGGGCGAAGCCGCGCGAGGTGAACAGCTCGACGTAGTTGCCGAGCCCGATCTGGCGGGCGACCGGGGAGCCGAGGTTCCACTGGAGGGTGGACAGGTAGAACGACTGCACCAGCGGCCGGTACACGAAGACGAGCAGCAGGGCCACGTTCGGCCCGGCGAGCAGCAGGAACCAGAGCAGCGCCGACCGTCGGCGGCGGGAGCGCAGGGCCCCGGTGCGCGCGACCGGCGCGCGGGCCGGCGCGGCGGCCGGCGGCGGGGCGAGGACATCGGCAGTGGTCACGAAGGAGTCCGTATCGGGTCGGGATCAGGTCACGGCCCGCGCCCTTGCGGCCCTCGCCACTCTGCGTCGTGCCCCACCGCCGGCGACAGGGGTCCGCGCCGACGTTCGGCCAGCCTTGTCCCCCCGTTCACCTGCGGCGACGGGCGTCCACCCGCCGGTCAGCCCGGCGCCGCCGGCGGTGCGGCGTCCTACTCTCGGCTCGTGCGTCCCCGATCCCGCCTGCTGCGCCGGCCCGTTCGCGCGCGCACCGGGGCCCCCGATCCGGCCGTGCGCGCCGCCGTGCGGACCGCGGTGTCCGTGTCGCTCGCCACCGGGCTGTACGGGGTGTCGTTCGGGGCGCTGTCCGTCGCCGCGGGGCTGGACGTGCCGCAGACCATGGCCCTGAGCCTGCTGATGTTCAGCGGCGGCTCGCAGTTCGCCGCCGTCGGCGTGCTGGGCGCGGGCGGTGGGGTCGGCGCCGTCGTCGCGACCGCCGGGCTGCTGGGGGCGCGCAACGGGCTCTACGGCGTGCAGGTCGCGCCCCTGCTCGGTGTGCACGGGTGGCGCCGGCTCCTCGCCGCGCACCTCACCATCGACGAGTCCACCGCCGTCGCCACCGCCCAGCCGGGCCCGGCGTCGACCCGCGCCGGGTTCTGGTGGACGGGCGCCGGGGTGTTCGCGCTGTGGAACGCCTTCACCCTGCTCGGGGCGCTGCTGGGCGACGCCCTCGGCGACCCCCGGCGGTACGGCCTCGACGCGGCCGCCGGCGCGGCGTTCCTCGCCCTGCTCTGGCCCCGCCTCGCCGGGCCCCGGACCCGGACCGTGCGGGTGGTCGCCGTGGCGGCTGCGGTGACCGCGCTCGCGCTGACACCCGTCGTCCCGGCCGGCGTGCCCGTGCTCGCCGCGGCTGCGCTGGCGGTCGTGGTCGGCGTCCTCGGGGACCCCGACGGGGAGGGCCCCGGCGCCCGCGGCGGCGGCGGCGCGGACGGGGACTCGGGCGGGTCCGGCGGCCGGCCCGGAGGCGTGTCCGGTGGGCCGGCCGGCGGCGGGTCCGGCGGTGCGGCTGCGGGGCGCGGACTGCCCGACGGGACCGTGGGGCCGGTGGTGCAGCCGTGAGCCGCCTCACCGTGTGGGTGGCGGTGCTCACGTCCGCCGCCGTCGTGCTGGCGACGAAGGTCGCCGGCCACCTGCTGCCCGCCCGCGTGCTCGCCCGCCCCCGCGTCACCCGGACCGCCGCGCTCGTCACCGCCGCGCTGCTCGCCGCCCTGGTCGCCGTGCAGGTCGGGACCACCGACGGCGTGCTCGTCCTCGACGCCCGGCTCGTGGCGCTCGTCGTGGCCGCCGTGGCGCTGCTGCTGCGGGCGCCGTTCGTCGTCGTCGTGCTGCTCGCCGCGGCGACCGCCGCGCTGCTCCGCTACCTCGGGATGCCCTGACCCGCGTCGGACGGCGACCGGGCGCGTCAGACGGCGACCGGGGCCTTGATCGCCGGGTGGTGCTGGTAGTCCTCGACCACCACGTCGTCGAACGAGTAGTCGAACAGGGAGTCCGCGCGCCGCAGCCGCAGCGTCGGGAACGGGTACGGCTCGCGCGTCAGCTGCTCACGCACCTGCTCGACGTGGTTGTCGTAGATGTGGCAGTCGCCGCCGGTCCAGATGAAGTCCCCCGGCTCCAGGCCCACCTGCTGCGCGACCATGTGCGTCAGCAGCGCGTACGAGGCGATGTTGAACGGGACGCCCAGGAACAGGTCCGCGGAGCGCTGGTAGAGCTGGCAGGACAGCCGGCCGTCCGCGACGTGGAACTGGAAGAACGCGTGGCACGGCGCCAGGGCCATCGACGGGATGTCCGCGACGTTCCACGCGGAGACGACGTGACGCCGCGAGTCCGGGTCCCGCCGCAGGTTCTCGAGCAGCTGGGCGAGCTGGTCGACCGTGCCGCCGTCCGGCGTCGGCCACGACCGCCACTGCACGCCGTACACCGGCCCGAGCTCGCCGTCCGCGTCGGCCCACTCGTCCCAGATGCGCACGCCGTGCTCCTGGAGCCAGCGCACGTTCGAGTCACCGCGCAGGAACCACAGCAGCTCCCCCACCACCGAGCGGAGGTGGACGCGCTTCGTCGTCACGAGGGGGAACCCCTCCGAGAGGTCGAAGCGCATCTGGTGCCCGAAGACGCTCCGCGTGCCCGTGCCGGTGCGGTCCGCCTTCGGCGTGCCGGTGTCCAGCACCAGCGCGAGCAGGTCCTCGTAGGGCGTGCGGGTCACGGCGCGGTGCTCGACGGTCATGCGGGCCATCGTAGGCGCGGCCACCGACGCCCCGGGAGCGGCACGCGGCCGGCCCGCCGGGTGCCCGACCGGCCCCGCTCACCGGACCCGCACACGCATCTGCGACCGTGCCGGCACCAGGGGTACGTGCGGCTCACCGCCCTCCCGGCACGGACCCGGTCAGCCGGCACCAGGGGTACGTGCGGCTCACCGTCCTCCCGGCACGGGACCCGGTCACCGCCCCTCAGGAACCGCACGTGCGACCCGAGGTCGTCCCGCCACGGGGCCCGACCCCACCCCCGGAGCAGCACGTGTGCCCACCCCGTGCGCCCCGCGCTCCCCGCCGCAGCGGCACCGCAGCGGCACCGCAGCGGCGTCGCGGCGGCGTCGCGGCGGTGGCGCAGCGGCGTCGCGGCGGTATCGCAGCGGCGTCGCGAGCGCCCCTACCGGCGCGGCCCGTCCCAGGCGGGGAGGTCGACCGCCGGAGTGCGCACGGCCGTCGCGGAGGCGATGCCGTCGACGACCGCCAACTCGAGCGCGTGCGCGGCGGCCGCCTGCAGCTGCACGAGGGCCACCACGCGCTCCGGCCGGGACGCGGGCAGCGACACCTGGCCCGTCGCGAGCGAGAACACCGTGTCCCCGTCGACGAGCGTGTGGACCGGGTCGAGGGCCCGCGCCAGCCCGGCGTGCGCCGCCGTCGCCGTGCGTGACGTCTCCGCCGGGTCGAGGGCCGCGTTCGTCGCGACCACGGCGATCGTCGTGTTCAGGGGCGCGGGCGGGGCCTGGGGCCCGGGGAGCCGCGGCGCCACGGGGCCCGCGCCCGGTCCGGCTCCGGCCGGACCCGAGGCGTCGGTGGAGACCGTCGGCGGCCCGGCGGGCGCGCCGGCTGCGTTGACGACCGCGAGCGCCCCGACGACCACGTGGTCCCACGGGGGCGGGAGCCGGACGGACGCCGTCCCGACGCCGCCCTTGCGTGACTGCATGGCGATCGCCGCGCCGGTGCCCGCCCCGACCGTGCCGCGGTCGACCGGGGCGTGCTCCGCGGCAGCGGCGGCCGCGACGGCTGCCTCGTACCCCATCGCCTCGTCCGGCCGGGCGTCGAACCTCCCGCCGCGGCCGAGGTCGAACACGGCCGCCGCGGGCACGATCGGCACCACCTCCCCGGGCGATGCGCCGACGCGGTATCCCCGGTCGTGCTCGGCGAGCCACCGCTGCACCCCGTGCGCCGTCACGAGCCCGAACGCCGATCCGCCCGTCAGCACCACGGCGTCTGCCGTCGGGACGAGGGTGCGCGGATCCAGCGCGTCGGTCTCGTGCGTGCCGGGTCCGCCGCCCCGCACGTCCACGCCGGCGACGGTGCCGGCCGGCGGCAGCACCACCGTGACGCCGGTGAGCCAGCCGTCACCCGCCCGCGTCACCTGCCCCACCCGGACACCCGTGACATCCGTGATGCTGCCCGAGGACGTGGCGGCCCCGCCGTCGCCGCGGGGCGGAGCGGGAGCGGCGACGGGCTCCGCCGGGGAGTCCTCGGTGGCGCGCGCGGGGCGGGAGTCGTCGGGCGCGGCTGCCTGCGCTGACTCGGTCATGGCTCCACAGTGCCACGTGCGCCGACCCGGCGTGCCGGACGTCACTGGGGCAGACGCGGACGCCGCCGGGGCGACCGCGCGCCGGACGACGACCTGGCCGCGGCTGAACCGTCGGTGCACGGCGCCGTCCCGCGGCCCTCCCTCGCGCCCCGGGCCGCGGTGTCACGCGGACCAGCCACCCCGTCCGGGCCGCTGTGTCACGCGGACCAGCCACCCCGTCCGGACCGCGGTGTCACGCGGACCAGCCACTCCGCCCGGGCTGCGACGTCAGGAGGGCCTGCCAGCGCCTGTCCCGCTCGTCGGCCGCTCACCTGGGGGCACCGGTCAGCCGACCACGGCGTGCAGCACCGCGAACCCCGCGGCTCCCGCTGCGACGGCGACGGGCAGCCGGATCAGCAGCGCCCGGTGGCCTCCCCCGCGACCGAGCAGCGCGACCAGCAGCCCGGCGACGAGGGCGAAGACCAGTGCCTCGTCCGGGCGGCGCAGCACCACCAGGTAGGTCACCAGCGCCTCCGCGAGCCAGCAGCCGGCGAGCAGCGCCGCGCCGGCACCCGCCCACCGCGGGTCGCCGGACCGGGTCCTGCGCCACAGCCGACCCGCCATGCCGAAGACCGGGCCGCCGATCACACCGGCGATGCTCCACAGCAGGATCGACGCCGAGCCGACCGCGAACCCCCGGAGGTCTGCAGCCACGTAGTACCCGGCGACCTGCGCGGCGCAGGTCAGGAGACCGGCCAGCGCTGCGGTGGCCGACCGGCGGGAAGTCGCGCCGACGAGGAACGGCGCGACGAGCCAGGGGCTGACGGCGTTGGCGAGCCCCTGGAACGGGGTGTCGCCGAGCAGTGTCTGCCCGAACGAGGTGAGCGCCCCGGCGAGCAGACCCGCGGCGACCGCGAGAGCGAGCGCGGCGGGCCACCCCACCGTGCGGAGGGCACCGGAGGGCTGGGCGGCGGAGGGCTGGGCAGTGGTCGCGGGGGCGTGCGGGCTCGTGGTCGTCACGCCCCCATCCGACCGCACAAGGGGCGCGCACGTCGTCCGACCTCGGCCGGACAGCGACCGACCGGGCTTCCCACCGCAGGCGTACGAGCCGAGCCCGTCCAGGAGGGCGGCTCCGGCCGGCGGCGGCCACCGTCCGAGCGGGAACCCGACGCGGACACCGGTGGTCGGTCTAGAAGGGTGGCGGTGACGGCCACGGGTCCCTCGGCGGCGGGTGCAGGGCGAGCGCGGGGTCGAGGCCGGGCACGCAGCGGTACCGGTGACCGGTCGGCGTGAGCCACTCGAACACGCCGGGGAGCACCTGGCGCAGGACGAAACCTCCGTCGGTCTTCAGCCGGTGGTCCCGCCGGCACAGCGGGCCGAGGTTCCCGGCCCCCGTCGAGCCGAGCGCGGGTCTCTCGTCCGGATCGCTCCCGGGCCGGGCGTGGAACTCGAGCGTGTGGTCGAGGTCGCAGGACTCCGCCGGCACGCCGCATCCCGGCCGGGCGCAGGTGCGGTCGCGCGCGACGACGTGCTCGGCGAGCTCCGTCGTGGGTCGGTAGCGGGTCCGGCCCAGGTCGAGCACCGCGCCGGACAGCGGGTCGGTGACGAGCCGCCGCCAGACCCCTCCCGCGGCGAGGGCCCGGGCGGTCCCGGCGTCGACCGGTCCGTAGCCGGCGAGGTGCGCCGGCTCGTCGTCCTCACCCATGAGGGTGCTCAGCGGGACGGTGACGCGGATCTGGGCGCTGCCCCGTCGCGCCGGGCACCGCGGTCGACCGTCCGGGTTCGGGTCGTCCGGTCGTGCGCCGGTTCCCGCGGATCCCGGTGACGACTGGACCGCGGTCCGGTCGTCCGGCTCGGCACACGCGGTGTGCAGGACGAGGTCCACGAGACCGTCCGCGCGGAGCTGGTCGAGCGTGCGCGGGTCGCCGGCACCGCGAGCCGTCCGCGCCGCGGCCCCGAGCACGGAGTCCAGCCGCATCGCGTCAGCGGCCGGCAGCACCGCCCAGAGACCGGCCATGCCGTCGGGCAGCGCCCGGGGCCGGTCGACCCGCCGTCGGGTCCGCGCGCGTTCGCGCCGTGCGGCGGCGTCGCGGGCGTCCACGGCGATCGCCGCACGCTCGACGTCCGCGCGGAGCTGGGCGGCGGTCCGGGAGTGCGCCCGGGTGAGCACCGCCTCCTGGACGTCCAGGGCGACCACGAGCGGGAGCTCGTCGAGCCGGTCGACGAGGACGCGGGCGCGGACGGCATCGAGGTCACCGCGAGCGAGGGCGTCACCCGTGGCCCCGAGGTGGTGGCCGAACGCGCGCCCGTCGCGGACCAGGCGGCCGGCCGCGCGCGAGGACCACGAGAGCCTCATCGCGAGCTCGTCGCCCGCGACGGACGTCTCGGCCGGCGGGCGCGTGAGGCGCGACCACGGCGGGTTCATCGACGGCCGCTCGGCCAGCAGAGCCGCGTACCGCGCCGCCACGGCGTGCGCCCAGGAGGTGAGGCGCACGGCGGCGGCCGTGAGCTCGACGAGGCCGTGGTCGGAGACGCCGTCCGGGTCCAGGCCCGCCAGGAGCGCGGCGAGCTCGGGCCCCGGGGCCATCGCCGCGACCGGTGGGTCGGTGGTCGGGAGCACGGCCGCGCCCCTCTCCCCTCCTGCCCCCGGCCGGAACGGGAAGCGCGCCACGGGGTCGAGCACGGGGACCGTCGGTGGTACGGCCGCGGCCGGACCCGCAGGCGTCCCCGCGCCACGGGCGCCGGTGCCGGACCGACCGCGCGCGCGTCCGCCGTCCGGCACGAGGGCGCGTGCGCGGGACGAGGGGCGCGCGGACGGGGCGGCCAGCGGGATGCCGCTCGCGGTGCGGACCGACACGTCCACCCGCCGTGCCCGGACCGACCGCAGGACCCGGCTCCGAGTACCCGTTGCGCGCCCCGGCGCACCTCCCGGGGGGACACGCCCGCCACCGGTGCCGGGCGGAACCCCGCGCCCACCGACATCACCCCGGAGCACCCCGCGACCACCCGCGCCGCCCGCGACTCGGGCGGTCGGCGCAGGACGGTCCGGAGCGGATGCCGTCCGCGCGCCGGCGGTCCCGGGCACGCCGCCGACGGTCCCGGGCAAGCCGGCGGTCCCGGGCACGCCGGCGGTCCCGGGCGCGCCGGTCGAGGCACGCCGCGCACGCGCCGCCGGAGCGCGTCCTCGCAGGTCAGATGGCATACGGCGACGCTACCGGCGACCCCCGACACCTCCCGCTCCCCCTCCACAGCCGAGCCCGAGCCGCCACCTGTGGAGGACCGCACGGACCGTGGCTGCCCCACGCCCGACACCCGCGCGGCGGCTCGCAGGGGGTCCCGCAGGTGCCCGCGCGTCCCTCCGGATCCACACTGGACGCATGACGACCTCCCCGCTGCCGCCGTACGTCGCGGCGCACACGCCGACCGGCCTGCTGATCGGCGGCGAGTGGCGCCACGCGCGCGGCGGGGGCACGTTCCCGGTGGTCGACCCGTCCACCACGGACGTGCTGTTCGAGGTCGCCGACGCGACGCCCGAGGACGGCCTGGCGGCGCTCGACGCGGCGCACCGCGCGTTCCCGGCGTGGCGCGAGGTCGCCCCGCGCACCCGCTCGGACCTGCTGCGGGCGGTGTTCGACGCGATGACGGCGCGGGCGGAGGACCTGGCGGCGCTGATCACCGCGGAGGGCGGCAAGCCGCTGGCGGAGGCGCGCGCCGAGGTGCAGTACGCCGCGGAGTTCGTGCGCTGGTACTCGGAGCAGGCGGTGCGCCTGGACGGCCTCGCGCGTCGCGCACCGGCGGGCACGCACCACCAGCTCGTGCTGCGCCGCCCCGTCGGCCCCGCGCTGCTCATCACGCCGTGGAACTTCCCGATCGCGATGATCACCCGCAAGGTCGCGCCGGCCCTGGCGGCGGGCTGCCCGGTCGTCATCAAGCCGGCAGGGCTGACGCCGCTGACGACGGCGTACTTCGCGGAGCTGGTGCGCGCGGAGCTGGACGCCCGGGACCTGCCGACCGGCGTGGTGAACGTGGTCCCGACGTCGTCCTCGGCGGCGGTGACCGGGCCGGTGATCGCCGACCCGCGGCTGCGCAAGCTGTCGTTCACCGGGTCCACGGAGGTCGGGCGGACGCTGCTCAAGCAGGCCGCGGACGGCGTGCTGCGGACGTCGATGGAGCTCGGCGGCAACGCGCCCTTCCTGGTGTTCGAGGACGCCGACCTGGACCTGGCCGTGGAGGCGGCGGTGCAGGCGAAGATGCGCAACGCCGGTCAGACCTGCGTCGCGGCGAACCGCTTCCTGGTGCAGGAGCCGGTCGCGGCCGAGTTCACGGACCGCCTGACCGCGGCGTTCGAGCGCCTGGTCGTCGGCCGCGGGACCGACCCGGACGTGACCGTCGGCCCGCTGATCGAGCGCTCCGCGGTGGACCGGGTCGACGAGCTCGTGGCGGACGCCGCGGACGCCGGGGCGCGGGTCCGCACCGGCGGCGAGCGCCCCGGCGGGCGCGGGTACTTCTACCGGCCGACCGTGCTCGACCGGGTGCCGGAGGACGCCCGGGCGGTGCGCGAGGAGGTGTTCGGCCCCGTGGCGCCGGTGGTGACGTTCGGCTCGGAGGACGACGGCGTCCGGCTGGCGAACGCGACGGAGTTCGGCCTGGTCGCCTACGCGTGCACCCGTGACGTCGGCCGGGTGATGCGCCTGGCCGAGCGCGTCGAGACGGGGATGCTCGGGATCAACCGCGGGATGGTGTCCGACGCGTCGGCCCCGTTCGGCGGCGTGAAGTCCTCGGGCATCGGCCGCGAGGGCGGCGAGGCCGGCATCGAGGAGTACCTGGAGCCGCTGTACGTGGCATTGTGAGGCGCCATGAGCCCCCTCACCTCCGCGACGTCCGACGTGTCCGTGCGCCCCGCGATCCCAGGCGACGAGACCGCGATCGCCGCGGTGCAGCTCGCGGCCTGGCGCGCGACGCACGCCGAGACGCTGGGCGCCGAGGTGCTGGACGCGGTCGACCCGGCGCGTCTCGCGGCGCAGTGGCAGACGGCGATCGCGAGCCCTCCGGGGCGCGGGTACCGCGTGCTCGTGGCGATGCACGGGCCGCGGCTCGTGGGCTTCGCGTCCGTCGCCCCGGTGGTCGCGCCGCCGGACTCCGGTGACGACACCCCCGGCGGCGAGATCCTCGCGCTCGAGGTGGAGCCGTCCGAGCGGCGCCAGGGTCACGGCTCGCGGCTGCTCGCCGCGGTCGTGGACCTGCTGCGGGACGAGGACCGCGCGACGTCCGTCCAGACCTGGGTGATCCAGGGCGACGCCGCCCGGGAGCAGTTCCTGGGCTCCGCGGGTCTCGGCGACGTGGGGGGAATCCGGGTGCTCGGCGAGCAGGACGACCCCCGTGAGATCACCGAGCACCTGTGGGGTGCCGCGATCTGACGGCGCCGGCGCGTGCCGCGGCGCGCGGCTCGACGCACGGCGCGGCTCGCGGCGACGCACCCGCGCCCGCACAGCCTGCTCACCCGCCCGCGCGCCCGTCACCCTCCCGTGGCGCACGGCGGGTGTCCGGGGTGGACGTCCCGGTGAACGGTGCACGAACATGTGCCGTCGTCGCAGGTCGGGGCCTCATGCCGGTCCGCGCGGCGACGATCGTGCAGGCGTGGCCCCTCCCCCGACGCTCGCCGCCTGGCGGCGGGTCGACCGTGGTCGTGCGCTCGCCGACCTCGCGTCCGAGCCCGTGGTCGTCTCGCCGACCGATCCCTGCGAGGCCGTCGACGTCGGCTTCCGCACCCGCTGGACCGTGTCGTCCGTGCTGGTGGCGCCCCGTGAGCCGGGCGGACCGTACGGCATGGTGGCGCGCAAGGACTTCCTGACGACGATGACGGGCCGCTACGGCTTCGGCCGGTCGCTGTGGGGGCGCCGGCCGGTCGCGGAGGTCGCCCGCTGGGACGCCCCGCGGGTACCGGTGTCCGCGTCGCTCACGGAGGCCGCCGAGCGGCTCGCCCAGGGCGACGGCTACTCCGACATGGTGGTGCACGGCCCGGACGGCGAGCCCGTGGGCGTGCTCGACCCGACGACGCTGATGGAGGCGCTGGCCGCGGAGCTCGCGCACGAGGCGTCCCACGACCACCTGACCGGTGTGCCGTCGCGCGCCTGGTTCGTCGACGGCCTGCGGGACCTCTGCGGCCGGGCGCGCCGCGGCGAGGGGGCCGTGGTGCTCGCCTTCGTCGACCTGGACCGGCTGAAGGAGGTCAACGACTCCCTGGGCCACGCGGCCGGTGACGCCCTGCTCCACTCGGTGGCCGGCAGGCTCGCGGCGGCCGCGCTGCCGGGGGACGTCGTCGGACGTCTCGGGGGCGACGAGTTCGCGCTCGCCCGGTTGCTGGAGCCGCAGACCGCCGCCGCGCCGTGGCGGGCGTCGGCGCTCGGGCTGGGCGAGGTGCTGCGGGCGACGCTCGCCGCGAGCGACCCCGCGCTGCCCGCCGCTGCGCACTCGCGGGCGAGCGTCGGGCTGGCCGTCGGCGCCGGGCCGCTCGTGGACAGCGACCGGCTTCTGCGGGAGGCGGACCTGGCGATGTACGGGGCGAAGAAGGCCGGCGGGGACCGCGTGCGGCTCGCGGGCGCCGACCTCGGGACCGTGGCGGCACGGGTCCCGAGCCAGGGACGATGCCCGGACGGCGACCGGGGGCGCGCGGTCGGCGCCTCGGTGCGGCACGGGCTCGAGGTCCACTACCAGCCCATCGCCCGGACGGCGGACGGCGTCGCCCGCGAGGTCGAGGCCCTGCTGCGCTCCCGCGACGACGACGGCGCGCTCGGCGGCCCCGCGGAGCCCCTCGCCCGGGCCGCCGGCGCGGGTCGCGCCCTGGACCTCGACCTGTGGGTGCTGGCGGAGGCGTGCCGCGACCTGGCGGGGTGGCGGACGGCGCTCGGCGACCGGGCGCCGCAGACGGTCAACGTCAACCTGTCCCCCGCGGCCCTGGACGAGCCCGGGCTCGCCGACCGCGTGCTCCGGGTGCTCGCGGAGACCGGCACGGCGCCGGGTGCGGTGCGGCTCGAGCTCTCGGAGGCCGCGACCGACGCCCAGCTGGTCCGCGCGCAGCCGGCGCTGCGGGAGCTGCGCGCGGCGGGGGTGCCGATCGCGCTGGATGACCTCGGCGGCGCGCTCGGCGCCCTGCGCCAGGTCACCCGCCTGCCGGTGGACGCGGTGAAGATCGACCGCGAGGTCGTCGCGCACATGCTGGACGACCCCGTGGACGCGCTGATCGTGGAGCTCGTGCACCGGCTGGCGACCGACCGCGGGCTCGCGGTCGTCGCCGAGGGCGTCGAGACCGCCGAGCAGGTGGAGGCGCTGCGCGCCGCGGGCGTGCCCCTGATGCAGGGCTTCCACGTCGCACGCCCGATGCCGCCGGACGCGCTCGCGGCCTACCTCGCGCGCTGAGCGCCCCGCCGGCAGCGCCCGCACCGCCGGTCGAGCCTTGGCGAGCCCTCCGCACGTGACCGGCGGACGCCAGCCTCAGCCGAGGCCGCGCGGCTCCCCGGTCCGCCCGCGGTGCAGCCGCGAGGCGTGCCGGAGCGCGGCGCGGGCACGCCGGCGGTCCCCCGCCGCGTCGTACGCGAACGCGAGCCGGTACCACGGCCCCCAGTCGCCGGCGGCTGCTGACTCCGCCTCGGCGCGCGCCAGCTCGAACGCCTCCGTGGCGGCCACCCGGTCGATGCGGCCGCCGGGGCTGCGCGGCAGCTCGTCGACCGGCAGCTCGCCGCGCGCCGCGAGCGTGTCGGCCATGCGCTGGACGTCGACGGCGAGCAGCCACTCCCGCGCCACGAGGACGAGCACGAGCAGCGGGAGCACCGCGAACGCGACCCCCAGCCCGACGCCCACCGGCTCGCCGGTACGCACGAGCGCGACGGCGCGTCCGGCGACGAGCCACACGTACAGGGCCAGCAGGGCGGTCAGCGCGAGCGCCGCGACCAGCGCGGTCCGGTTCCGCCGGGGCGGACCGTCCGCGCCGCCGCCCGCAGCCGCGCCGTCCCGCGCGTCCGCGTCCTCCACCCGGTCGTCCTCCACGGTCACAGGTCCAGGTAGTGCTCGAGCCCGACCGTGAGCCCCGGCCGGGACCCGACGGTCCGGACGGCGTGCAGCACGCCCGGCATGAACGACACCCGGTCGAACGAGTCGTGGCGGATCGTGAGCTGCTCCCCGGCGTTGCCGAGCAGGATCTCCTCGTGCGCGACGAGGCCGCGCAGCCGGACCGCGTGCACCCGCACGCCGTCGACGTCCGCCCCGCGCGCCCCGTCGAGCGCCGCCGTCGTCGCGTCCGGGACCGGCCCGAGGCCCGCCTGGCGCCGGGCGCGGGCGACGGCCTCGGCGGTGTGCCGGGCCGTCCCGGACGGCGCGTCGACCTTGTCGGGGTGGTGCAGCTCGACGACCTCCACGGACTCGAACCACCGGGCCGCCTGCGCCGCGAACGTCATGGCGAGCACCGCGCCGAGCGCGAAGTTCGGGGCGACCAGCACCCCGACGCCGGGCTGCTCGGCGAGGTCGGACTCGACCCGGGCGAGCGACTCGGGCGACCAGCCCGTCGTGCCGACCACGGCGTGCACGCCCTGGCGGACCAGCGCGCGCACGTTGCCCTCGGTCGCGGCGGGCACCGTGAAGTCCACCGCGACGCGGGCACCAGCGTCCGCGACGCGGCCGACGTCGTCACCGTGGCCGAGCGCGGCCACGAGCTCCAGGCCCGGGGCGGCCTCCACGGCCGCGACGACCGTGCGGCCCATGCGCCCGGAGGCACCCAGCACGGCGACGGGGATCGGCTCGGTGTCACGGGTTCCGGTCACGGGACGCCACCCTAGACGGTCGCCAGGACCTCCTCCATGCCGCGCACGGAGCGCCGCAGGTCCAGCGGGCTGAGCCCGGTGAACCGCTCGACCTCGCGCTGCGGGTAGCCCGCGTCGGCGTAGCTGCGCAGCACCTCCACGACGCGCCGGGCGTCCCCGCGGTCGTCGACGCCGAGCTCGCGCACCGCGCAGGACATCCGCACGCCTGCGAGGAACGCGGCCGGCGTGAGGCCGACGCGCTCGGCGAAGAGGGCGTGCAGCGACGCCAGCGACCGGTCGACGGCGCGGGCGAGGTCGATGGAGCGGACGAGTCCGCGCTCCTCGTCGGCGAGGCGGACGACGCGGTCCAGGTCGGCGCGCTCGCCCGCCGGCACGGGGCGACGCACGGCAGCCACGAGCAGGTCCTCCAGCGCACGCGCGGCGGCCTGCTCGTCGGCCCCGTCACCCAGGCGCCCGGCCAGCTCGGCGGGCTCGAGGCCCAGGACGGCGGCCAGGCCGCGGTGGTCGTCCACCAGCAGCCCGCCGTCGGGGGCGAGCGCGGACAGCGCCCACGGGGCGAGCCGGGCCCCGACCTCGTACGACGGCGCCGCCGGGTCGGCGGCGAGCACGACCTGGGGCGCGGTGCGGGGTCCGCGCAGCACCGACCCGATGACCTCGGCGTCCCGGGTCAGCGGGTCGATCCAGCGCACGGGGCCGCCGAGCCGCACCACCGCGGCCGGTCGCCCGTCCGGCAGGGCGACGCGCGGCGGCGCGCCGTGGGGGCCGCGCGCCACCCAGAGCGCCTCGACGAGCCCCGAGGGTCCCGGGGCGACGGACACGGAGCGGCGGGCGGACGTGACGGCGACCATGCGCCCATGATCGCCCCGGGACGGCGCCAGGGGAACGGGACCTCGGACCCGGTGCGTCCCCGGGACGCGCGACGGGCCCGGCACCGCGTGGTGCCGGGCCCGTCGCGAGGGCCGTCAGTCGCCGAACGGGCCGACCCGCACCACGGAGCGCGGGCGCGACGCGAGGTCCGCGGCCAGCTCCTGCACGTCCGCGGCCGTGACGGCGCGCACGCGGTCGAGCGACTCCTGCGTCGACAGCAGCTCCCCGTGCACCAGCTCGGACTTCCCGAGCCGGCTCATGCGCGACCCCGAGTCCTCGAGACCGAGCACCAGGCTGCCGGACAGCTGGCCCACCGAGCGCCGCAGCTCGGCGTCGGTGATGCCCCCGTCCGCGAGCCGCTCCAGCTCGGCCACCAGCAGGTCGGTCACCTCGTCGACGCGCCCGGGGGTGCATCCGGCGTAGAGCCCGAAGACGCCGGTGTCGGCGTGCCCGGAGGCGAACGAGTAGGTGGAGTACGCCAGGCCCCGCTTCTCGCGGATCTCCTGGAACAGCCGCGACGACATGCCGCCGCCGAGCACCGCGTTCAGCACGGACAGCGTGAAGCGTCGCGGGTCGGTCGCCGTGAGGCCGGTGCCGCCGACGATGACGTTCGCCTGCTCGGTGGCGCGGCGCACCGTGACCCGGGACGGGCCGGCGGTGACGGGCTGCGCCTCGGCGGAGCCCCGGCGGGCGGCGGGAGCCTCGCCGTCGGCGAGCGGCCAGCCGCCGTCGTGCAGGGCGCGCACGACCTGGGCGGCGAGCGCGTCGTGGTCGACGTTGCCGGCCGCGGTGACGACCAGGGTCGCCGGGCGGTAGTGCTGCCGGTAGTGCGCCCACACGGCGTCGCGCGGGACGGCGCGGATGGTGTCCGGCGTGCCGCCGATCGGGCGCCCGAGGGGGTGGTCGCCGAGCACGACGGTGGCGAAGCGCTCGTGGACGACGTCGCTCGGGTCGTCGTCGTTCATGGCGAGCTCCTCGAGGATCACGCCGCGCTCGGTCTCGAGCTCGTCGCGGTCCAGGCGGGCGGACGTCACCATGTCGGCGATGACGTCGACCGCCATCGGGAGGTCCTCGTCGAGCACCCGGGCGTAGTAGCACGTGTGCTCCTTGCCCGTGGCGGCGTTCGCCTCGCCGCCGACCTCGTCGAACGCCTCGGCGATGTCCATCGCCGTGCGCCGCGCCGTGCCCTTGAACAGCAGGTGCTCGAGGAAGTGCGTCGACCCGTGGTGGCCGTCGGACTCGTCGCGCGAGCCGACGCCCACCCACGCCCCCACGGACGCGGAACGCATCCCGGGGACGTGCTCGGTGAGCAGACGCACCCCGCCGGGCAGGACGGAGCGACGGAGCTCGCCGTCGCCCGCCTGCCCGGCGGTCAGGTCGCTGCCCGGCTGCCCGGGTGCGACCAGGGGGAGGTGCAGGGGCACGTCAGGCGTCGGCCGGCTCGGCCGCAGCGGAGTCGGCACCCTCGGCGGGCGCCTCGTCCTCGACCACGGCGTGGAGCGACAGCTTGCCGCGCGGGTCGATCTCGCCGATCTCGACCTGGACCTTCTGGCCCACGCCGAGGACGTCCTCGACCTTCTCGACGCGCTTGCCGCCCACCAGGCGACGGATCTGCGAGATGTGCAGCAGGCCGTCCTTGCCCGGGGAGAGCGAGATGAACGCGCCGAAGGTGGTCGTCTTGACGACCGTGCCCACGAAGCGCTCGCCGATCTCCGGCATGTGCGGGTTCGCGATCGCGTTGATCGCGGCCCGCGCCGCCTCGGCCGAGGGGCCGTCGGTCGCGCCGATGTAGACGGTGCCGTCGTCCTCGATGGAGATGTCCGCGCCGGTCTCCTCCTGGATCTGGTTGATCATCTTGCCCTTCGGGCCGATGACCTCGCCGATCTTGTCGACCGGCACCTTCACCGTGATGACGCGCGGGGCGTTCGGGGACATCTCGTCGGGGACGTCGATGGCCTCGTTCAGCACGTCGAGGATCGCGAGGCGCGCCTCCTTGGCCTGGGTCAGCGCGTCGGCCAGCACGGAGGCGGGGATGCCGTCGAGCTTGGTGTCGAGCTGGATGGCCGTGACGAACTCGCGGGTGCCGGCGACCTTGAAGTCCATGTCGCCGAACGCGTCCTCGGCGCCCAGGATGTCGGTCAGCGCCGCGTAGCGGGTCTGGCCGTCGACCGTGTCGGACACCAGGCCCATGGCGATGCCGGCGACGGGCGCACGCAGCGGCACACCCGCGTTCAGCAGCGACAGGGTCGAGGCGCAGACCGAGCCCATCGACGTCGAGCCGTTGGAGCCCAGCGCCTCGGAGACCTGGCGGATCGCGTAGGGGAACTCCTCGCGCGACGGCAGCACCGGCAGGATCGCCCGCTCGGCGAGCGCGCCGTGGCCGATCTCGCGCCGCTTCGGCGAGCCCACGCGGCCCGTCTCACCGGTCGAGTACGGCGGGAAGTTGTAGTTGTGCATGTAGCGCTTGCGCGTCTCGGGCGACAGCGAGTCGATCTGCTGCTCCATCCGGAGCATGTTCAGCGTGGTGACACCCATGATCTGGGTCTCGCCGCGCTCGAACAGCGCCGAGCCGTGCACGCGGGGCAGGACCTCGACCTCGGCGGACAGCGTGCGGATGTCCCGCAGGCCGCGGCCGTCGATGCGGAAGCCGTCGGTGAGGATGCGCTGGCGGATGACCTTCTTGGTCACGGAGCGGACCGCGGCGGACAGCTCCTTCTCGCGACCCTCGAACGAGGCGGCCAGGGCGTCGAGCGTCTCGGCCTTGATCTCGTCCAGGCGGCCCTCGCGGGTCTGCTTGTCGGCGATCTGCATGGCCTCGCGGATCTTGCCCTCCGCGGCGCCCTCGACGGCCTCGTACGCGTCCGGCTGGTAGTCCGGGAACGTCGGGAACTCGCGGGTCTCCTTGGAGGCCTGCGCGGCGAGCTCCTGCTGCGCCACGACGAGCGAGCGGATGAACGGCTTCGCGGCCTCGAGGCCCTCGGCCACGACGGCCTCGGTCGGGGCGACGCCGCCGGCGTCCTTGATGAGGTTCCAGGACTTCTCAGGCGCCTCGGCCTCGATCATCGCGATCGCGACGTCGTCGCCGACCACGCGGCCCGCGACGACGATCTCGAACGTCGCGCGCTCCCGCTCGCTGTACCGCGGGAACGCGACCCACTGGCCGTCGATCAGCGCGATGCGCACGGCGCCGACCGGGCCGGAGAACGGCAGGCCGGAGATCTGGGTGGAGATGGACGCGGCGTTGATCGCGAGCACGTCGTACGCGTCGTCCGGGTGGATCGCCAGGACGGTGACGACGACCTGGACCTCGTTGCGCAGGCCCTTGACGAACAGGGGGCGCAGCGGGCGGTCGATCAGGCGGCAGGCCAGGATCGCGTCCGTCGAGGGGCGACCCTCGCGACGGAAGAACGAGCCGGGGATCTTGCCGGCGGCGTACTGCCGCTCCTCGACGTCCACCGTCAGGGGGAAGAAGTCGAACTGGTCCTTGGGGTGCTTGCCGGCCGTCGTGGCGGACAGCAGGGCCGTCTCGCCGTCGAGGTAGGCCATCGCGGAGCCGGCGGCCTGCTTGGCCAGGCGGCCGGTCTCGAAGCGGACGGTGCGGGTGCCGAAGCGGCCGTTGTCGATCACGGCCTTGGCGAACTGGATCTCGGGACCCTCCACGGGTGCCCTCCTTCGTCTCGAAGGCGCCGGACCGGTCACGGCGGTCTTCGATCGAGGGACCCGGACACGCGTTCCGGGAACCACTACCGAGGACCGGACGCGTCGACCGGCACCCGTCGTTGCTGGTGTCTTGCTGGGTGGGACGTGCGCGCCGGGCCCGGGGGCCCGACGCAGGACCAGCCCGGACCCTGGACGGGGTCCGGGCTGGTCAGGCGGTCAACGGCGCAGGCCGAGCCGCTGGATCAGGCTGCGGTAGCGGTCGATGTCGACCTTCTGCAGGTAGCCCTGGAGGCGACGACGCTGGCCGACCAGCAGCAGCAGCCCACGACGGCTGTGGTGGTCGTGCTTGTGCGTCTTGAGGTGCTCGTTCAGGTCGTTGATGCGCTGCGTCAGCAGGGCGATCTGGACCTCCGGCGAGCCGGTGTCACCCTCGTGGGTGGCGTACTCGGCCATGATGGACTTCTTGGTGGCGCTGTCGAGGGGCACGACTCTCCTGGATTGTCTCGTTGCGCGGTGCTCCGGGGCAGGTCCACCCGGGCGCTCTCGGTCCGCGGCCGTTCTGACGGCTGTGCGAGTCTATCAGCCGGCGGCGCCGGCGAGCACGCCCCGGACGCCCTCGACGTCCTGGTGCATGCGCGCGACCAGCGCGTCCACGGAGTCGAAGCGCAGCGTCGGCCGCAGCCGCTCGACGAACTCGACCACCACCTGCTCGCCGTACAGGTCGAGGTCCGTGCGGTCCAGCACGTAGGCCTCGACGCTGCGCCGCGCGCCGTCGAACGTCGGGTTGGTGCCGACCGACACCGCGGCGGGCAGCACCGCGTCGGGCGACCCCGGCGCCACCGCGGGCCGGCGCAGCCAGCCGGCGTACACGCCGTCCGCGGGGACCATCCCGTCGGAGTCCGGGTCCAGGTTGGCGGTGGGGAACCCGAGCTCGCGGCCCCGCTTCGCGCCGTGCACCACCGTGCCGCGCATCCGGTGCGGACGCCCGAGCACGCGCGCCGCCTGCCGGACGTCGCCGGCCTCGAGCAGCTCGCGCACCCAGGTGGAGGACCAGCGGCGGTGCAGCGGGTCGGCCAGGGCGTCCGCGAGCTCCTCGGCCTCGGTGCCGTCCGGGACGACGTCCTCGATCACCTCGACGCCGAACCCGTACCGCTCCCCCAGCTCCACCATCGTCGCCAGGTCGCCGGCGTTGCCGCGCCCGAACCGCACGTCGCGCCCGACGACCACCGTGCGGGCGTGCAGCCCGTCCACGAGGTACCGGCGCACGAACTCCTCGGCGGTCTGCTGGGCGAACTCCAGCGTGTACGTCAGCAGCAGCACCGCGTCCAGGCCGGTCTGGCCGAGCAGCTCCAGGCGGTCCTCGTCGCCCGTGAGCAGCGGCGGGGCGGTCTCGGGGCGGTGGACCTGCTGCGGGTGCGGCGTGAACGTCACGGCGACGGACCGGGCACCCGCGGCGCGCGCGTCCGCGACCATGCGGGTGAGGACGCCGACGTGCCCGCGGTGGACGCCGTCGAAGTTGCCGATCGTCACCACCGACGGCCCGAAGCCCGCGGGGACCTGCGCCAGGTCCGTCCAGCGCTGCACACGCACTCCCGTCCGTCAGCGCCTCACGGCGCATGTCGAGGGCGCCGGCGGTCGCGGCGCGGGGACAAGCCTGCCACGGCGCGACGGGTGCCCCGCGCGCGTCGGGTTGCCCAGCGCCCGATGAGACGCCCTGCGCCCGACGGGTGCCCCGTGCTCGCGGCGCTACGCTCGGCCGGCCGGTGCACGACGCGCCCCACGACCCCCGGAGGTCAGGATGGTCACCCTGCACACCACGCTCGTCGCGACGGGCGGCACCACCACGGGCATCGAGGTCCCCGAGGACGTCGTGCTGGGCCTGGGGCGCGGCAAGCGCGTCCCCGTCTCCGTGACGATCGGCGCCCACACGTTCCGCGGCTCCGTCGCCCCGTACTCCGGCGCGTACTGGGTGGGGGTCTCGGCCGCGAACCGCGCCGCCGCGGGGATCGCCGCCGGCGACGACGTGGAGGTGGTGCTCGAGGTGGACGACGCGCCGCGGACGGTCGAGGTGCCCCCGGACCTGGCCGAGGCGCTCGCCGCCGCGGGGCCCGCAGCCGGCGGGGCGTGGGCGGCGCTGTCGTACTCGAAGCAGCGCGCGCACGTGCTGGCGGTCGAGGGCGCGAAGACCGACGCCACGCGCCGGCGCCGGGTCGCCGCGGTGGTCGACTCCCTGGGCTGACCCCCGGGGGGCGGGGCCGTCCCCGCGCGGAGACGTCAGGACGCGGCCGCGAACACCAGCACCGGGCGGGCGTGCGGCCCGCGGTCCTCGAGCAGCGCCGCGAGCTCCCCGTCGGGCGTCACGGCCGCGACCGTCACCCCCGCGCCGGTCCCGGAGGCCGGGACCCGCTGCCCGTACGACAGCGCGCGCGCCTCGTCCGGCGTGAGCTCGCGGACGGGGAACGTCGCGCGGGCGGCGTCGGCCAGGGGCAGCGTGCCGAGCGGGACGTCGGCCGGCCACGCGTCGAGCTGCTCCAGCGTCCGGGCGCCGGCCACGGGGTAGCCGCCGACGCGCGTCCGCCGCAGCGCGGTCAGGTGACCGCCGACGCCGAGCGCGCGGCCGAGGTCGCGGGCCAGGGCCCGGATGTAGGTCCCGGAGGAGCACACCACGGTGACGTCCACGTCGACCGCCGGCACGTCCGCGTCGACGGCGGGCCGCACCGCGTGCACGTCGAACCGGTGGATCGTCACGGGCCGGGCGGCGAGCTCGACGTCCTCCCCGGCGCGGACCCGGGCGTACGCGCGCTGCCCGTCCACCTTGATCGCGCTGACGGCGCTCGGGACCTGCTGGATCGGGCCGGTGAGCGCGGCGACGCCCGCCTCCACGGCGGCTCGCGTCACGCCCGAGGCGTCCGCGCGGGTGAGTGACTCACCCTCCGCGTCGTCCGTCGTGGTCGCGACGCCGAGGCGCACGGTGGCGGTGTACTCCTTGTCGGCGCCCACCACGTAGGTCAGCAGCCGCGTGGCCCGGCCGACGCCCAGCACGAGGACGCCGGTGGCCATGGGGTCGAGCGTCCCCGCGTGCCCGACCTTGCGGGTGCCGGCGAGGCCGCGGACCTTCGCGACGACGTCGTGGCTGGTCCAGCCCTGCGGCTTGTCGACGACGAGCAGGCCGTCCGGGGCGGTGGGGCGGCGGGGACGGTCGGGGCGGCGCTGCTCGCGCGCGGGGCTCATGCGCGCTCCCCCGCCGCGGCACCGGCGGCCGGCACCTCCCCGGCGGCCGCGGCCACCACCTCGGGGGCGAAGCAGCGCAGCAGGGCGTCGAGGCCGGGGTCCTCGCCGGCGTGCGCGAAGCCGTCCGAGCTGAGCAGCACGTTGATGAGCATGCCGTCGGCCACGAACCGGCGGGCGGTCTCGTCGGGGTCGGGGACGTCGGCCTCGACGCGCGCCCGGAACAGCCGGAAGACCTCGCCGAGGGTGTGCCGCGCGAGGTGGCCGACCTCGGCGTCGCCCGACGTGAAGCCGTGCATGAGCACGCGGAGCAGGTCGCGGTCGGCCATGAGCTCCATGTACGCGCGCCCGGTGCGCTCGACGGCGTCCGGGCCCGGGGCGACCGCGGCCATCGCCTCCACGACGCGGCCGGTGGTGTACCGGTAGAGCTCGAGGAACAGGCGCTGCTTGGAGCCGAACAGCCGCACGACGTACGGCTGCGACACGCCCGCGGCCCGCGCGACCTGGTCGGTGGTGGTCCCGGCGTAGCCGCCCTCGGCGAACACGGTCATCGCGGCGGCGAGGATCTGCTCGCGTCGCTGCTCCCCCGACATCCGTGGCGGGCGGCTCGCACGCATCGCGCTGTCCATGCTTGACAGGTTATCAGTCGATAACTAGCGTCGCGGTCGTCTGAAGTAATCAGCCGATGCTTACAGGAGCTCCGATGTCGACGCAGATCCGCACCCCCGCCCCGGGAGGCGCCGTCGGCGGGACCGCCGGCCGTCCCGGCGCCCCCCGGCCCGAGCCGGCTCGCCCGCGGACCCCCCGGGCCGTGCCCGTGGCCCTGGCGCTGCTCGCGGCGTCCCTGCCGATGTTCATGGCGACCCTCGACAACCTCGTGGTCACCAGCGCGCTGCCCGTGCTCCAGGCCGAGCTCGGCGCGTCCCTCACCGACCTGCAGTGGGTCGTCAACGCGTACACGCTCGCGTTCGCGACGCTGATGATCGCCGCCGCGACGCTCGGTGACCGCTGGGGACGGCGCCGGACGTTCCTCGGCGGCATCGCCGTGTTCACGCTCGGGTCGGTCGCCGCCGCCCTGGCCGGGTCCCCCGGGGCGCTCGTCGCGGCCCGCGCGCTCCAGGGCGTCGGGGCCGCCGCGGTCATGCCGCTGTCGCTCGCGCTGCTCGCCGCCGCCGTGCCCGCGTCGCGCCGCGCCATGGCGATCGGCGTCTGGGGCGGCGTCTCCGGCCTCGGCGTCGCCCTCGGCCCCGTGGTCGGCGGCGCGGTGGTCGAGGGCATCTCCTGGCAGGCGATGTTCTGGATCAACGTCCCCGTGGCGCTCGTCGCGGTCCCGCTGGTGCTCCGGGCCCTGCCCGAGCAGCGCGGCCGCGCCCAGCGGCTCGACGTCCTGGGCCTGCTCCTCGCGGCCGCCGGCGTGCTGGGCGTGGTGTGGGGCGTCGTGCACGGCAACGACGACGGCTGGACGGCGCCCGGCGTGCTCGGGCCGATCGTCGGCGGCGTGCTCGCGCTCGGCGTGTTCCTGCGTCACGAGTCGCGCACGCCGCACGCCCTCGTCCCGCTGCGCCTGTTCCGGTCGCGCAGCTTCTCGGTGGCCAACGCCTCCGGGTTCGCGTTCTCGCTCGGCGCGTTCGGCGCGGTGTTCCTGCTCGCCCAGTACCTCCAGGTCGTCCAGGGCTACTCGCCGCTGGAGGCCGGTCTGCGCACCCTGCCCTGGACGGCGGCCCCGATGGTGGTCGCCCCGCTCGCCGGGATCCTCGCGCCGCGCGTGGGCGTCCGGGTGCTGCTGACCGCGGGCCTCACCGCGCAGGCCGCCGGGCTCGCGTGGCTGGCGCTGGCCGCGGAGGGCAGCGGGTACGCGGCGCTCGTCCCGGGGCTCGTGCTCGCCGGGACCGGGATGGGGCTGACGTTCGCGCCCAGCGCCACGGCGGTGCTCGCCGACATGGCCCCCGACGACCACGGCACGGCCTCCTCCGCCAACTCGACGCTGCGCGAGGTGGGCGTGGCGCTCGGCGTCGCCGTGCTGACCGCTGTGTTCACGGCCGCCGGCGGCACGATCACGCCCGACGGGTTCGACGCCGGGCTGCGGCCGGCGGTGCTGACGGGGGCCGCGGTGATCGCGGTGGCCGCCGTGGCCTCGCTGGCGATGCCGCGCGGCACGGGCCGCACCGCGCCCTGAACCGCCCGTCCCCGGAGCAGCCGCGGCGGAGCCGGGAGCGCGTCCGGGGCTGACGCGGGGCCGCAGATGCGGCGAGGTCGTCAGTACGGCACGAGGTCGTCACCTGGGAGTGACGACCTCGTCCCGTACTGACGACCTCGTGCCCTGCGGGCCTGGACCAGGGGTCAGCGCGCCGCGTCGTCCTCGTCCTCGTCCGCCGGGCGGCGGTACGGGTCCTCGTCGCCGGCGTAGCGCGCGCCCTGCGCGAGCTGCGACACCTCGGCGTCACGCCGGGCGGCCTCGAGCAGCGCGGCGTCCAGGTGGGCCGCCGTCTCCGGGACGGCGTCCAGGTGGAACTCCAGCGTCGGCGTGAGCCGCACACCGGTCTGCTTGCCGACCTCCGAGCGGATCAGGCCCTTGGCGCTCTCCAGCGCCTTGGCCGTGCCCTCGCGGGCCTCCTCGTCGCCCAGCACCGTGTAGAACACGCTCGCGTGCTGCAGGTCGCCGGTCACGCGCACGTCGGTCACGGTGACGAAGCCCAGGCGCGGGTCCTTCACGCGGGTGTCGAGCATCTGCGCGACGATCTGCTGGATGCGGTCCGCCAGCTTGCGGGCACGGGGGTGGTCCACCATGTCGAACTCCTCTCAGCGCCCGCGTCGCGGGCGGACGACCGCGGGTCTGCCCCCACGCTCGGCGCGTGGGGGCAGACCCGCAAGCGGGACCGGTCAGGAACGCGGCTTCTCGCGCAGCTCCCAGGTCTCGATGACGTCACCCTCGGCGATGTCGTTGTACGACCCGAGGCCGATACCGCACTCGTAGCCCTCGCGGACCTCGGTGGCGTCGTCCTTGAACCGCTTGAGCGACTCGATGGTGAGGTTGTCACCGATGACGTTGCCGTTCCGGAGCACCCGCGCCTTGGAGTTGCGGCGGATCTCCCCGGACCGGACGATCGACCCGGCGATGTTGCCGAACTTGGAGGAGCGGAACACCTCGCGCACCTCGGCGGTACCGAGCTGCACCTCCTCGTACTCCGGCTTGAGCATGCCCTTGAGGGCAGCCTCGACGTCGTCGATCGCCTGGTAGATGACCGAGTAGAACCGGACGTCCACGCCCTCGCGCTCGGCGAGCTCCTCCACCCGCTCCGCGTACTTGACGTTGAAGCCGATGATGATTGCGTTGTCGACCGTCGCGAGGTTGACGTCGTTCTGCGTGATCGCACCGACACCGCGGTGGATGACCCGCAGGTCGACCTCGTCGCCCACGTCGATCTTGAGCAGCGCGTCCTCCAGCGCCTCGACGGCACCGGACACGTCGCCCTTGAGGACCAGGTTGAGGGTCTCGACCTTGCCCTGCTGGAGCGCCTGCGTGAAGTCCTCGAGGCTGATGCGCTTGCGGCGCTTGGCCAGGAGGGCGGCACGCTCGGCGGCCTCGCGCTTCTCGGCGATCTGCCGCGCGGTCCGCTCGTCCGGCGCCACCAGGAAGGTGTCGCCGGCGCTCGGCACCGACGCCAGGCCGAGGACCAGCACCGGACGGGCCGGGCCCGCCTCGGTGACGTTGTCCCCGTGCTCGTCGAACATCGCCCGGACGCGGCCGTGGGCCGTACCCGCGACGATCGCGTCGCCGACGTGCAGCGTGCCGGACTGGACCAGGACGGTCGCGACGGCGCCGCGGCCCTTGTCGAGGTTCGCCTCGATGGCGACACCACGGGCGTCCTTGTCGGGGTTGGCCCGCAGGTCGAGCGCGGCGTCCGCGGTCAGCAGCACGGCCTCGAGCAGGTCGTCGATGCCCATCCGCTGCTTGGCGGAGACGTCGACGAACATGGTGTCGCCGCCGTACTCCTCGGCCACCAGGTTGTACTCGGTGAGCTGCTGGCGGATCTTGGCGGGGTTGGCCCCCTCCTTGTCCACCTTGTTGACCGCGACCACGATCGGCACGTTCGCCGCCTGGGCGTGGTTGAGCGCCTCGATGGTCTGGGGCATCACGCCGTCGTCCGCCGCGACCACGAGGATCGCGATGTCCGTCACCTGGGCACCGCGGGCACGCATGGCGGTGAACGCCTCGTGACCCGGGGTGTCGATGAACGTGATGGCCCGGTCCTGGCCCTCGTGCTCCGTGCGGACCTGGTAGGCACCGATGTGCTGCGTGATGCCGCCGGCCTCGCCCGCGACGACGTCCGTGGACCGGATGGCGTCGAGGAGCTTGGTCTTCCCGTGGTCGACGTGACCCATGACCGTGACGACGGGCGGCCGGGGCATGAGGTCCTCGTCGGACTCCCCCTCGAGCTCGGCGTCCAGGTCGATGTCGAAGGCCCCGAGCAGCTCGCGGTCCTCCTCCTCGGCCGAGACCATCTCCACGACGTAGCCGAGCTCGGTGGCCAGCGTGCCGAAGGTGTCCTCGTCCAGGGACTGGGTCGCGGTCGCCATCTCACCGAGGTGGAACAGCACCGTGACCAGCGAGGCCGGGTTGGCGTCGATCTTGTCGGCGAAGTCGTTCAGCGACGAGCCGTGGCGCAGGCGGATGACGGTCGAGCCGTTCCCGCGGGGCACCTGCACGCCGCCGAGCGACGGCGCCTGCATCTGCTCGAACTCCTGGCGCTTCGCCCGCTTCGACTTCCGCCCGCGGACGGGACGGCCGCCGGCGCGCCCGAAGGCACCCTGCGTCGAGCCGCGGCCGCCGGCACCGGGGCGGCCACCGCCACCACCGGGACGACCGCCGAAGCCACCGCCGCCACCGGGACGGCCACCGCCGCCGCCGTAGCCGCCGCCACCACCGGGACGACCACCGCCGCCACCGCCCGCGCGGGCGGGACGGTCACCGGGTCGGCCGACGCCGCTGGTGCTGCGGCCCGGCATCATGCCGGGGTTCGGACGCGGGCCGCCGGGGCGCGGAGCCGCGGGACGCGGCCCACCCGGGCGGTCGCCGGCACCCGCGGACGCCGCCGGCGCCTCGGAGCGGCGCTCACCGGGACGCGGCATGCCCTGCGAGGGCGCGAACGGGTTGTTGCCCGGACGCGGACCACCGGGACGCGGGCCGCCGGAGCGCGGCATGCCCTGCGAGGGCGCGAACGGGTTGTTGCCCGGACGCGGACCACCGGGACGCGGAGCGCCGCCGGGACGACCGGACCGGCCGTCACCGCCCTCGGCCGGGCGCGACGGCGCCGCGGGACGCGGCGACGGGGCGGCAGGACGCGGTGCGGACGGACGGGCGGCCGGAGCCGCCTGCTCGGCGGGAGCGGCCGGGGCCGCGGGCTCCGCCGGGGCGGACGCGGACGCGGCCGGGGCCTCGGGGGCCGGGCGCCGTGCCGGGCCGGGGGTCGCCGCCGGGGCGGACGCCGCGGGGCGGGCCGCCGGTGCCGGCGAGGGGGCCGGGGCGGACGCCGCGGGGGCGGACGCCGGGGCCGGGCGGGCCGCGGCGGGCTTGGCGCCGCCACCGGCCGGGTAGGTGTCCCGCAGCTTGCGGACCACCGGCGGCTCGATCGTCGAGGACGCCGAGCGCACGAACTCACCGAGCTCGTTCAGCTTGGTCATGAGGGTCTTGCTGTCGACTCCGAGCTCCTTGGCGAGCTCGTAGACGCGGACCTTGGCCACATCTCTCCCTGTCTCGGCCCGCCCAGGACAGGGTGGACCGTCGTTAGTGCTGGGTACTCATCGCTGGGTACTCATCGGTGCGTGCTCATCGGGCAGCCATCGGCTCTTCGACCCGCTTTCCTGTTCGACGGTGCACATGCCACCGGGCAGGCGCCCGGCGGCGACGGTCGTGCCTCACCCCGCCCCGAGGTGCTCCCCGACCGCGGACGTGTCCAGCGGCCCCGCGAGTCGCAGGGCCCGCGGGAACGCACGTCGGCGCTCGGCGAGCTCGAGGCAGTGAGGATCGGGGTGCAGCCACGCCCCCCGGCCCGGCAGCGCGCGACGCACGTCGACGACGAGCACGGTCTCACTCGTGCCCGACGCCGCCGCGACCACGCGCAGCAGAGCCGACCTCGGTCCGGCAGTCCGGCACCCCACGCACGTGCGCACCGGGCCCACGACCACCGGCGCGGCGACGTGCGCTGCGGGGTGTCGGGGGTGGCGCCTGCTCGGCGAGGAGAGCCGGGCGTCCGGCCCAGCCGCGTCCAGTCTAGCGCGCGAGGTCACTCTGCTCGACCGGCGGCACGCGGGGCGGTCCCCGCGGAGCCCTCCGGCGCGCCACCCGCGGCCTCGCCGGGCGCCGCCCCGGCCTCGGCCGGCTCCTGCGCGTCGGACCGGATGTCGATCCGCCACCCGGTGAGCTTCGCCGCCAGCCGCGCGTTCTGGCCCTCCTTGCCGATCGCCAGCGAGAGCTGGTAGTCCGGCACCACCACACGGGCGGCACGCGCGGCGGGGTCGACGACCGTCACCGACAGCACCCGCGCCGGCGACAGGGCGTTCGCGACCATGCGGGCCGGGTCGTCCGAGTGGTCGACGATGTCGATCTTCTCGCCGTGCAGCTCGGCCATGACGGCGCGCACCCGGGCGCCGAGGGGGCCGATGCACGCACCCTTGGCCCCGAGCCCGGGGACGGTCGAGCGCACCGCCATCTTCGTGCGGTGGCCCGCCTCGCGCGCCAGGGCCGTGATCTCGACGTGGCCGTCGGCGATCTCCGGGACCTCCAGCTCGAACAGCTTGCGCACGAGGTTCGGGTGGGTGCGCGACAGCGTGATCTGCGGGCCCTTCGCGCCGCGGGACACGTCCAGCACCAGCGCGCGGATGCGCTCGCCGTGCACGTACTGCTCCGTGGGCACCTGCTCGTGCGCGGGCAGCACGGCCTCCGTGCCGCCGACGTCGACGAGCACCACGCGCGGGTCACGGCCCTGCTGGATGACGCCGCCGAGGACCTCACCCTCCTTGCCGCGGAACTGCCCGAGCACCTGGTCGTCCTCGGCGTCGCGCAGCCGCTGGACGATCACCTGGCGGGCCGTGGCCGTCGCGATGCGCCCGAACCCGGCCGGCGTGTGGTCGAACTCCGGGCCGGTCACCGTCGTGGTCGGCGGCACGGCCGTCGCGGCGGCGTCGGCGTCCACGTCGGAGGCGTCGGGCGCGGGCACCACCGTGCGCTCGCGCGCCCACACCGTCACGTGCCCGGACCGGCGGTCCAGCTCGACGCGGGCGTCCGGGTAGGCGTCCGGCGTCCGGTGGTAGGCCGAGAGCAGCGCCTGCTCGATGGCCGAGACCAGCACGTCCAGGCTGATGTCGCGCTCGCGCTCGATGAGCCGCAGCGCCTGCATGTCGATGTCCACGTCAGTCCTCCCGGCCCGTCGGCCCGTCCGCCGCGCCGTCGCCGGCGCCGTCCTCGCCGCGCCCGCCGTCCTTGACGAGCTCGACCTCCACCCGGCCCTCGCGCACCCGCTCGAGCGGGACCCGCACCGGGTCGCCGACCTTCGCGGGCCGGCCCTTGACGCCGGGGGTCACGGGGGTCACGACCACCGCGTCCCCCTCGGCACCGCCGGCGTCGACGACGTCCACGAGCCGCCCGGCGAGCACGGTGCCGTCGGCCAGCCCGAGGACGACCAGGCGGCCGATCGCCCGGACGTAGTGCCGGCGTGCGGTGAGCGGGGCGTCGGCCCCGCGGGTCGACACCTCGAGGGTGTACCGGTCCGGCAGGCCGTCGAGAGCGTCGAGCGCCTCGGACACGGTGCGGGACACCGCGGCGACGCCGTCCAGGTCGACGGCCTCCTCGGCGTCCTCCACCGCGTCGACCACGACGCGCACCACCGGGCGGCCGGCGTCGCGCGCGAGCTCGACGTCCTCCAGCCACAGCCCGGCGGCGGCCACCACCGGCTCGATGGTCTCCCGGATGCGCTGCGCGCTGACGGGCGCGGGCATGTTGACCTCCTGTGTCGGTCCTCGGCGGGGTGCGGCCTCGTCGCGCGCACGCCGACACCGGGGACGTCGACGCTGTGTGGTTGTCGGTCCTGCACGGTGGAGCGGCGCGCGGCGGACCGCGTGCTGCGACCAGCGTACTGACTCCGGGGCGCGGCACCCTCCCGACCGGGCCCGCGGCCGGTGCGACGTGCGCGACACCGGCCCCGGCGGGACCTCGGGTCCGGCCGCGCGGCGGGCCACCGTGGCAGGATCGCCCGCGATGCCTCGCACCGCCCCGCACCGCCCGACGCGCCCCGCCCCGCGCTCCGTGCCGCGCCCCGCACCCGCCCGGTCCCGGCGCGCCCGCGCCCTCGCCGGCGTGCTGGTGCTCGGCACCGCCGCGGTGCTGTCGGGCTGCGGCCTGCGCCTCGAGACCGACCCGCCCGCCGAGCCCGTGCCCGACGCCGCGGAGCAGGTCCGGCGGGACGCCGTCGACGACGCCCTCGCCCTCGCCGCCGCGGCCGACGCCGCCGCCCCCGGGGCCGACGAGGGCGTCGCCGCGGTCCTGGGTCTGGTCTCCTCGACCGCCGCGGACCAGGTCGTCGCGCTCGGCGGGGTGTACGAGTCGGGGCTTCCGGACCCGGAGGACGGGACGCCGTCCCCCACGCCCACCGCCACCGACCCCGCGCCCGGGCCCGCGGACGTCCTGGCGCTGCTCGGCGACGCCGCCTCCGGTGCGCGCGCCGGGGCGAGGGCGGCCGAGGACCCCGGCACGGCCCGGCTGCTCGCCGCCGTCGCCGCGTCCCGCGCCCAGCTCACGGACCGGCTCGCGGCCTCGCTCGGCACCGAGGCGCCGGCGGTCGACGCGGAGCCGGAGAGCGGGTTCACGACCGGAGGGGACGCGGACGGGTCCGGCTCGGGCGACGGGTCGGCCGCGCTGCCGTCGCCGTCCGCCTCCGCCGGCGGGTCGGCCTCCCCGGAGCCCGCCGCGACGGGCCCCGCCGACGCCCTCGGGGCGGACCTGGACCGGGCCGACGCCCTCGCCCTGGTGCTCGCCGAGGACCAGGCCGGGTACGGCTTCGAGGTCGCCGCCGCCCGGCTCGCCGACGACGCGCGTACCCGTGCGCGGTCCGCCGCCGCCGCGCACCGCGCCGCCGCGACCGCCTGGGCCGAGGCCGTCGGCGTGGCCGGCACCGCGGAGGACCCCCGCCGGGTCGCCTACGAGCTGGACGGCGACGTGTCGACGACGGAGGCCGTGCGGACCTTCGCCGCGGGGCTGCTGACGGACCTGGCCGCCGTGCACGCGGACGCGGTGCTGGGCACGGACCCGTCGACGGCCGACCGCACCGCCACGGTCGACGGCCTGCGGACCTCGTCGGTCGAGGCGCTGGCCTGGGGTGCGACGCCCACCGCCCTCCCGGGCCTGCCGCCCGCGAGCCCGAGCCCGACCCCGACGCCCACGCCGACCGCGGGCTGACCCGGCCGAGCCCTCCCGCGCGGCCTCACCCGCGCGAGCCCTCCCGCGCGCCCGGTCCCGCTCCCCCCGCGCGTCCAGGTTGCAGTCGTCGCGGGGTTCGGCGGCGTGAACCCCGCAAGGACTGCAACCTCGACGGGGTCGGGGCGGCCGGGGTCGGGGCGGCCGGGGTCAGCGGGCGAGGAGCGCGTCCACGAGCTCCGCGACGCGGTCCGCGGCGTCCGCGACCGGCACCTGCTCCGCCTGCGGGCCGTCAGGGGTCGCGACGCGGGGCCGCACCTCCACGACGCCGTCCGCGAGGCCGCGTCCGACCACGACGGTCAGCGGCACGCCCAGCAGCTCGGCGTCGGCGAACTTCACGCCCGGAGAGACCTTGGGCCGGTCGTCGTACAGCACCTCGATGCCGCGCGAGTCGAGCGTGCGGGCCAGCGACTCCGCGGCCTCGAACACCGTGGCGTCCTTGCCGGTCGCGACGACGTGCACCAGCGCGGGCGCCACCTGGGCCGGCCACGCGAGGCCGCGGTCGTCGTGGTTGGCCTCCGCCAGCGCGGCGAGGACGCGGCTGACCCCGATGCCGTAGGAGCCCATCGTGACGACCTGCGACTTGCCGTTCTGGTCGAGCACGGTCAGCCCGAGCGCCTGGGCGTACTTGCGGCCCAGCGCGAAGATGTGGCCGATCTCGATGCCGCGCGCGAGCTCCAGCGGCCCGGACCCGTCCGGGGCGGGGTCACCGGCGCGGACCTCGGCGGCCTCGACGGTGCCGTCGGCCGTGAAGTCCCGCCCGGCGACCAGGTCGAAGACGTGGCGGCCCTGCTCGTTCGCGCCGGTGATCCACCGGGTGCCGGGCACGACGCGCGGGTCGAGCAGGTAGCGCACGGCGGTGCGGCCCTCGGCGTCGGCGTCCAGCCCCTCGCGGTTCGGGCCGAGCACGGCCGGGCCGATGTAGCCCTTGACGAGCTCGGGGTGCGCGGCGAAGTCGGCCTCGACCGCCGGCTCGACCTCGGCCGGCGCGACCGCGGCGTCCAGGCGCTTGAGGTCGACCTCGCGGTCCCCGGGGAGCCCGACGACCAGGAGCTCGCGCTCCCCGGTCGGGTGGGCCAGCGCCAGGACCACGTTCTTCAGCGTGTCCGCCCCGGTCCACGGCCGGTCCGGGCGGGGGAAGCGGGCGTTCGCGAGGGCGACGAGCGAGTCGATCGTCGGGGTGTCGGGGGTGTCCTCGACGTGGGCTGCGGGCGCGTCGTCCCACGGCACGGCGTCGGGCACGACGGTCGTGACGGCCTCGACGTTCGCCGCGTAGCCCCCGGGGGACCGCACGAAGGTGTCCTCGCCGATCGCCGTCGGGGTGAGGAACTCCTCGGAGCGGGAGCCGCCCATCGCGCCCGACGTCGCGGCCACGGCCACGTACTCCAGGCCGAGGCGCGTGAAGATCCGCTCGTACGCGTCGCGCTGCGCCTGGTAGGACGCCTCGAGCCCGGCGTCGTCGACGTCGAAGGAGTACGCGTCCTTCATGACGAACTCGCGCCCGCGGATCAGCCCGGCGCGCGGGCGGGCCTCGTCGCGGTACTTCGTCTGGATCTGGAAGAGCGTGAGCGGCAGGTCCTTGTACGAGGAGTACAGGTCCTTGACCAGGAGCGTGAACATCTCCTCGTGGGTGGGCGCCAGCAGGTAGTCGGCCTCGCGGCGGTCCTTCAGGCGGAAGATGTTCGGCCCGTACTCCGCCCAGCGTCCCGTCGCCTCGTACGGCTCCTTCGGCAGCAGCGCCGGGAAGTGCACCTCCTGCGCGCCGGCCGCGGCCATCTCCTCGCGCACGACCTGCTCGACCTTGCCGAGCACCCGCAGCCCCAGCGGCAGCCACGTGTAGATGCCGGGGGCGGCGCGGCGGATGTAGCCCGCGCGGACGAGCAGCCGGTGGCTGGCCACCTCCGCGTCGGCCGGGTCCTCGCGCAGGGTGCGGACGAAGAGCGTGGAGAGGCGAAGCAGCATGGGCCGCAGCCTAGTGGGAGCGGCAGGTGTCGGACGTCTGGGCCACCATGGGGTCATGCCGGAGCTGCCCGAGGTCGAGTCGCTGGCCGCGTTCCTGCGCGAGCGCGCCGTCGGGCGCACCGTCGCGGGCGTCGAGGTGGGGGCGATCAGCGCGCTGAAGACGTTCCGCCCCGCCCCGCAGGACCTCGCGGGCGGCGAGGTCGTCTCCGCGGGGCGCCACGGCAAGTGGCTGGACCTCGGGGTCCGCCCGCCCGCCGGCGGGGACGCGCTGCACCTGGTCTTCCACCTGGCCCGGGCGGGGTGGCTGCGCTGGTCCGAGCCGCTCCCGGCGACGCCGGTCCGCCCCGGGCGCTCGCCGCTCGCGCTGCGGGTGCGGCTGGACGACGGCTCCGGGTTCGACCTCACGGAGGCCGGCACCCGCAAGCGGCTCGCCGTGTACGTGGTGACCGACCCGGCCGACGTCCCGCAGGTCGCCACGCTCGGGGTGGAGCCGCTGTCGCCGGAGTTCACCCCGCAGCGGCTCGCGGAGCTCATGGCCGCCCGCAACCAGCAGGTCAAGGGCCTGCTGCGCGACCAGGGGACGATCGCCGGCATCGGCAACGCCTACTCCGACGAGATCCTGCTGGTGGCACGCACCAGCCCGTTCGCGCTGACGCGGTCGTTCGACGCCGAGCGGGTCGCGCGGCTGCACGCCGCCACCGTCGGGGTGCTGCGGGAGGCCGTCGCGACGTCCGCGGGCCGGCCGGCCGCCGAGCTGAAGGACGCCAAGCGCCGGGGCATGCGCGTGCACGGGCGCACGGGCCTGCCCTGCCCCGGCTGGGACGGGGTGCCGTGCGGGGACACGGTGCACGAGGTGTCGTTCGCGGACTCCTCGCTGCAGTACTGCCCGACGTGCCAGACCGGCGGCACGCCGCTGGCCGACCGGCGGATGTCCCGGCTGCTGCGCTGAGCGGTCCGGCGGCGCGGACGGGGCGCGAGGACCGGCGGCGAGCGGCTGCGCGCACCGGCCGCACCGGCCTTCACGGCTCGCGCACAGGATCCTGCCGCAGGCTGCACCTCGCGACCCACCGGTCCGCGCGCGACCTCCCTAGCCTCGGAGGATGACCGCTGCCAGCCGCCGGACCGCCCGGCACACCCGTGCCGTCGCCCGGTCCGTCCGCCACGCCCGGCCGCCCCGCGCCCGCGGGAGGGTCGCCCGGGTCGCCGGGGTGACCGCGGCGGCGGTCGCGCTCTCGGGCGCCTCGGGCGCCGCCGCGCTGTACGCCTCGGTGGACGCGGGGATCGAGCACGCGGACGTCGACCAGTTCCTCGCGGACGACCGGCCCGTCGAGGAGCCGCCGCCCGTCGACGGGTACGCCGGCCGGCCGCTGAACATCCTCGTCATGGGCACCGACAGCCGCGACGGCGAGAACGCGGCGCTGGCCGGCGAGGTCGAGGGCATGCGGTCGGACACGACGATCCTCGTGCACCTGTCCGCCGACCGGACGCGGGTCGACATGGTGTCGGTGCCCCGGGACTCGCTCGTCCGCATCCCGGCCTGCACGCTCGAGGACGGCAGCACGAGCAGCCCGCGCGAGTCCGCGATGTTCAACGACGCGTTCATGATCGGCGCGGGCAGCACCGGCAACCTCGCGGCGGCCGCGGCCTGCACCCGGCGCACGTTCGAGGAGAACTCGGGCGTCCGCACCGACGAGAGCATCGTCGTGAAGATGGACGGCGTCCGCGACGTCGTCGACGCCCTCGGCGGCGTCCCGATGGACCTGCCGGAGGCGATGGACTCCCCCAAGGCCGGCCTGCACGTGCCCGCGGGGCCGCAGACGTTCGACGGCACCACGACCCTCGCCTTCCTCCGGGCCCGCACGGGCTCCGGCAACGGGCTGGAGCTGGGCTCCGACCTGGCGCGCATCGAGCGGCAGCAGCAGCTCATCGACGCCCTCGCCGCCCAGGTCCAGTCCACCGACCTGCTCACCGACCCGGGCACGCTCATGCCGGTGCTGACCGCGGTGAGCCGGTCGCTGTCCGTGAGCGACGGGCTCGGCCTGCGGTCGCTCGCCGGCATCGCGCTGACGCTCCGCGACGTCGACCCGGCGACGCTGACGCCGGTGACCGTGCCCGTCGCGGAGGCGCCGACGGACCGCGACCGCGTGGTGTGGACGTCGCAGGCCGACGACATCTGGCAGCGGCTGAACGCGGACCAGCCGCTGCCGGGCGCGCCGGACGGCACCGACCCGGCGGGCGCGGCGGTCACCGCGACGCCCTGAGCCCGGCCCGTCGACGCCCCGGTCCCTCAGAACAGGACCGTCGCGTACGTGCCGACCTGCCGGAAGCCGACGGCCCGGTACGCCGCCAGGGCCCGCTCGTTGTAGTGGTTCGCGTAGAGGGACACGGTCGGCGCCACCGCCCGGCGGGTCAGCGAGACCACGGCGGCCATGCCGCCCTCGGAGAGCCGCTCGCCGCGCCGCGCCGGGTCGACCCACACGCCCTGCACCTGCGCGACCCCGCCCGCGACGGCGCCGAGCTCGGCCTTGAAGACGACCTGGGGCCCGGTCGCCCCGGGCTCGATCCTCACGAACGACCGGCCCTCGCGGACCAGCGACCGCACGCGCGCCTCGTAGGCGCCGCCGGTGCCGGCGACCGGTGAGTAGCCGACTTCCTCGGTGAACATCCGCACGCACGCCGGCAGCACGAGGTCGTACTCGGAGGGCGTGGAGCGCCGCACCGCCGGGTCGGGGTCGACGTTCGGGGCGTGGTCGATGACCATCGACGGCTGGTCCGACCGGACCTCCCGCACGGCGCCCCACGACGGGGCCAGCCGGTCCCAGAGGCCGAGCACGGCCGCCGCGTCCCCGACGACCGAGGAGCAGCGCCGGCCCTGCGCGCGCCCGAACGCCGCGAAGCCGTCGAGCGCGTCCTCCCGCACGGCCGCGTCCGGGACGACGGGCACGAGGTTCGCGCCCGCCCAGCAGACGGCCGCGAGCCGCCCGCCGAGGTCGTAGCCCCACAGCTGCCCGCCGACGCGCCGCAACCCGTGCAGGGCGGCCTGCTCCAGCCGCGTCGTCGCGAGCACCGCGGCGACCGGGTCCTGCGCGCAGACCGCGAGCGCCGCGGGCACGTCGGCGTCGTCGAGCAGCCGGGGCTCCCCGGCGTGCGCGGGCCCGCCGCCGGCGGCCACGTCCTCCTCGACGCCGCGCACCACGCGTCAGCCCACCGTGACGACGGGCCCGCCGCTGCCGTCCTGCGCCGCGTCCATGCTCTCGGCGATCCGCATGGCCTCGTCGATGAGCGTCTCGACGATCGCGGACTCCGGCACGGTGCGCACGACCTCGCCGCGCACGAAGATCTGCCCCTTGCCGTTGCCGGACGCCACGCCGAGGTCGGCCTCGCGGGCCTCGCCGGGGCCGTTCACCACGCAGCCCATGACGGCGACGCGCAGCGGGACCTCCAGCCCCTCGAGCCCGGCCGTCACCCGCTCGGCGAGCGTGTACACGTCCACCTGCGCCCGCCCGCACGACGGGCAGGACACGATCTCCAGCTTGCGGGGCCGCAGGTTGAGCGACTGCAGGATCTGGATCCCGACCTTGACCTCCTCGACCGGCGGCGCGGACAGCGACACGCGGATGGTGTCGCCGATGCCCTTGCTCAGCAGCGCCCCGAACGCCGTCGCCGACTTGATCGTGCCCTGGAACGCGGGGCCGGCCTCGGTCACCCCGAGGTGCAGCGGCCAGTCGCCGCGCTCGGACAGCAGCTCGTAGGCGCGCACCATCACGACGGGGTCGTTGTGCTTCACCGAGATCTTGAAGTCGTGGAAGTCGTGCTCCTCGAACAGCGACGCCTCCCACACGGCCGACTCCACCAGGGCCTCCGGCGTCGCCCTCCCGTACTTCGCGAGCAGCCGCGGGTCCAGCGAACCGGCGTTCACGCCGATGCGCAGGGACACCCCGGCGTCCTGCGCCGCGCGGGCGATCTCCTTGACCTGGTCGTCGAACTTGCGGATGTTGCCCGGGTTGACGCGGACGGCGGCGCAGCCCGCGTCGATGGCCGCGAACACGTAGCGCGGCTGGAAGTGGATGTCGGCGACCACGGGGATCTGCGACTTGCGGGCGATCGCCGGCAGCGCGTCGGCGTCGTCCTGGCTCGGCACCGCGACCCGCACGATGTCGCAGCCCGCCGCGGTCAGCTCGGCGATCTGCTGCAGGGTGGCGTTGACGTCCGCGGTGAGCGTCGTCGTCATCGACTGGACGCTGACGGGCGCGTCGCCGCCGACCTCGACCTTGCCGACGCGGATCTTGCGGGTGGGCCGCCGCGGGGCCAGCACGGGAGCGGGTGCCTCCGGCATGCCCAGGCTGATGGGGGTGCTCACCGGCTCATCATCGCACCGCGGGCCGTGCGCGCACCCGTACCCGCGCCGGGCTCCGGCGGCCCGCGTCAGCCGAGCGACGCGGGGCTGACGACGTCGGCGTACGCCAGCAGCAGGCCCATGCCCCCGAGCAGGACGAACACCGCGAGCGCGACGGGCTGCAGCCGGGCGGCGTCCGCCGGGCGCGGGCGGGGCAGGTCGCGGACCCGGGCGACGGTCCGCTTGGCGCCCTCCCACAGGGCGGCGGCCACGTGCCCGCCGTCGAGCGGGACGAGCGGGATGAGGTTGAAGACGAACAGCGCGATGTTGAGGGACGCCAGCAGGCTGAGCATGGCGGACACCCGCTCGGCGACCCCGACGCCCGGGGCGTCGCTGGACGCCACCTCCCCGGCGAGCCGCGCGATGCCGACCGGCCCCAGCACGCCGCCGGAGTCCCGCTCCGCCCCGCCGAACGCGCTCTGCGCGATGCCCGCGAGGCTCACGGGCAGCGTGACGACGGCCTTGCCGGTCTGCCACACGGCGTCGGCGGTCAGCGTCACGACCTCGGACACCGGCTGGCGCTGCAGCTCCGTCGCCGGGCTGACGCCGAGGAACCCGACGCTGCGCGTCACCGGCTCGCCGTCGTCGCCCGTGACCACCCGGCCGTCGTCGCCGACCACGGGACGCTCGGCCACCACCGGGGTCACCGAGAGCGTCACCCGCTCGCCGTCGCGCTCGACGACGACCGGCACCGCCTCGTCGCCCGTGCCGCGGATGAGGCCGGACAGCTGGTCCCAGCTCGTCACGTCCACGCCGTCGTACGCGACCACGGTGTCACCGGGACGCAGGCCGGCCGCGGCGCCCGGCGCCGCCGGGTCGGACGGCGAGCACTCCGTGGCCGTCGAGTCCGCCGGCAGCACGCACTGGCTGACGGACGCCAGCGTGGTGCTCGCCCCGGACGTGCCGATGCCGATGAGCACGACGGCCAGCAGCACCACCGCGATGACGAGGTTCATCACCGGCCCGCCGAGCATCACGACGAGCTTCTTCGGCGTCGAGAGCCGGTAGAACGCGCGGTGGTCCTCCCCCGGCCGGATCTCCTCCGCGCTGGCCTCGCGGGCGTCGGCCGCCATCCGGCTGAAGAACCCGCGCACCGGCGGGTTCCCCACCGCCTCGGGCGTCGGGTACATGCCGATCAGCCGGACGTAGCCGCCCAGCGGGATCGCCTTGACGCCGTACTCCGTCTCGCCCCGGGTGCGGGACCACAGCGTGGGGCCGAAGCCGACCATGTACTGGCTGACCCGCACGCCGAACCGCTTGGCGGGCACCATGTGACCGACCTCGTGCAGGGCGATGGACACGAGGATGCCCACGACGAGCACGAGCACGCCGATCACGTAGGCCATGCGGCACGCTCCCGTTCAGCGGTGGTCGGTCGCCGGGTGGCGACGGTCGGACGACCCCATATCCTGCCCCCTGGACCTGGGCGCCGGCTGGACGTCGGCGGTGTCGGGCGCTGCGCCGACCGCCGTGCCGACCGCAGTGTCGTCCGACGCGACCCGGTCCCGCCCCGCGCGCTTGGCGCGGTACATGAGCTCGTCCACGCGCGCGATGGCCGCCGACGGCTCCTCGCCCGGGCGCAGGGCCGTGACGCCGAGGCTCGCCGTGACGTGGACGTCGGCCGCGCGCTGCACGGCCCCGGGGAGCAGACCGCGCAGCCGCTCGGCCATCTCGCGGGCGTCGCCGGGTCCCATGCCGGGGGCGACGACGACGAACTCCTCGCCGCCCAGCCGCGCGACGAGGTCGCCCGACCGGACCTGCTGCTCGAGGGTGTGGGCCACGGCGACGAGCACCCGGTCGCCCACCGCGTGCCCCAGGGTGTCGTTGACGAGCTTGAACCGGTCGAGGTCCAGGTAGACGAGCGCGACGTCCAGCCCGGACCCGACGACCCGCGCCTGGTACGCCAGCTCCTCCTCGAGCCGGCGGCGGTTCGCCGCTCCGGTCAGCGCGTCCCGGTAGGCCATCTCGCGCATGCTCGCCGCCTCCGCGCTGGCGTGCTCGGCGACGAGGAACGCGCGGGTCGCGTGCTCCTTGGTGCGGGACAGCACCCAGACCATCGCCGCGAGCACCGCCAGGTACATCGCGTACCGCAGCAGGTCGACGCCGTGCGCGCCGCGGCGTCCGTCGTCCGGTCCGACCGCGAGCGCCGCGAGACCCACCGCCGGCGTCGCGACCACCAGGACGCCGGCGTGCAGCACCGCGAACCGCGTCGGGTAGACGAGGAACCCGATGACCACGAACAGCGCGAGGCCCATGAACGTCGTGGGGAACAGCGCGTCCCACCCGCCGCTGCCCGCGCCGAGCCGGGACGCCAGGACGCCGAGCCACAGCACGTCGAAGGCCGACAGCACCAGGCGGGCGACGGGGATCGTCGTGCGCGGCCGCCGGAGCAGCACCCACCCGAAGGCGATCACCACGGCGAGCAGGACCGGGGACACCACCCGCAGCAGCGGGTCGTCCCACCGGGCCACGGCGACCGAGGCGATCGCGACCGCACCCGCGCCGAGGCACACCAGCAGCACGCGGCGGATCAGCCCGAGCGTCGGGTCGCCGGACCGGCGTGCCACGGGCAGGTCCCGCGGGGCGGGCGACGGTGCGGACATGGCGCTCTCCGGGGTCGTCAGGGTCGAGGCACGGTACCTCGCCCGCCCGCGCCACGCCGGTGCCACGGGACGGGTTCACCCGCGGATCACCCGGCGGCGGCCACCGCCGGCGTGCGCTCGTCCAGCCCCCAGGGCGATCCGTACCCCTGCGGCCCGGGTGCCGCCAGCAGCTCCAGGAACGGCACCGCGTCGAACGCCTCCGGCCCGAGCACCCCGGTCCCCGACCACGTGCCCTGCGCGAGCAGCTCCAGGGCGACGACGGGGTTGACCGCGGTCTGCCACACCACGCACTGCGCGCCGTACTCCGCCATCGACCAGGCGTTGTCCACGAGGTGGTGCAGGTAGACCTCGCGGGGCGCGCCGTCCTTGCCGGTCCCCGTGACGAGCAGCCCGGCGCACGTGGAGCCGGACATGCGGTCGCCCAGGGTCGCCGGGTCGGGCAGGACCGCCGCCACGACGTCGCGGGGGCTGACCTCGACGCCGCCGACCCGCACGGGCACGGTGGAGTCGAGGCCCAGGGTGTGCAGGGTCCGCAGCACGCCGATGAACTCCTCGCCGAGGCCGTACTTGAACGTGACGCGCTCGGCGTCCACCCACCGCGGCATGAGCAGCACCTCCTCGTGCTCCACGTGCACGCACTCCACCGGGCCGACCGGCGCCGGGAAGTCGAACACCTCCGGCTCGTGGAACGGCGGGACGGTGTGCCACCCCGCGTCGCGGTCCCCCGCGGCCCGGGCGCGCGCCGCGTCGTAGACCACCGGCGGGTTGAGGCACTCCTCGATGGTCGTCCAGATGGAGAACGACGGGGCGAACACCGGCTCGCCGTCCTCGCCTCGCACCACGAGGTTCGCGCCGTCGCGCACCCCGAGCTCCTCGATCCGGTCGAACAGGTGGTCGGCGGCGTACCGCGCGAAGACGTCGGACAGCCCCGGCTCGACGCCGATGCCCAGCAGCGCGAGGCGGCCCGCGGCCTCCCAGTCGGCGGCCCGGGCGAGCTGCCGGTCCCCCAGCTTCACGCCCACCTGCTCGTACGGGGCGTCGGGGTGCGGCGTCGACAGGGACATCGCCATGTCGAGGTAGTCCACCCCGGCCGCGAGCGCCGCGTCGAACACCGGCATCACGAAGCGCGGGTCGACGGCGTTGAGGACGTGCGTGGCGCGGTGCTCCCGCAGCAGGGCCGCGACGGCCGCGGGGTCCGAGGCGTCGACCTGCGCGGCGACGAACCGCCCGCCGACGACGTCCCGCCCGGCCGCGGCGGCGACCGTGCGGGCCGCCCGCCCGGGGTCACGGTCCGCGACCACCAGGAGCTCGAAGAACTGGCGCCGGGCGGCGATCCGGGCGACCGCGTCGCCCACCCCGCCGCTGCCGACCACGACGACCCGCATGGGGAACCTCTCCGTCAGGGCGCCGTGGACAGGCGCCGTCGCTGCCGCCCGGCCCTGCCGGCCCGGACGACCTGGGACCCGATCACCACGAGGAGCGACAGGGCGAACATGGACGACCCGATGACGTTGGCCTGCGGCGGGATGCCGCGCGTCGCCGAGACGTAGACGAACTTCGGGAACGTGGTGAAGCTGCCGGAGTTGAAGTTCGTGATGATGAAGTCGTCGAAGCTGAGGCTGAACGCGAGCAGCGCCGCGGCGGCGATGCCCGGCAGCAGCAGCGGGAACGTCACGCGCCAGAACGCCTGCCAGGGCGTCGCGAACAGGTCCGCCGCGGCCTCCTCGAGGCGCGGGTCCAGCGAGGCCACCCGCGCCTTGACCGCCACGACGACGAACGAGATGCAGAACATCACGTGCGCGGCGACCACCGTCCAGAACCCGAGCTGCACCCGCAGCGACAGGAACTGCGCGAGCAGCGCGGCCCCGAGCACGACCTCGGGCGTCGACATCGGCAGGAAGATGAGCAGGTTCGCCAGCGCGCGGCCCCGGAACCGGTAGCGCACGAGCGCGATCGCGACGAGCGTGCCGAGCGCCGTGGCGACGAGCGTCGAGAGCAGCCCGACCTGGATCGAGTTCGCGAACGCCTCGCAGACCTGCGGGGCGCCGCACGGGTTGCGCCAGTTGTCCAGCGTGAAGCCGCGCCACACGAGGTTGGTCTTGCCGGCGTCGTTGAAGGAGAACGCCACGGTGTAGGCCACCGGCACGAGCAGGTAGAGGAACGCCAGCCCCGCGAACACCGGGACGAGCGCGCCGCCGACCCGCCACCGGCGCGGGCGCGGCCCCGGGCGCGCGCTCACACCAGCTCCTCGGTGCCGGCGCGGCGGACGTACAGCCCGACGAGCACGAGGATCGCGGCCATGAGGACCACCGACAGCGCGGCGGCCGTCGGGTAGTCGAGCACCTTGAAGAACCGGGCGTCGATGACCTGCCCGATCATGGCGGTGTCGGTGCTGTTGCCGAGCAGGGACGAGTTCACGTAGTCCCCCGCGGCCGGGATGAACGTCAGCAGGGTCCCCGACACCACGCCCGGCAGCGACAGGGGCAGCGTCACGGTGCGGAACGTGGTCACCGGCCGGGCGTACAGGTCGTCCCCCGCCTCCAGCAGCCGGGGGTCCAGCCGCTCCAGGCTGGCGTAGATCGGCAGCGCCATGAACGGCAGGAAGTTGTAGGTGAGGCCCGCGACCACCGCGAACGCCGTCGCGGTCAGCCGGCCGTCCGGCGGCAGCAGGTGCAGCCACCGCAGCGCCTGCACCACGAACGAGTCGTCGGCGAGGATCTGCTTCCACGCGATGGTGCGCAGGATGAAGCTCGTGAAGAACGGGGCGACCACCAGCACGAGCAGGACGCCCTGCAGCAGCGTCCGGCCGCGGGCGCGCACCGCGATCGCGTACGCCAGCGGGTAGCCGATGACGAGCGCGGCCAGGGTCGCGACCAGCGCGAACGCGAACGACCGCACGAGCTGCGGCCAGAACTGCGCGAGCGCGTCGGTGTAGTTCTGCCAGTGCAGCGCCGGCTGGAACTGGCCGACGTCGCCGCCGGGCACCGGCACGTAGAGCGACGTGGCGAGCAGCGCGCCGACGGGGACGACGAAGAACAGCACGAGGTACGCGGTGCCCGGCAGCATGAGGCCGAGCGCGCCGGACCGGGAGCGCCGGCGACCCGCCCCGGACGCGGACGGTCCGGCGGTCCCCGCGGGCGCGGTCCCGGAGTCGGCGAGGGCGGCGGCGATGCTCATGCGACCGCCTCGGCGACGGGCGCCGCGCCGGTGGTGGCGTCGCCCCCGGAGGCCGCCCCGGCCCCGTCCAGGCCGAAGGTGTGGTCCACCGCCCACGCGAGCCGCACCGGGTCGCCGACGGCGAGCGTCGCACCGGCGGCCAGGTTCTGGGCGAAGACCCCGAACAACCCCGCGCCCGGGACGTCCACGAGGTACTGGGTGCTCACCCCCGCGAACGCCACGTCCGTCACGGTCCCCGGGCCGAGCACGTTGGACCCCGGCGCGGGCTCATGCCCGGGCGCCAGCAGCCGGACCTTCTCCGGCCGCACCCCGACGAGCACCTGCCCGGACGTGCGCACCGCGCGCGCCGCCGGCACCCGCAGCCGCGCCCCGGCGACGTCGACGCCCAGCGAGCCGTCCGCCCCCGGTCCCTCCCGCACCTCGCCCGCGACGAGGTTCGACTGCCCGAGGAAGTTCGCCACGAACGCCGTCCGCGGCAGCTCGTACAGGTCCGCCGGGCTGCCGAGCTGCTCGATGCGCCCGTGGTTCATCACCGCGACCGTGTCGGCCATCGTCATGGCCTCCTCCTGGTCGTGCGTGACGTGCACGAACGTGAGGCCCACCTCGGTCTGGATCCGCTTGAGCTCGGTCTGCATCTGCCGGCGGAGCTTGAGGTCGAGGGCGCCGAGGGGCTCGTCGAGCAGCAGCAGCGCCGGGTTGTTGACCAGGGCGCGGGCGAGCGCGACCCGCTGCTGCTGCCCCCCGGACAGCTGCGCCGGGCGCCGGTCGCCGAGGTGCCCGAGCTGCACCAGGTCCAGGCCCTCGCGCGCCCGGGCGACCGCGTCGCGCACCCGGCGGCGGCGCAGGCCGAACGCGACGTTCTCCAGCACGGACAGGTGCGGGAACAGGGCGTACGACTGGAACACGGTGTTGACGGGCCGCTGGTGCGCCGCCGTCCCGGTGACCTCGCGGCCCCCGATCGAGATCGCCCCGGTCGTGGGCTGCTCCAGGCCCGCCACCATCCGCAGGGTCGTCGTCTTGCCGCAGCCGGACGGACCGAGCAGCGCGAAGAACGACCCCGAGGGCACCGTCAGCGTGAGGTCGTCCACCGCGGTGAACGACCCGAACGACTTCGTGACGTCCCAGATCTCCAGGGCGGCGCCCGCGCGGGTCGCGGGGCCGGCGGCGTGCGCGCTCACGCGCCGATCACGTCCAGGAACGCGCCGTTGTAGGTCGTCTCCTCCTCGGGCGTGAGCGTCCGGAACACGTGCGCGGTGGCGAGCGTGGCCTCGTCCGGGAAGATCATCGGGTTCTCGGCGAGCTCCGGGTCGATCGCCTCCATGGCCTCGCGGGCGCCCTGCACGGGGGTGATGTAGTTGACCCACGCGGCGACCTGGGCGGCGACCTCCGGGTCGTAGTAGTAGTTCATGAGCTCCTCGGCGTTCGCCTTGTGCGTCGCACCGACGGGGACCATGAGGTTGTCGCTCCAGAGCGTGCCGCCGGCCTCCGGGATCGCGAACGCGAAGCGGTCGTCGTTCTCGTAGTTCAGCGCGGTGATGTCGCCGGACCACCCGATGACCGCGACCGCGTCGCCGCTGACCAGGTCCTGCGCGTAGGAGTTGCCCCGGACCTGCCGGATGTGGCCGGAGTCGATCTTGTCCCGCAGCACCGCGAGCGCCGCGTCGAACTCCTCCTCGCCCCAGTCGCCCGACGGGTCCACGCCCTGGTCGAGCATGATGAGCCCGATGGTGTCGCGCATCTCCGAGAGCACCTCGACCTTGCCGGCGAGCTCCGGCGCCCACAGGTCCGAGACCGACGTCATGCCGCCGGGCACCTGGTCCTTCGCCCACGCCAGCCCGCCGAACCCGGACTGCCACGTGAGGGAGTGGCGCCGGCCGGGATCGAAGTCCACCTCGGCGAGGTCCGGCAGGATGTTGTCCGCGTTCGGCATCGCCGAGCGGTCGAGCTCCTGGGTGTAGCCCATCCGGATCAGGCGCGCGGCCATCCAGTCCGTGAGCGTCACGATGTCGTAGCCGATGTCCTGGCCGTTGGCGAGCTGCCCGGAGACCTTGCCGTAGAACGAGTCGTTGTCGTCGACGTCCTCGGCGTACGTGACGTCGATGCCGGTCTGCGCGGTGAACGCGTCAAGGGTCGGGTAGCCGGTGCCCGCGTCGTCCTGGTCGAGGTACAGCGTCCAGTTGGCCCAGCGCACCAGCTTCTCGGTCTGCGACAGGTCGGTGGCGGCCGTCGCGGAGGTGCCGCCCGAGGGGGTGCCGCCGGTGCCGCAGGCCGCGAGCAGCAGGCCCGCACCGACGCCGCCGAGCGTGCCGGCGAGGAACTGGCGGCGGCTGGCGCCCGCCGGCGGGACGGCGGGGAGCGCGGCGGCGCCGGCTCCCGGGGCGCGGCGCCGGCCGCCGACCGCGGCGAGGACGGCACGCACGCGGGGGTCGGCGGGGAGGGCTCGTCGAGGGGACATCGGACTCCTCTGGGTCGGGGGGGCGGGGGCTCGGGCCGGTGGTCCGGCGGGGCCGCGCTACTCGATGGCGCTCATGACGTGCTTGATGCGGGTGTAGTCCTCGAAGCCGTACATCGAGAGGTCCTTGCCGTAGCCGGACTGCTTGAAGCCGCCGTGCGGCATCTCGGCCACGAACGGGATGTGGGTGTTGATCCACACGACGCCGGCGTCGAGGTCGCGGGACATCCGCATCGCGCGGGCGTGGTCCGTCGTCCACACCGAGCCGGACAGGCCGTAGCGGACGCCGTTGGCGAGGGCCAGCGCCTCCGCCTCGTCGGTGAACGTCTGCACCGTGATGACCGGCCCGAAGATCTCGTCCCGCGCGGCCTCGTCGTCCGGCCGCAGGCCCGCGACCACGGTGGCCTCGTGGAAGTAGCCGCGGTCGCCCTGCCGGTGGCCGCCGGCGACGACCTGCGCGTGGTCCGGCAGCCGGTCGAGGAACCCCGTCACGCGGTCGAGCTGCGCGGCGCTGTTCACGGGCCCGAACGCCACGCCCGGGTCGTCCGGCATGCCGGTGCGCTGCGCCCGCGCCTGCTCGGCCAGCGCGGCGAGGAAGTCGTCGTGCACGGTCGCCTGCACCAGCACCCGCGTGGCGGCGGTGCAGTCCTGCCCGGCGTTGAAGTAGCCGGCGGCCGCGATGCCCTCCGCCGCCGCGGCCAGGTCCGCGTCGGCGAAGACCACGACCGGCGCCTTGCCGCCGAGCTCCAGGTGCACCCGCTTGACGTCCCGGGCCGCCGCGCCGGCGACCTCGGTGCCCGCCCGCACGGAGCCCGTGATCGCCACCATGTCCGGGCGCGGGTGCGCGACCAGCGCGCGGCCGGTGTCGCGGTCGCCGCACACCACGTTGAGCACGCCGGGCGGCAGGAACTCCGCGGCCACCTCGGCCAGCAGCAGCGTGGACGCGGGCGTCGTGTCGGACGGCTTGAGCACCACCGTGTTCCCGGCGGCCAGGGCGGGGGCGATCTTCCAGACCGCCATCATCAGCGGGTAGTTCCAGGGCGTGACCTGGCCGACCACCCCGACGGGCTCGCGCCGCACGAACGACGTGTGGCCCGCGAGGTACTCGCCCGCGGACGCCCCCTCGAGGATGCGCGCCGCCCCGGCGAAGAACCGGAGCTGGTCCGCGCACGGCGGCACCTCCTCCGTCGCGGTCAGGTGCAGCGGCTTGCCGGTGTCCCGTGACTCCACGGCGACGAACTCGTCCGCCCGCGCCTCGAGCGCGTCCGCGATCCGCAGCAGCGCGCGCTGCCGCTCGGCCGGCGTGGTGCGGCGCCACGTGGTGAACGCCGACGCGGCGGCCGTCACGGCGGCGTCCACGTCGGCGGGGCCGGACACCGGGGCCTGCGCGTAGACCTCGCCGGTGCTCGGGTCGAGCACGTCGGCCACCCGGCCGTCGGCCGCGGGCACCGGGGCGCCGTCCACGAAGTTCTGCAGCACGAGCGGCGTGGCGTTCGGCACGGTCACAGGCCCTCCCCCTCCGGTCCGACCCGTCGGCGCACCGGGCGCCGCGGTCGGGGGAACGCTAGGCGCGGGAGCACCCGCGCCGCAGGACACGTTTGCGAAAATCTGCGTTAAGGATGTGTTTCGGCGACCGGATCCGTGGTGGCGACGCGCCCGGACGACGGAATCCCTTGCGCGAGGCGGCAGTGCCGGGCGACCATCGAGGGCGTGACACCCCGCGCCGAGACCACCCCCGCCCTGGACGACACGTCCAAGGCGATCATCGAGCAGCTCCAGGAGGACGGCCGTCGCTCCTACGCGACGATCGCCAAGGCCGTGGGGCTGTCCGAGGCCGCGGTGCGCCAGCGCGTGCAGCGCCTCACGGACTCGGGGGTCGTCCAGATCGTCGCCGTCACCGACCCCGTGCAGGTCGGCTTCGCCCGCCAGGCCATGATCGGCATCCGCGCCGAGGGCGACCTCGAGGCGCTCGCCGACGCGCTCGCCGCCCTCCCCGAGGTCGACTACGTGGTCATCACCGCGGGCGGCTTCGACGTGCTCGTCGAGGTCGTCTGCACCGGGGACGACCACCTGCTCGCCGTGCTCAACGACCGCATCCGCACGCTGCCCGGCGTGCGGGCCACCGAGACGTTCGTCTACCTCAAGCTGCGCAAGCAGCAATACGACTGGGGAACCCGATGACCGAGACCCTCACCACCGTCACCCCGCGCGGCACCGACCGGCACGCCGCCGCCCGCGACCACCTGTGGGGCCACTTCACGCGGCAGAGCGCGTGGGAGCAGCACGTCCCCACGATCGTGCGCGGCGAGGGGCACCACATCTGGGACGACCGCGGGCGCCGGTACCTCGACGGGCTCGCGGGCCTGTTCGTGGTGCAGGTCGGGCACGGCCGCGCCGAGCTCGCCGAGCGGGCCCGGCAGCAGGCCGAGCAGCTCGCGTTCTTCCCGCTGTGGTCGTACGCGCACCCGCAGGCGATCGACCTGGCCGAGCGCCTCGCGGACGCCGCGCCGGGCGACCTGAACCGGGTGTTCTTCACCACCGGCGGCGGCGAGGCCGTCGAGACCGCGTGGAAGCTGGCCAAGCAGTACTGGAAGCTCGTGGGCCGGCCCGGCAAGCACAAGGTGATCTCCCGGGCCGTCGCCTACCACGGGACCACGCAGGGCGCCCTGTCCATCACCGGCATCCCCGGGCTGAAGGCGCCCTTCGAGCCCCTCGTGCCGTCCACGACGCGCGTCCCGAACACCAACCAGTACCGCGCGCCGGAGCACCTGCGGGACGACCCGGAGGCGTTCGGGCGCTGGGCGGCGGACCGCATCGCGGAGGCCATCGAGTTCGAGGGCCCCGAGACCGTCGCCGCGGTGTTCCTCGAGCCCGTGCAGAACGCCGGCGGCTGCTTCCCGCCCCCGCCCGGGTACTTCCAGCGGGTCCGGGAGATCTGCGACCGCTACGACGTGCTGCTCGTCTCCGACGAGGTCATCTGCGCGTTCGGCCGCATCGGCGAGCTGTTCGCGTGCCGGGACCTCGGGTACGTGCCGGACATGATCACCTGCGCCAAGGGCCTGACGTCCGGCTACTCCCCGATCGGCGCGACGCTCGTCTCCGACCGGGTCTACGAGCCGTTCCGCACCGGCGACGCGACGTTCTACCACGGCTACACGTTCGGCGGGCACCCGGTCTCCGCGGCCGTCGCGATGGCGAACCTCGACATCTTCGAGCGCGAGGGCCTCACGCAGCGGGTGCACGAGAACGCGCCGCTGTTCCGGGCCGAGCTCGAGGGGCTGCTGGACCTGCCGATCGTGGGCGACGTGCGCGGCGCCGGGTACTTCTACGGCATCGAGCTCGTCAAGGACAAGGGCACCCGGGAGACGTTCGACGACGCCGAGTCCGAGCACCTGCTGCGCGACTTCCTGTCCCCCGCCCTGTTCGAGGCCGGCCTGTACTGCCGGGCCGACGACCGCGGGGACCCGGTGATCCAGCTCGCGCCCCCACTGACCTGCGGGCCCGCGGAGTTCGCCGAGATCGGCCAGATCCTGCGCGGGGTGCTCGGCGAGGCGTGGGCGCGGCTGTGACGCGGGCCGGGGGCGGGCCGGTGCTCGCCTGGACGGCGGGCCGGGACCTGGCCGGGCTGTCGCTGTGGTTCGACCAGGTGGCGGCCGACGGGCCGCTGGAGCCGCGGGACCCGCTCGACGGGGACACCACGGCCGACGTCGTCGTGGTCGGCGCCGGCCTGACCGGCCTGTGGACCGCGTACTACCTGCTGGAGGCCGACCCCGCGCTGGACGTGCTGGTGGTCGAGCAGGCGGTGGCCGGCTACGGCGCGAGCGGCCGCAACGGCGGCTGGTGCTCGGCGCTGTTCCCGGTGTCCGCCGAGGCGCTCGCCCGCCGGCACGGGGAGGAGGCCGCGCGGTCGATGCGCGCGGCCATGCGGGACACGGTCGTCGAGGTGGGGGGCGTGGCGGCCGCCGAGGAGATCGCCTGCGACTTCGCGTACGGCGGCACGGTCACGCTGGCCCGCACGCCGGCGCAGCTCGCGCGTCTGACGGCCGAGGCCGCCGACGCCGGCCGCTGGGGCGACGAGCTGGACCTGCTCGGCCCCGCCGAGGTCGCCGAGCACGTCCGCGCCGACGACGTGCTCGGCGGCACGTGGACGCCGGACTGCGCGCGGGTGCAGCCCGCGCGGCTCGTGCGCGGGCTCGCGGACGTCGTCACCGCCGGGGGCGCGCGCCTCGCCGAGGGGACGCGCGCGCTGCGGATCTCGCCCCGGGCGGTCGTCACCGACCAGGGCACCGTCCGGGCCCGCCACGTCGTGCGCGCCGTCGAGGCGTGGACCGCGACGCTGCCCGGCACCCGCCGAGCGCTCGCGCCGCTGTACTCGCTGATGGTCGCCACCGAGCCCCTGCCGGCCAGCGCGTGGGACCTCATCGGCCTGGAGCGCGGGCAGACGTTCACCGACGGGCGCCACCTGCTCGTCTACGGGCAGCGCACCGCCGACGACCGGCTGGCGTTCGGCGGCCGCGGGGCGCCGTACCACTGGGGCTCGGCCGTCGACCCGGCGTTCGACCAGGACCCGCGCGTCGCCCGACGGCTGCGCGACGCCCTGGTGGACCTGTTCCCCGCCGTGCGGGGAGCCCGGATCACGCACGCCTGGGGCGGGCCTCTCGGGGTGCCGCGTGACTGGCACGCGTCCGTGGGGCTCGGGGACGACGGCATCGCCTGGGCCGGCGGCTACGTCGGCGACGGCGTCGCCACCGCGAACCTCGCGGGCCGCACCCTGGCGGACCTGCTCACCGGCACGGACTCGGCCCTGACGCGGCTGCCGTGGGTGGGCCACCGCTCCCCGGAGTGGGAGCCGGAGCCGGCGCGCTGGGCGGGGATCACCGCCGGGCTGCGCGGGGCGGCGCTGGCGGACGCGGAGGAGCGCCTCACCGGCCGGCCGAGCCGCCTGGCGCGGGCGCTCGCCCCGCTGCTGGGGGGCTGAGCGCCGTCCGTCAGGCGGTCGCCGCGATGCGCTCCCGCGCCCGGGCGCGCGCCCACTCCTCCGCCGCGTGCACGTCGGCCACGGAGCCGGCCGGCGAGCCCTCGTAGGCGGCGAGCACCTCCTCGACCGTCCCCACCACCCCGAGGAACGGCAGCCGGCCGTCGAGGAACGCCGCGACGGCCTCCTCGTTCGCCGCGTTGTACACCGCCGGGTGCGTGCCCGACGCCCCGACCGCGGCCCGGGCGAGCGCCACCGCGCCGAACACGTCCTCGTCGAGCGGCTCGAAGGTCCACGACCCCGCCCGGGTCCAGTCGCACGGGACGGCGGCGTCCGGCACGCGGTCCGGCCACGACAGGCCGAGGGCGATCGGCAGCCGCATGTCGGGCGGCGACGCCTGCGCGATCGTCGACCCGTCGGCGAACTCCACCATCGAGTGCACGACGGACTGCGGGTGCACCACCACCTGGATGTCCGCCACCGGGACGTCGAACAGCAGGTGCGCCTCGATCAGCTCCAGCCCCTTGTTGACCATCGTCGCGGAGTTGACCGTCACCACCGGGCCCATCGACCAGGTGGGGTGCGCCAGGGCCTCCGCCGGCGTCACGTCCGCGAGCCGGTCGCGGGACCGGCCGCGGAACGGTCCCCCGGAGGCCGTCAGCACCAGGCGCCGCACCTCGGACCGGGCGCCGCCCCGCAGGCACTGCGCGATCGCCGAGTGCTCCGAGTCGACCGGCACGACCTGCCCGGGGCGCCGCACCGCGGCGCGCACCAGCGGCCCACCGGCCACCAGGGACTCCTTGTTCGCCAGCGCCAGCGTGCTGCCCGCCTCGAGGGCGGCGAGCGTCGGGCCGAGGCCCACGGAGCCCGTGATGCCGTTGAGCACGACGTCCGCGCCGCGGGCCGCGAGCTGCGTCGCCGCGTCCGGGCCGGTCAGCACCTCGACGCCCATCTGGCGCAGCCCGGCGTCGGCGGACGCGCGGACGAGCTCGGCGAACACCGTGCCCGCGGCGTCGGGGTCCGCCACCGCGACGGTCTGGGCGCCGAGCGCCACCGCCTGCCGGGCCAGCGCCGCGGGGTCCGCCCCGCCCGCGCTGAGACCCGTCACCCGGAACCGGTCGGGGTTCCGGGTGATGACGTCGACGGCCTGGGTGCCGATCGAACCGGTGGAGCCGAGCAGGACGACGGTGCGCGCGTTCATCCGCACCATCCTGCCCGAGGCGGGGCTACTCCGCGGCGAGCAGCACGTCCACGGCGCGCTCGAAGAACGCGTCCACGGGTCCCTCGGCGTACGCCTTGGCGCCCTTGGCCCGCCGGAACACCGCCGAGCGGACCTCCTGCGCCGCCAACGGCGTGTTGGTGTCGAAGTACGCGACCAGCCGGTGGCACAGCGCGTCGACGTCCTCGGCGAGGTACCCGGCCTGCCGGCCCTTCGGCGGGGAGAACCGCTCGCCGTCGGGCCGGGTCAGCCGGCCGTACAGCGTGCGCGCCTGCTCGGCGAGCTGCTCCAGCCACGCCTGCCGGCCGCGCTCCGCGATGAAGTCCGCGCGGGCGCGGGCGACGAACGCCGCCTCCAGCCGGTCGAGCGCGGCGTCGACGGCCGTGGTGGAGTAGCCGTGGCGCACCAGGTCGAAGGCGACGGTGCGCACGTCCTTGCTCGACAGCGCCCCGGACGGCCCCTGCTCGTAGACGCTGCGTGCGTGCGTGAAGAAGTCGTCGACCTCCTCCGGGTGGTACCCGGTGCGCACGCCCGTCACCCGCCGGAACATGGTGCCGCCGCTCATCAGTCCTCCTCAGCCGCCAGCTGGCCGCACGCACCGTCGATGTCGGACCCGCGGGTGTCGCGGACGGTGGTGGGGATGCCGTGTGCGCGCAAGCGTGCCACGAACTCCTGCTCGACGGCAGGATCGCTCGCCGTCCACTTGGAGCCGGGCGTCGGGTTCAGCGGGATCGGGTTGCAGTGCACCCAGCCCCGCCCCCGCCGGTTCAGCTCCGTGCCGAGCAGGTCCGCGCGCCACGCCTGGTCGTTGATGTCGCGCATGAGCGCGTACTCGATCGACACCCGCCGGCCCGTCGCGTGGAAGTACTCGTAGGCGGCGTCGATCGTCTCCTTGACGCTCCACCGGGTGTTGATCGGCACGAGCTCGTTGCGCAGCTCGTCGTCCGGCGCGTGCAGGGACAGGGCCAGCGTCACCGGGATGCCCTCGCCCGCGAGCTTGCGCATGGCCGGGACGAGGCCGACCGTCGAGACCGTGATGTTGCGGGCCGACATGCCCAGGCCCTGCGGGACCGGCGCGGTCAGCCGGCGCACCGTCTCCATCACCGTCTTGTAGTTCGCGAGCGGCTCGCCCATGCCCATGAACACGACGTTCGACAGGCGCGTCGGGCCGCCCGGCACCTCGCCGGCCTGGAGCGAGGCCGCCGCGGAACGCACCTGCTCGACGACCTCGGCCGTCGACAGGTTGCGGGTCAGGCCGAGCTGACCGGTCGCGCAGAACGGGCACGCCATGCCGCAGCCGGCCTGGCTCGACACGCACAGCGTGGAGCGGTGCGCGTACCGCATGAGCACCGACTCGACCTTCGCCCCGTCGAACAGGTGCCACAGCGTCTTGACGGTCGTGCCGCCGTCGGCCTGCATCGTGCGCGCCGCCGTCAGCAGGGGCGGGAACAGGGCCTCCACCAGCTTGTCGCGGCTCGCGGCGGGCAGGTCGGTCATGGCGGCCGGGTCGGCCGTGAGGTGGCTGAAGTAGTGCGTCGCGAGCTGCTTGGCGCGCAGCGGCTTCTCGCCGAGCTCCGTGACGGCGGCGACCCGCTCCTCGGGCGTGAGGTCCACGAAGTGCTTCGGCGGTTTGCCGCGGGCGCCGCGCGTCGGCGCGGACAGGTTGAGTGCGACGGGTGTGGCGTTCATGGGTCCCCCCGGATCAGGCCGCGACGGGCTGGAGCGCCTCGAGCAGCAGGTACACGACGGGCGCGGCGAGCAGCATGGAGTCGATGCGGTCGAGCACGCCGCCGTGGCCCGGCAGCAGCGTCCCCATGTCCTTGAGCTCGAGGTCCCGCTTGATCATCGACTCGCCCAGGTCCCCGAGCGTGGCCACGGCGACGGTGGCCAGGCCCAGCAGCGCGCCCACGGCCGGGTCCCCGTCGAACATGAGGTGCACGCCCAGCACGCCGACGACGCACGCCAGCACCACCGAGCCGAGCAGGCCCTCCCAGGTCTTCTTCGGGCTCACCGACGGCGCCAGCGGGTGCCGCCCGATCAGCACGCCGACCACGTACCCGCCGGTGTCGTTCGCGACGCACAGCAGGATGAACAGCGCGACCCGCATCGGCCCGTCGTCCGCCGCGAGCATGAGCACCACGAACCCCGCCATCAGCGGCAGGTACGCCGCGGCGAACACGCCCGCCGTCGCGTCCCGCACCGCCGGCGCGCCGCTGCCGTCCAGCACCCGCCAGACCACCAGCCCGCCGACCGTCAGCACGAACGCGACGAACAGCGCCTCCATGCCCGCGACGTACGCGGAGACGAGGATGCCGACGTCCCCCACCAGCAGCGGGAGCACCGGGATGTGGACGCCCCGGCGCGCGAACGCCTGCGCCAGCTCCCACAGCCCCGCCCCGACGGCGAGCACCGCGACGACGCCGAACACCTCCTTGCGGAGGAACAGCGACGCCGCGACGGCGACCAGCAGGCCGAGTCCGACGGCGGTGGCGACGGGCAGGTCCCGCCCGGCACGCGAGGTGCCGGGAGCGGGGGCGACGGCGGGTGGAGCGGACATCAGACCTCGAGCAGCTCCGACTCCTTGGAGGACAGGAGCTGGTCGACCAGGTCGACGTGGCGCCGCGTCACGGCCTCCAGCTCCTTCTCGGCGCGGACGACCTCGTCCTCGCCGGCCTCGCCGTCCTTGACCAGGCGGTCCAGCTCGTCCTTCGCCCGGCGGCGGATGTTGCGCACCGACACGCGGGAGTCCTCGGCCTTCGACTTCGCCAGCTTCACGAACTCCTTGCGGCGCTCCTGCGTGAGGGCGGGCAGGGTCACGCGGATGACGTTGCCGTCGTTCGTCGGGTTGACGCCGAGGTCCGAGTCGCGCAGCGCCTTCTCGATCCCCTGCATCGACGACTTGTCGAACGGGGAGATGAGGATGGTGCGGGCCTCGGTCACGTTGAACGACGCGAGCTGCTGCAGCGGCGTCGGGCTCCCGTAGTAGTCGACGGTGATCTTGTTGAACATCGCCGCGTTCGCGCGCCCCGTGCGGATCGCGGCGAAGTCCTCCTTCGCGACCTCGACGGCCTTGTCCATCTTCTCCTCGGCCTCGAGGAGGATCTCGTCGATCACGGTTGCTCCTTCGGTTCAGGTCCTGCTGGCGGTGCGGGCGTGCGGGAGGCGTGCGGCCGGGCGGGCGCGCCGGCGGGGTCAGTCCTCGGTGACCAGCGTCCCGATCTTCTCACCCCGGAGCACGCGGGTGACGTTGCCCGGCGCCTCCAGCCCGAAGACGCGCATGCGCACGCCGTTGTCGCGGCACATCGACAGGGCGGTGGAGTCCATGACCCCGAGCTCCTGGACGATCGCCTCGGTGTAGGTCAGGTGGTCGAGCCGCACGGCGTCGGGGTCCGTGCGCGGGTCGGCGCTGTACACGCCGTCGACGCCGTTCTTGCCCATGAGGACCTCGTCGCAGTGCGTCTCGAGCGCACGCTGCACCGACACCGTGTCCGTCGAGAAGTACGGCATGCCGGCACCGGCGCCGAAGATGACCACGCGGCCCTTCTCCAGGTGCCGGATGGCGCGCAGCGGGATGTACGGCTCGGCGACCTGACCCATCGTGATGGCGGTCTGCACGCGCGTGTCCACGCCGGCCTGCTCGAGGAAGTCCTGCAGGGCCAGGCAGTTCATCACCGTGCCCAGCATGCCCATGTAGTCCGCGCGCGCCCGGTCCAGGCCGTTCTGGGCCAGCTCCGCGCCGCGGAAGAAGTTGCCGCCGCCGACGACGATCGCTACCTGCACGCCCTCGCGGACGGCCTCGGCGATCTCGGCCGCGATGCGCCGGACCACGCCGGCGTCCAGGCCGACGAGCCCGCCGCCGAAGGCCTCCCCCGACAGCTTGAGCAGCACCCGCCGGGCGTCGGTCTCGTTGGTCACGGGGAACCTCCAGTGTCTTCGACCGCGGTCGACGGGTGCGTCGGGTGGTGCTCGCGCCGGTGGCCCCGGCCCTGCCGGGCCGGGGCCACCGGGTGGTGCGTCGTCAGGCGCCGACGCGGAACCGCACGAAGCCGGTCACCGTGCCGCCGACCTCGGCGAGCACCTGGGCGACGGACTTCTTCGCGTCCTTCGCGAACGCCTGGTCCAGCAGGACGACGTCCTTGAAGTAGCCGTTGAGGCGGCCCTCGACGATCTTCGGCAGCGCGGCCTCGGGCTTGCCCTCGTTGCGGGCGGTCTCCTCGGCGATGCGACGCTCGTTCTCGACCGTCTCGGCCGGGACCTCGTCGCGGGTCAGGTACGACGGCGAGAACGCGGCGATGTGCGTCGCGATGTCGCGCGCCACCTCGGCGCCCTTGGCGTCGGTCGCGACGAGCACGCCGACCTGCGGGGGGAGGTCCTTGTTCACCTTGTGCAGGTAGACGGTGACCTTCTCGCCGGCGACGCGGGCGACGCGGCGGACCACGACCTTCTCGCCGAGCACGGCCGCCGTCTCGTCGACGACGTCCTGCAGGGCCTTGCCCTCGGCGTCCGCCGCGAGCAGGGCGTCCGCGTCGCGGGCGCCCGAGGCGACGGCGGTCGCGAGGACCTTCTCCGCCAGGGTGATGAAGGTGGCGTTCTTCGCGACGAAGTCCGTCTCGGAGTTCACCTCGACGATGACGCCGACCTCGTCCTCGCCGTCACCGGCGGTGACGACCTCGGCGGCCACCAGGCCGTCGGAGGCCGAGCGGCCCTCGCGCTTGCTGACGCCCTTCAGGCCCTTGACGCGGATGATCTCGAGCGCCTTGTCGGCGTCGCCCTCCGCCTCCTCCAGGGCCTTCTTGACGTCCATCATGCCCGCGCCGGTCTTCTCGCGGAGCGCCTTGATGTCGGCCATCGAGTAGTTGGCCATGTGTTTCCCGTCCTTCTCGTCAGTACGTGTCGTCGGGCAGCCGGGTCACTCGGACTCGGCGTCGCCCTCGGACTCGGCGGCGGCGGTCTCGGTCGCGGCGGCCTCGGCGGCGGCCTCGACGGCCGGAGCGGCGTCCTGGCCCGGCGTGGCGGCACCCTCGGCGGCACCGGCCTCGCCCGCGGGGGCCTCGTCGGCGGTCGCCTGCGTGGCGGCCAGCGACTCCTCGGCGCCCGCGAGGAGCTCGCGCTCCCACTCGGCCAGCGGCTCGGCGTCGGCCGGGGCGGCCTCGGCGCCGCCACCCTGACGGGCGGAGTGGCGCTGCAGGGTGCCCTCGGCGGCGGCGTCCGCGATCACGCGGGTGAGCAGCTGCACGGCGCGGATGGCGTCGTCGTTGCCCGGGATCGGGTAGTCGACGACGTCCGGGTCGCAGTTGGTGTCGAGGATCGCGACGATCGGGATGCCCAGCTTGCGGGCCTCGTCGACGGCCAGGTGCTCCTTGTTGGTGTCGACGATCCACACGGCGGACGGGGTCCGGGCCATGTCGCGGATGCCGCCCAGCGTCTTCGCGAGCTTGTCCTTCTCGCGACGCATGATGAGCAGCTCCTTCTTCGTGTACGCGCTGCCCGCGACGTCGTCGAAGTCGATGAGCTCGAGCTCCTTGAGGCGCTGCAGGCGCTTGTTCACCGTCTGGAAGTTGGTGAGCATGCCACCCAGCCAGCGCTGGTTCACGTACGGCATGCCGACGCGGGCGGCCTGCTCCGCGACCGGCTCCTGCGCCTGCTTCTTCGTGCCGACGAACAGGATGGTGCCGCCGTGCGCGACGGTCTCCTTGACGAAGTCGTACGCGCGGTCGATGTAGGACAGCGACTGCTGCAGGTCGACGATGTAGATGCCGTTGCGCTCGGTGAAGATGAAGCGCTTCATCTTGGGGTTCCAGCGGCGGGTCTGGTGCCCGAAGTGGACACCGCTCTCGAGCAGCTGGCGCATGGTCACGACGGCCATGACAGGTCCTTCCGACGCGCCCACGTCGGGGGCGCGCACACTGATCGCGGGCCAGCCGCGTGGCCGACCCGCTCGTCCGGTTGTCGACGCCTCCCGGGCGGGCGGCGTCCCTGGCGCCACGCCCACGCCGACGCCGGGACGAACCCGGACCGCTGCCGGCGTCGGCCCGCCGCACCCACCCGGGACCGTCGGACGGTCCGGGTGCGAGCGCCGGTGATGACGCGCGATGTCGACCGGCACGCACCGGTCGCAGGAGGCAGTCTACCGGACGGTGCGAGCCGCCGGGACCGGTCCCGGGACGCTCACCGACGGTACCCGCCCGGCAGCGGGGCCCCGCTCCTCCCCAGCGCCGCGGCGCGCGGCGCGTCCCCAGACGGGAGCCCGCGGCCGCGCCCGCCCGGCGGCCCGCGCGGCACCGTGCCGTCATGCCGATGCGCCTCCCGCCCCCCGGACCACCCGCCGCCCTGCTGGCGCTGCTCGTCGCCGTCGCCACGCTCGCGGCGACGGCGGTCGCCTCCCTCGCAGCGGCGCCCGGCGCGACGCCGCACACCCCGGCCGGGTGGTCGCCCCCGGTGGACCCGTTCGTCGTGCTCGAGGCGTTCGACGCGCCGCCGCAGCCGTGGGCCGCCGGGCACCGGGGCGTCGACCTGCGCGCCCCCGCCGGGACGCCGGTGCGCGCCCCGCGGGCGGGGACCGTCACGCACGCCGGCGTCGTCGTGGACCGGCCGGTCGTGACGGTCCGCCACGACGACGGCCTGCGGAGCTCGGTCGAGCCCGTCGCGCCCCTCGTCGGGGCCGGGACGCGGGTCTCCGCCGGGGACGTGCTCGGGACCGTCGCCGACGGCGCCCGGTCGCACTGCGCTCCCGCGACCTGCCTGCACTGGGGGGTCCGGGACGGCGAGACCTACCTGGACCCCGAGGCCCTGCTCACCGGCGGCCCGGTCGTCCTGCTCGCCGGCGCGCCCCGGCGGCCCGGCTCAGCCGCGGTCGGCCTCCGTGAGGCGGGCCCGCAGGCGCAGCATCGCCGCGGTGTGCATCTGGGAGATGCGCGACTCGGTCACGCCGAGCACCCGCCCGATCTCCGCGAGCGTCATGCCCTCGTAGTAGTACAGGACCAGCACGAGCTTCTCCCGCTCGCCGAGCTGGTCGATGGCGCGGGCCAGCAGGAACCTCGTCTCCTGCGCCTCGAACGAGTTCTCGGGGTCGGGCGTGCTGTCGTCACCGAGCGTGTCCAGCAGCGACAGCCGGTCGCCCCGCTCCTCGCCCGCGCCCAGCAGCTCGTCGAGCGCCGCGACGTTGACCGTCGAGAGCTGGGTGAACAGCGCCCGCAGGTCCCGGATGTCCATGCCGAGGCGGGCCGCCACCTCGCTCTCGGTGGGGACGCGGTGCAGCTCGCTCTCCAGCTCCGCGTACGCGCGGTCGACCGCGCGTGCCTTCGTCCGGACCGAGCGCGGGATCCAGTCCATCGCGCGCAGCTCGTCGATGATCGCTCCGCGGATCCGGGCGCCGGCGTACGTCTCGAACTTCACCGACCGGCCCGGCTCGTACTTCTCGATCGCGTCGATGAGGCCGAACATGCCGTAGGAGACCAGGTCCGCGTGCTCCACCATGGCCGGCAGCCGCATCCCGACGCGACCCGCCACCGCGGTCACGAGCGGCGCGTAGTGCAGGATGAGCCGCTCCCGCACGAGCCGGTCACCGCCCGCCTTGAACAGCAGCCAGTCCTCCGCCACGGGGTCGACCGCCGGGGCGCCGAGCTCCTCGGACGTCTCCAGGTCCTCCACGGCTGCGAGGTGCAGCACGGCGGTGCCGGCACCGGCGTCCAGGACCTCGCTCCCGAGCACGTCGACGGCGTCCACGTCGGCGCGAGCGAGCAGGAGCTCGCTCTCCGCGTCGAGGTCCTGCTCCAGCGCGTGCTGACGGGGGATGACACCCAGCGGCGCCCAGGCAGGGCGGTCGGGCACCGCCACGGGGGCGGTGACCTCAGCAGGGACTGACATGCCTGTCTCCATCTCGGATGTCATGCGCGGGGGTGAGCCTGCTCGTAGGACGCGCGGAGGCGGTCCGCGGTCACGTGGGTGTAGCGCTGCGTGGTCGCGAGGCTGGCGTGCCCCAGCACCTCCTGGACGCTCCGGAGGTCCGAACCGCCCTCCAGGAGGTGGGTCGCGACGGAGTGCCGGAGCGCGTGCGGCGCCACGTCGTCGACCTCCGCGAGGCGCGACACGGCGTGCACGGCCTGCCGGAGCTGACGCTGGTCGGCCCGGCCGCCGCGGCGTCCGAGCAGCAGCGCCGCGCCGGAGCCGTCCGTGGCGAGCGCCGGGCGGCCCCGGGTGAGCCACGCCTCGGTGGCCTCCACCGCGAGCTCGCCGACGGGGACGACCCGCTGGCGGTCCCCCTTGCCGGTCACCCGCAGCGTCCGTCCGCCCAGGTCCAGGTCGTCGACGTCCGCGCCGCACAGCTCGCCCACCCGGGCACCGGTCGCGTACATCAGCTCCAGCGCCGCCCAGTCCCGCAGGTGCACGGGGTCGCCGTCGTCGGCACGCCGGCGCGCCGTGTCGAGCAGCGTCGCCGCGGCGCCCTGGTCCAGGACCGTCGGCAGGTGCGCGGCGGGGCGGGCGCTCGCCAGCCGCAGCGCCGGGTCGGCGTCCACGCGCCCCGTCCGGGCGGCCCAGGCGAAGAACGTGCGTGCGGCCGACCCGCGCCGGGCCAGGGTCGCCCGGCTGCGACGGCTCGCGGCCATCGAGGCGAGCCACCCGCGGAGCACCGCGATGTCGACGCCCGTCAGGCCGCCGGCACCGTGCCGCCGGGCGTAGCCGTCGAGGTCGGCCAGATCGCCCAGGTAGGCCCGCACCGTGTTCTCGGACAGGCCGCGCTGCGCCCGCAGGTGCACGGCGAAGGCGTCGGTCGCGGAGTCGTCGCTCCGCGCCTCCACCACCCCGGCCCCCGTCTGCACGGGACTACGGTCGCCTGTCACACCTCCGGGCGACAAGCGGTCTGTGGCGCGATTCACCCACCCTTGTACGAATCACGGTCAAATGTCCGATTCTGCTGTCCGATTCCGCTCTGTCGCCGGGGTGCGCGCGGTCCGCGACTTCACCCGACGCTCCCCCTGACGGACGCAGGACACCCGAGACGTCACCCGCTGGTGTGAAGCGCTTTCCGACATCTCTTGCGGACCGCGGCTCCGGATGCCGGGGCGGTTCGCGGTCTCGCGACGTCGTTCCCGCCTCGTCCTCTCCGGGACACCTTCGTATCTCGTCCCTCATGGCGCAGCCGAGGTGCCCCCAGCGACCTCCGCCGGGCCGGCGACGTCGAACGACCAGCACATCTCCCCTCTCCCGGACGCCGCCGCGGCCCTGCCCTCAGCGCCCCCGTGACGCTCGCACCCGCCGCCACCCCGCCGGGCTCCGCTCCACGACGCGCCGCAGCTCCAGCAGACCGAGGGCGGACTGGACGTCCCGGACGGCGAGCCCCGCCCGGCGGGCGATCTCCGGGACGTCCGCCGACCCGCGCGTCATCGCGTCCAGCACGCGCGACTCCACGCTGTCCGCCCGGTCCGCCGCTGCTCGTTCCGCTGGCGCGGCGGTGCCCCGGCTCGCCCCCGCCGCCGGCGAGGACCGCGCACCGTGCGTGTGCTCGACCGCCGGATGCCGGGTCGGCGCCTCCCCGACCGCCGCGCGTCCAGGCGGCCCTTCCCCGTGCCTCCCGCGTCCGCCCGGCCCGTCGTCAAGCGCCCCGCGCCCGCCCGGCCCGTTCTCGAGCGTCCCGCGCCCGCCCGGCCCGTCGTCGAGCGTCCCGCGCCCGCCCTGCCCCCCGTCGAGCGCCCCGCGTCGACCCTCCCGGTGTGGCGAACCCTGCGCGCCCGGGGCGACTGCCCGTGGGACGCCCCCGGTCGACTCGGCAGCCGGCCGCATCCCTGGTCCCGGCGCCGGAGCGGGAGGTCGCGTGGACGGTGGCGGACCGACGAGCTCGAGAACGTCGTCGACGCCCGTGATGCAGACGGCGCCGCCGTCGCGCAGCAGCCGGTGGCACCCGGCCGACGCCATGGACGTGACGGGGCCCGGAACCGCGCCGACGGGTCGCAGGAGCTCCGCCGCCCGGGAGGCGGTACTCAGGGCGCCGGACCGCCAGGCGGCCTCCACGACCACCGTCGCGCGCGTGCACGCCGCGATCAGGCGGTTCCGCTGGAGGAACCGGGACCGGGTCGGCGTGCTGCCCGGCGGGCTCTCGGCGACGAGCGCTCCCCCGCCGGCCACCAGCGCCTCGAGGACGTCGAGGTTGGCGACCGGTGACGGCCGGTCGATGCCTCCCGCGAGGAAGGCCACGGAGACACCCCCGGCCGCGAGCGCGGCGCGGTGCGCGGCGACGTCGATGCCGAACGCCCCGCCGGACACGACGGTCACGTCGCGCGCGGCGAGTCCACCGGCGAGGTCCGAGGCGACGCGGCGGCCGTACACCGTGGCGGCGCGCGCTCCCACGACCGCGACCGCTCGCCCGAGCAGCGCGGCCGGGTCCGCGGGGCCACGGACCCACAGCGCGAGCGGAGCCGCGGTACCGAGGTCGTCGAGGCCGGCCGGCCAGTCCGGGTGCCCGGGGTGCAGCACGACCGCGCCGACGGCGTCCGCCCGGTCGAGAGCCCGCAGCGGGTCGAGGTCGGCGAGCCGCGGCGCCCAGCGTTCCAGCGCCCGGCCGACCACTCGGAGCCACCGCTCGTCCCGCGCGTCCGGGGCGGTGGCGCCGGGCGCACGCGCGGTGTCCGTGCCCGGCAGCCCGTCCGTGCCCCGCGTTCCGTCCGTGCCCGCCGCACCCGGCGACCGGCCTGCGGCGGCGCGCCCGCCAGCCCGCCCGCGCCCGTCGTGCCCGTCGCGCCCGCCGCGCCCGCCGCGCCCGCCGCGCTCGCCGTGTCGGCGACCTGCGCGGTGGCCCGCTCCGGGGCCTCGCGCACCAGTGCCCGGAGCAGCCGCACGCCCTCCGTCGGCCCGACGCCGACCGCCCAGGCCGCCCAGCCGAGAGCGACGCCGGCGCCGAGGGCACCGACCACCGCTCCGGCGGTCGCGTCACCGGGCTCCGCGACGATGCTCCAGGCGACGCGTGCGACCAGCTCCTCCTGCCCGGCCGCCCCGGGGGAACGGCCTGTGCGGCGGGTGCGGGCGCCACGCGATCGGGCGCGGAGGCGTCCCCGGGGGCCCCGGCGTGCGGCGCGTCGTCCCGGGTCATGCGCCGGCCTGCCCGCGGGTGCGCAGGGCCATGGCGATCCCGATCTCCGAGCGGGTGGGCGCGTCGAGCCCCGCGAGATCCGCGAGCGTCCACGCGACGCGCAGCACGCGGTCCGCGCCCCGGAGGGTCAGCCAGCCCGCGTCGACGGCGTCGTCCACGTCGGTGAGCAGCCTCCTGCCCGCCCGGAGCCTGTCGCGCAGCTCCCGCCCCGGGACCTCGGCGTTGACGCGCCACGGGGTCCCCGCCCACCTGTCCACCTGCGCCGTCCTCGCGGCGGCGACGCGGGCGGCGACGGTGGCCGTGCTCTCCCGGGCTCGGCGAGCTGCGCCCGGGCGACCGGGGGCACCTCGACCTGCACGTCCACGCGGTCGAGGAGCGGCCCGGAGATGCGCCCGAAGTAGCGCCGCCGCTCCAGCGACGTGCAGTCGCAGCCGAGACCGGACCCGGTCGCACGGCCGCAGGGGCACGGGTTGGCGGCGAGCACGAGCTGGAAGCGGGCCGGGTACCGGGCGGCGCCGCCCGAGCGGTGGATGACCAGCTCCCCGTGCTCGAGGGGTTGGCGCAGCGTCTGGAGCACGGCGGCGGGGAACTCCGGCGCCTCGTCCATGAACAGGACCCCGCGGTGCGCCCGCGACGCCGCACCCGGCCGGGGCGTGCCCGAGCCACCACCGATGATGCTGGCCGGCGTCGCCGTGTGGTGCGGGTCCTCGAACGGAGGGCGGCGCAGCAGCCCGCCGGAGGGGTCGAACGTCCCGGCGACCGAGTGCACGGCGGTCACCTCGACGGCGTCCGCCTCGCCGAGGTCGGGCAGCAGGCCGGGCAAGCGGGAGGCGAGCATCGTCTTGCCCGCCCCGGGTGGCCCGACCAGCAGCAGGTGGTGGGCGCCGGCGGCGGCGACCTCGACCGCGGTGCGCGCCTCCGGCTGGCCGAGGACGTCCGCGAGGTCGCCGACGGGCTCCCGCCTGCCGGCCGCTCCGCGGTCGGGCGCCACCGCTGCCACCTCGGGCACCTGGACCGCGCCACCGTGCCGCCGCACGACCTCCGCCAGGCTCCGGCACCCCGTGACCCTGGCGCCCGGCACGAGCGCGGCCTCGGCGGCGTCGGCGACGGGCACGACGACGTCCGGGTGGCCGGCCGCGACCGCCGCCGCCACGGCGGGCAGGACGCCCCGGACCGGCCGGAGCCGTCCGTCGAGACCCAGCTCGCCCAGGTGGACGGCGCGGTCCGCGGCGGCCGCGTCCACCAGCCCGGCGGCGGCGAGCACCGAGACGGCCACGGCCAGGTCGAACCCCGGGCCGGACTTCGGCAACGCGGCCGGGGAGAGGTTCACGGTGATCCGGCGGTTCGGCCACGTCAGTCCCGTGGAGCCGACGGCCGCGCGCACCCGGTCCCGCGCCTCGGTCAGCGAGGTGTCCGGCAGCCCCACGAGCGCGAACGCCGGCAGCGCCGACGCCAGGTGCGCCTCGACGTCGACCACGTGTCCGCGGAGGCCCACGAGTGCCACCGCGCGGGTGCGGCCGAGCACCATCAGCAGATCCCCGCACGTGCTCGAGGCGCGGCGGCTCGGCGTGCCGCAGCTCGACGGCCACCACGTCCAGCCGCACCCCACGGGCGCGGACGTCGTGCGTCGCGAGCCAGTGCGCGAGCAGTCGCCGCAGCCTCCGGACCTTCGCGGGCGTCACCGCCTCGGCGGGCGTCCCGAACGTCCGCGAGGTCCGGGTCTTGACCTCCACGCCGACGACCTCGTCCGCGTCCCGGTCGAGCACGACGAGGTCGAGCTCGCCTCCCGGCCCGAACCAGTTCCGGTCCAGGACCTCGAACCCCTCGGCCCGCAGGGCGTCCGCCGCCAGTCCCTCACCGAGCCGGCCCGTCTGGTTCCTCGTGCGCATCGGCGTCACCTCCGGGCACGAGCGTGGCCCGCGAGCAGCCCTGCGTCCGGCCGCGACGGACGGCCGTGGGGACCACGCGACGCCGGTCCCCCTGTGGAGGACTAGTCGCCCGCGTGACGCCCGGGGAGGCCCGCGCGGGCCGGGTCAGCGCGTGAAGCCGGACCCGCCGCCGAGGTCGAGGTCCGCCTTGACGAGCTCCTCGACGTTGACGTCCTTGAACGTCACCACGCGCACCGACTTCACGAACCGCGCCGAGCGGTAGACGTCCCACACCCAGGCGTCGGCGAGGGTCACCTCGAAGTAGACCTCGCCGGCCGCGGACCGCACCTGCAGGTCGACGTGGTTGGCGAGGTAGAACCGGCGCTCGGTCTCCACGACGTACGAGAACAGCCCGACCGCGTCCCGGTACTCGCGGTAGAGCGCGAGCTCCATGTCGGTCTCGTAGTTCTCCAGGTCCTCCGCACTCACCGGCCCATCATCCCCCATCCGGGCGCGGGTGCTCGCACGGGGACGGCCCCGGGGCTCATCCGGCGACGTCGAGCCGCGGGTCGAGCAGCGCACCGAGGGGAAGCGCGCCGCCGGCCGTGGCGCCCGCCGCGCGGACGTCCTCCCCGCGACGGCCAGGCCCGCGGCCTCCCGCTGCGGCAGCCGCCAGGACGTGCGGTGGTGCGGCGTCGGGCCCAGCCGGCGCAGCGCCGCCAGGTGCTCGGGTGCCGAGTAGCCCTTGTTCTCCGCCCAGCCGTACTCCGGGTGGTCCTCGGCGAGTCGCACCATGATCGCGTCGCGCTCGGTCTTGGCGAGGATGCTCGCGGCGGCCACGGCGGCGCACCGCAGGTCCGCCTTGACCATGGTGCGCACCGGGGGCACCGCGTCGAGCACCGGCGGCGGCCCGAGCAGCGTGTCCTGGGCGGGCGTCGTCACGTAGTCGTGGTTGCCGTCGAGCAGCAGCGTGGCGGGCGGGACGGTGAGGGCGGCGATCGCGCGGTGCGCGGCCAGCCGCAGCGCGGCGATGATCCCGTACCGGTCGATCTCGGAGGGCTCGGCGTGGCCGACCGACCAGCACGCGGCCCAGCGGCGGATCAGCGGCGCGAGACGCTCCCGGGCCTCCGGCGTGAGGAGCTTGCTGTCGCGCACGCCCTGCGGGGCGGAGCGGGTCTCCGCCGTGACGACGACGACGCCGACCGTCACCGGGCCGCTCAGGCTGCCGCGCCCGACCTCGTCGACGCACGCGCGCGGCACGCCGTCGCGCAGGATCTGCCGCTCGACGCGCAACGTGGGCGCGCCGCCCCGCCCCGCCGCACCCGACCGCGCACCGGCCGCACGCGCGCCGGCCCGCCGCGCCGGGACGGTGCCCGCCCGCGCGCGCGCCGCACCCGCACGGGCCTCGGTGACACCACCCGTCCCCCGCGCACCGCCCGCCCCGCGGTCGCCGGGCCCGAGGTCGCCGGACCCGAGGTCGCCGGACCCGAGGTCGTCGGGGCTCACGGAGGTGCTCACGACGCGTCCGGCACGGCCTCGAAGACGTCGCCGGGGTTCCGCAGCATGCCGATGCGGTCGAGCGGCCAGAGCGTCACGAAGGCGGTGCCGACGACGTCGGACACGGGCACGGCGCCTCCCCGGGGTCGCCGAGGTGCCAGCGCGAGTCCGCCGAGTGCTGGCGGTTGTCGCCCATGACCCACAGCGAGCCCTCGGGGACGGTCACGTCGAAGGCGATCTCGCTGGGGCTGGCGCGGGGGCGAGGTAGGCGGACTCGTCGACCGCGACGCCGTTGACGGTGACCGGCGAGCCGTCGCCCGCGGAGGCCACGCGGTCGCCGGGCAGGCCGATGACGCGCTTGATGAGGTGGTCCTCGGACTGCTGCGGCATGAGGCCGATGACGATGAGCACGTCCTGCAGGGCGTTGGTGTCCGGGACGTCCTGGTCGGTCAGCCAGCCGCCGGGGTCGGCGAACACCACGATGTCGCCGCGGTGCAGGTCGAACGGGCCGGGCGCGAGCTTGTTCACCAGCACCCGGTCGCCCTCGAGCAGCGTGTCGTGCATGGACGCGCTGGGGATGAAGAACGCCTGCACCAGGAACGTCTTGACCACCCACGACAGCACCACCGCGCTGACCAGGATGATCGCCGTCTCCCGCAGGAACGACGCGACCGGCCCGCGGCTGCGCCCCGCAGGTGCCGCGGCCCGGTGCTCGGCGTGGCCGGCGCGGGCCTCGTGCTGATCCGTCACCGGGTCACTCTCCCACGTCGCGCGGGCCTCGACCGACCTCGCTCGCAGTCCGCACGGAATCTCCCCGGTCGCGGCGGGGACGACGACGGGCGGCAACCCCGTGGGGGTGCCGCCCGTCGTGTGCTGCGGGGTCTCAGGCCTTCTTGGCCGGGACCGACTCGCGCTTCTCCTTGATCTTGGCCTTCTTGCCGCGGAGGTTGCGCAGGTAGTAGAGCTTCGCGCGACGCACGTCACCGCGGGTGACGACCTCGACGGACTCCAGCGTCGGGGAGTGCACCGGGAAGGTGCGCTCGACGCCCACGCCGAACGAGACCTTGCGGACCGTGAAGGTCTCCCGCACGCCGTCGCCCTGGCGGGCGATCACGACGCCCTGGAACACCTGGACGCGGGAGCGGTTGCCCTCCACGACCTTGACGTTGACCTTCAGGGTGTCACCGGGGCGGAAGTCCGGGACGTCGGTGCGGAGGGAGGCCGCATCGAGCTGGTCGAGGATGTGGGACATCGTTGGTCGCTTTCCCGCCGTGCCACAGGTCACGCGCGTCGTCGTCGGCGCCCTGCGGCGCCGGGATGGCAGTGAGCGGTGTGCGGCCGATCGCTCGGCGGGCCGTGGGTCGTCTCCCCTGTGGCAGAGACGCGGCCGTCGCGCACCGACCGACCAGTGTGCCACACCCGCCTGGGACGGGAGAAACCGACCGGTGCCGCGCGCCCGGGGACGCGCCGACCCGGCTCAGCCCTGCGTCACGCCCTCGTCGCCGACCTGCCAGCCGAGCCCGGTGAGCACCTCGCGGTCGCCCCGGTCGAGGGCGGCCGGGTCGACGCGCTCCAGCAGGTCCGGCCGCCGCTCGGCGGTGCGCTCGAGGGCCTGGTCGCGCCGCCAGCGCTCGACGCGCCCGTGGTGCCCGGACAGCAGCACCTCCGGGACGTCGAGCTCCCGCCACGTCGGGGGCTTCGTGTAGACGGGGTACTCCAGCAGCCCGGCGCTGCCGTGGGACTCCTCGACGAGCGAGGCGGGGTTGCCCACCACGCCGGGCAGCAGCCGCACCACGGCCTCGACGAGCACGAGCGCGGCCGCCTCGCCGCCGTTGAGCACGTAGTCCCCGAGCGAGTACTCGCTGACGCGGACGCCGGGCCGGCTCGCGTAGTGCGCAGCGACCCGGGCGTCGATGCCCTCGTAGCGCCCGCACGCGACGACGAGGTGCTCGTCGGACGCCCACCGCTCGGCGTGCCGCTGGGTGAAGGGTGCCCCGGACGGCGTCGGGAGCAGCAGGTGCGTGCCCTCGTCCACGAGGTCGTCGAGCGCCGCCCCCAGACGTCGGGCTTCATGACCATGCCGGCCCCGCCGCCGAACGGCGTGTCGTCCACGGTGCGGTGCCGGTCGGTGGTCCAGTCGCGCAGGTCGTGCACCCGCAGGTCCACCAGCCCGGCCGCCCGGGCCTTGCCGACCAGGGACAGCCCGAGCGGGCTCAGGTAGTCCGGGAAGATCGAGACGATGTCGATGCGCACGTCAGTCGTCGTCCCCCGCGCCGGTGCCCGAGGTCTCGTCGCTGACCACGAGGTTCGCCGCGTCGGAGGCCAGCAGCCCGCCGGGCGGGTCCAGCACGACGCGGCCGCCCGGGACGTCCACGACGGGCACGATCGCCCGGACGAACGGCACCAGGGTCCGCGCGCCGCCGGTCTCCCGGAGCACCAGCGCGTCGTGGGCGGGCAGGTGCTCCAGCCCGACGACCTCCCCCAGCACCCGGCCGTCGACGTGCTCGGCGCGCAGCCCCGCGAGCTCGTGCGGGTACCACGCGTCCTCGTCGTCGTCCTCGTCGGCCACGTCCACCAGCAGGTCGACGCCGCGCAGCGCCTCTGCGGCCGTCCGGTCCCCCGCCTCGGCGAACGTCACGTACCAGCGACCCTGCTGGACCCGGGTGCCCGCGATGGTCAGCGGACCGCGCGCCGGCGGGTCGGTGGGCAGCACGGTCCCGGCGGCGAGGCGCGACTCCGGCTCGTCGGTGCGCAGGTCGAGGGCGACCTCGCCGCGCAGTCCGTGGGCGCGGCCGATGCGGGCGACCGTCAGCAGCATGGGGTTCCTCTCGGGCGTCCGGGTCTCGGACCAGGGTAGGGCGCGGCGGAGCGGGACGGTGGGGGCGGTGCGGGCACGGCACAGGCCCGGCCCCTGGTGGGACCGGGCCTGTGCCGGTGTCTCACCGCGCCGCGCGGGGCGGCACGGGCGCGCGGCTCACCGCCGGGCGACGTCCACGACGTCCACGCGCACGGGTCCGTCGGCGGACAGCGCGCCGACGACGGTCCGCAGGGCGCGGGCGGTCCGGCCGCCGCGGCCGATGACCCGCCCGAGGTCGTCCGGGTGGACCCGGACCTCGAGCAGGTCGCCGCGGCGGAGCGTGCGGGCGTCCACCTGCACGTCGTCCGGGTGGTCGACGATGCCCCGGACCAGGTGCTCCAGCGCGTCGGCGAGCATCAGGCCTGCTCGTCCTCGGCAGGCGCCTCGTCGGCGGCCGGGGCCTCGGTGGCGGCGGCCTTCTTCTCGGACGCCTTGGCCTTGGCCTTCTCGGCGTCGGCGGCGACCGCGTCGACCTTGGCCTGGACGTCGGCCGGGGCGGCCTTGGTCCGCAGCGTGCCCTCGGCGCCCGGCAGGCCCTTGAACTTCTGCCAGTCACCGGTGACCTTGAGGAGCGCGAGGACCTGCTCGCTCGGCTGCGCGCCGACGCCGAGCCAGTACTGCGCACGCTCCGAGGAGATCTCGATGAGCGAGGGCTCCTCGGTGGGGTGGTACTTGCCGATCTCCTCGATGACGCGGCCGTCACGCTTGGTGCGGGAGTCCGCGACGACGACGCGGTAGTACGGCGCCCGGATCTTGCCGAGGCGCTTCAGGCGGATCTTGGTGGCCACTGTGTGGTCTCTCCTGGGTGTCTACGGGGCGGTCGTCGCGTCCTGCACGTGGGGCATGCGGGACGGGTCCGACCTGGAGGACACGGCATCGCGCGGGTAGAGGGGCCGGGCGCGCCGAGTACAGCAGGTCATTGTGCCAGACGCGGGGCACGGTCCCCAACCGTCCCCGACCTTCCCCGACCGTCGCACCCACCGGGACGCGGCGGGCGTCACGCCACGCGCACGCCCCGCAGCACGACGGCGCGCGGGTCGCGCAGCACCCGCACGTCCCGGCGGGGGTCGGCGTCGTACACCACGAGGTCGGCGCTCTCCCCCTCCGCGAGCCCCGGGACGCCGAGCCACGCGCGGGTGCGCCACGACGCGGCGGCCACGACGTCGTGCGCCGGCAGCCCCGCGGCCACCAGCTCGGCCGCCTCGTCGGCGATGCGGCCGTGCGCGATGGTGCCGCCCGCGTCGGTGCCGACGAGCACCGGGACGCCCGCGTCGTGCAGGTCGCGCACGTGGGCGTACCGGCGGGCGTGCATGCGCCGCATCCGCGCGGCGTACACGGGGTACCGGCCGGCGCGCTCGGCGATGGCCCCGAACTGCGCGACCTGCAGCAGCGTCGCCGTGACCGGGACGCCGGCGGCGGCGATCCGGTCGATGTGCCGGTCGGTCGCCCCGGTGGCGTGCTCCAGGCAGTCGACGCCCGCGTCCAGCAGGTCGTCGAGCGCCTCCTGCGCGAACGTGTGCGCCGTGACCCGAGCGCCCGCCGCGTGGGCGACCCGCACGGCCTCGGCCAGCACGTCGGCGGGCCACAGCGGCCGCAGGTCCCCGTCGGCCCCGAGGTCCCGGTCGATCCAGTCCGCGACGAGCTTCACCCAGCCGTCGCCGCGCGCGGCCTCCTCGGCCACGGCGGCGGGCAGCACGTCCGGCGACGCGAGCTCGCGGCCGTAGTGGCGCAGGTAGCGCCTCGGCAGCGCGAGGTGCCGCCCGGCCCGCAGCAGACGCGGCAGGTCCGGCCGGTCGTGCACCCACGCGGTGTCGGCGGGCGACCCGGCGTCGCGGACCAGCAGCACGCCGGAGTCCCGGTCGGCGAGGGCCTGCGCCTGCGCGGTCGCGCGGTCGACGGCGCCCTCGGCGGCGAGGCCGATGTGGCAGTGCACGTCGACCAGCCCGGGCACGACCCAGCCGTCGACCCGCGTCGCCGCGGCACCCGGCGGGCGCTCGAACGTCAGCCGCCCGCCGACGACCCACGCCTCGCCCACGACCCGGTCGTCGTCGACGACGACCGGCCCGGTCAGGTGCAGCACGTCGGCCACGGCGCCTCCCCCGCGGAGCCCCGGAGGTCCCCGGTCAGCGCCCGAGGAACTTCTGCAGGTCCTCGATGCTCGACGGGTCGAACGCGTCCTGCTGCTGCGGGGCCGGCCCGCCGATGCCGAACGCCGAGCCCTTCGCCGCCGGCGCCGCGGGCGCGATCCCCGCCGCGCGGTCGGCGGCCGCCCGCTCCTGCGCCGCGCGCTTCGCCGGGTTGCCGGACTTGCCCTTGACCTTCTTCGACGGCGCCGTGCGGCCGCGGCCCTTGCGGCCCGTCCCGGGCAGGTTGCCCATGCCGGGCACCGGCATGCCGCCGCCGCGGGCCATCTGCTGCATCATCTTCTGCGCCGCGGCGAACCGCTCCAGCAGGCCGTTGACGTCCGACACCTGCATGCCGGAACCCGCGGCGATGCGGGCGCGCCGGGAGCCGTTGATGATCTTCGGGTTGTCACGCTCCGCCGGGGTCATCGAGCGGATCATCGCCTCGACCCGGTCGACCTCGCGCTCGTCGAAGCTCTCGATGGCCTCGCGCATCTGCCCCATCCCGGGGAGCATGCCGAGCATCTTCTTCATCGAGCCCATGTTCTTGAGCTGCTGCATCTGCTGCAGGAAGTCCGCGAGCGTGAAGCCCTCGCCGGAGGCGAGCTTGCCGGCCATCTGCTCGGCCTGCTCGGCGTCGAACGCGCGCTCGGCCTGCTCGATGAGGGTGAGCACGTCGCCCATGTCGAGGATGCGCGACGCCATGCGGTCGGGGTGGAACACCTCGAAGTCGGTGAGCTTCTCGCCCGTCGACGCGAACAGGATCGGCCGGCCGGTGACGGACGCGACCGACAGGGCGGCGCCACCGCGGGCGTCTCCGTCGAGCTTCGACAGCACGACGCCGGTGAACCCGACCCCGTCGGCGAACGCGGTGGCCGTCGCGACGGCGTCCTGGCCGATCATCGCGTCGATGACGAACAGGATCTCGTCCGGGTCGACGGCGTCGCGGATGTCGGCGGCCTGCCGCATGAGCTCCGCGTCCACGCCGAGGCGGCCGGCGGTGTCGACGATCAGCACGTCGTGCTGGCGGGCCTTCGCGGTCGCGAGGCCCTCGCGCGCCACGGCCACCGGGTCGGCGCCCACGACGACGTCCTGCTCGGAGCCCTGGTTGCCGGGGTGCGGCGCGAAGACCGGCACGCCGGCGCGCTCCCCCACCACCTGCAGCTGCGTGACCGCGTTCGGGCGCTGCAGGTCGGCGGCGACCAGCATCGGGGTGTGACCCTGGCCCTTGAGGTGCAGGGCGAGCTTGCCGGCGAGCGTCGTCTTGCCCGCGCCCTGGAGGCCGGCGAGCAGGATGACCGTCGGCGGGTTCTTGGCGAGCGTCAGCGGCCGGTTCGCGCCGCCGAGGATCGTCACCAGCTCGTCGTTGACGATCTTGACGACCTGCTGGGCGGGGTTCAGCGCGCCCGACACCTCGGCCGACAGCGCCCGCTCGCGCACGGCTCCGGTGAACTGCCGGACGACGGGGACGGCGACGTCCGCGTCGAGCAGCGCCCGGCGGATCTCGCGCACGGTGGCGTCGATGTCCGCCTCGGACAGCCGCCCCTTGGAGCGCAGGTTCTTGAAGGTCGACGTCAGTCGGTCGGACAGGGTGGCGAACACCGCGCGATCCTCACGCTCTCTCGGCGGTCAGGGACGTCCCAGCGTACCCGCCAGCCGGGTGGTCGCCCGCGCCACGAGGTCGTCCACGAGCTGCGCCCGCCACGCGGTCCAGGCCGTGGGGCCGGCCGACGACGCGTCCGCCTCCGTCAGCGCGCGCAGCAGCGCCAGCAGGTCCGGCCGGTGGTCCACGGCGGCCAGGAGCACCTCGACGGTGGCCGGGTCGTCGGGGTCCGCGCCGGTCGCCAGGTCGGCGAGCGTGAGGTGGTGCCGCACCAGCAGCTCGACGTCGGCCACGTCCGCCGCCGGGAAGCCCATGCGCTGCACGACCGGCCCGACCAGCCGCGCGCCCTCGACGGAGTGGTCCGCGGCGCCGGCGCGCTTGCCGATGTCGTGCAGCAGCGCGGCGACCAGCAGCACGTCCGGGCGGTCGACGGTGCGGCGCAGCCCGGCCGCGCGGGCGGCGGCCTCCACGAGGTGACGGTCGACCGTGTGGCGGTGGATCGGCGAGCGCTGCGGGCGGTTGCGGACGCCCGCCCACTCCGGGATCCACGTGGTCACGACCCCGGCCAGGTCCAGCGCCTCCCACACGGGCACCTGCGCGGGCCCGGTGGCGAGGAGCTGCACGAGCAGGGTGCGTGCGGCCTTCGGCCACGGGGTCGGCAGCGGCGGCGTCCGCTCCAGGCTCGCGACGGTGATCGGCGACAGCGTCAGCCCCGTCCGGGCGGCGGTCGCGGCCGCGCGCAGCGACAGCAGCGGGTCGTCCGCGGGCCGGGCGTCCGCGGCCAGCACCAGCTCGCCGTCGTGCTCCACCAGGCCCTCGGCCACGGCGCGCAGGCGCGGCGGCGTGCGACGTCCCCGCACGAGCACCGGTCGGCGCGCGGGCCGGGCGAGCGCCTGCCGGGCGTTGCGGGCGGTCGTGTCCAGGGCGTACGAGATGACCCGGCCGGCCTCGGCGAGGCTCGCGAGCAGGTCGTCCCGGTCCCCCACGCCCAGCAGCTCGGCGACCTCGTCCTGGTCGGCGAGCAGCAGCCGGTTGGTGTGCCGGCGCGTGACGGTCTGCACCGCGTCGCGGACGTCGAGCAGGTGCGCGTGCGCGCGGTCGACGGCGCCGTGCGGCCGGTCGGTGAGCCACGTCGCGGCGAGCGCGGAGAGCACCACCGCGTCCCGGATGCCCCCGCGGGCCTCCTTGAGGTCGGGCTCGATGAGGTAGGCGAGCTCGCCGTGCCGCTCGGCGCGCTGCCGCGTCGAGGCCAGCAGCTCGGGCAGCCGGCGGCGGGCCGCGGACCGCCAGTCGGCCAGCAGCGCGGACTGCGCCCGGTGCACGATGCCCGGGTCGCCGGCCACGGGGCGCAGGTCCAGCAGGCCGACCGCCGCCGGGAGGTCGCGGGAGGCCACCTGCCGGCACTGCGCGAGGGACCGCACCGAGTGGTCCAGGTCGAGGCCCGCGTCCCACACGGGGTACCAGAGCCGGTCGGCGAGGCCGGCGAGCTCCTCCGCGGAGTGGCCCCGGCCGTCGTGCACGAGCAGCAGGTCGAGGTCGCTCGCCGGGCTCGCGTCGCCGCGGCCGACGGACCCCACGGCGCCGAGGCCGATGCCGGGCGTCTCGCGACCCTCGGTCGCGGTGTCCCACAGCTCCGCCAGGCGCCGCAGCACCAGGTCGGACACGGCGCGGCGCCGCGCCCCGCCGTCGGCGTCCGGGCCGGACAGCCGCTCGGCGAGCACGAGCCGCTCAGAGCGGAGGTCCCGCACCCCCGGGAGCTCCGGGGAGTGCGGGACCTCGGTCGGGTCGGCCATCCGTCAGCCGGTCCGGCCGGCCGTCGTCGTGCCGGTCGTCACAGGGCGTCGACCCCGTGCTCGCCGGTGCGGACGCGGGCGACGTCCTCGACGGGGACCACCCAGACCTTGCCGTCGCCGATCTTGCCGGTCTGCGCGGCCTTGACGATCACCTCGGTGACGCCCGGGGCGTCCTCGTCGGCGACCAGCACGTCGATCTTGACCTTCGGCACCAGGTCGACGGTGTACTCCGCGCCCCGGTAGACCTCCGTGTGGCCGCGCTGGCGGCCGTACCCGGACGCCTCGCTCACCGTCAGGCCGCGGACACCGGCCGCCTCCAGGGCCGACTTCACGTCGTCGAGCCGATGCGGCTGGATGACCGCGGACACGAGCTTGGTCATGCCTTCACCTCCGTCACGACGCGGGCTCCGCCCAGCGTCTCGTATGCGGTCTCACCGTGCACGGCCAGGTCGATGCCGCCCACCTCGGCCTCCTCGCTGACCCGCCAGCCCATGGTGGCCTTCAGGATGAGCCCGATGACCAGGGTCACCAGACCCGAGAACACCAGGGCGAGCAGCGCGATGACCGTCTGCACGACCAGCTGCTTGGCGCCGCCGCCGAAGAACAGGCCGGTGTCGGCCGCCAGGAAGCCGATGCCGATGGTGCCGACGAGGCCGCCGACCAGGTGGACGCCGACGACGTCGAGCGAGTCGTCGTAGCCGAAGCGGTACTTGAGGCCGACCGCGAGGGCGCACAGCACACCAGCGACGACGCCGAGGATGATCGACGTCACCGGGCGCAGCGTGCCCGCGGCCGGGGTGATCGCGACGAGGCCGGCGACGACACCGGACGCGGCACCCAGGGAGGTGGCGTGCCCGTCGCGGAACTTCTCCGTGACCAGCCAGCCGATGACGGCGGCCGCGGTGGCGGCGGTCGTGTTGACCCAGGCGAGACCCGCGTTGCCGTCGGCGGTGAACGCGGAGCCGGCGTTGAAGCCGAACCAGCCGAACCACAGCAGCGCAGCGCCGAGCATGACGAACGGCAGGTTGTGCGGGCGCATCGGCTCCTTGCCGAAGCCCTTGCGCTTGCCGATGATCAGCGCGAGCACGAGGCCCGCGATACCGGCGTTGATGTGCACGACGGTGCCACCGGCGAAGTCGATCGGGGCGACCGTGGCCGCGCCGTCCGTGGTGCCGAACAGCAGCGCCGCGACGCTGTTCTCCGCGCCGGAGAGCTGGCCGCCGCCCCACACCATGTGGGCGAGCGGGAAGTAGCTGACGGTCGCCCAGAGCGCGGTGAACGCGACCCAGGTGCCGAACTTCACGCGGTCGGCGATCGCGCCGCTGATGAGCGCGACCGTGATGATCGCGAACGTCACCTGGAACGCGACGCCGACGACCACCGGCACGCCGTAGGCGTCGAGCAGGAACTCGCCGCTGTCGTCCCAGATCGTGCCCGCCAGCCCGAACTGGTCGAACGGGTTGCCGAACAGGCCGCCGACGTCCGAGCCGTAGGACATCGACCAGCCCCAGAAGACGTACACGACGACCACCACGGCGATGCTGATGAACGACATCATCATCATGTTGAGCACGGACTTGCCGCGCACCATGCCCCCGTAGAAGAACGCCAGTCCCGGCGTCATGAGCAGCACCAGGGACGCTGACATCAGCATCCAGGCTGTCGCTCCGGTGTCCAGATCCATGTGGAACGCCTCTCCCCTCGCCAGCCGAGCGGCCGGATCGGGGTCCAGCGTCCTGAACAGGAGTTTCGACGCGACGCCGCTCGCGTTACGGGCGTGTGACGAGGCCCCGGGCGGCGTCAACATTGTGTTACGCCGGGCTGTTCGTCTCAGTCGGCGGTCGCTCCCCGGGCGACGGGCGGCTCAGCCGAGGATGCCGTCCACGAACTCCTCCGCGTCGAACGGCGCCAGGTCGTCCGGGCCCTCGCCGAGGCCGACGAGCTTGACCGGCACGCCGAGCTCGCGCTGCACCGCGACGACGATGCCGCCCTTGGCGGTGCCGTCGAGCTTGGTCAGGACGATGCCCGTGACCCCGGCGACCTCCGCGAAGACGCGGGCCTGGTTCATGCCGTTCTGGCCGGTCGTCGCGTCGAGCACCAGCAGCACCTCGGACAGCGGCGCGGTGCGCGTCACGACCCGGGTGATCTTGCCGAGCTCGTCCATGAGGCCGGCCTTGTTCTGCAGGCGGCCGGCCGTGTCGACCAGCACGACGTCGGCGCCGTCGCGCACCCCGTCGCGGACGGCCTCGAACGCGACCGACGCCGGGTCGGCGCCGTCGCGGTCGGCGCGCACGGTCCGGACGCCCACGCGGGAGCCCCACGTCTCGAGCTGGTCGGCGGCGGCGGCGCGGAACGTGTCGGCCGCGCCCAGCAGGACCGAACGGCCCTCGGCGACGAGCACGCGGGCGAGCTTGCCGACCGTCGTCGTCTTGCCCGTGCCGTTCACGCCGACCACGAGGACCACGGCGGGCAGCGTCGTGCCGTCCTCGCCGGTCCGCGGGGAGGTCGCCAGCGAGCGGTCGAGGCCCGGGTCGACGAGGGCGAGCAGCTCCGCGCGCAGCAGCGCGCGCACCTGGGCCGGGTCCTTGAGGCCCTGCACGCGCGCCTGCGTGCGCAGGGCGTCCACGAGGTCCGCCGACGGGCCGGCACCGACGTCCGCCAGGAGCAGGGTCTCCTCGAGCTCGTCCCAGTCGTCCTCGCCGAGGTGGTCGCGGGACAGCACCTGGAGCATGCGCGCGCCGAGCGGCGAGCCGGAGCGGGCGAGGCGGTCGCGCAGCCGGGCGAGCCGGCCGGCGGCCGGGGCCGGCACCTCGATCGCGGGCGGCGCCGCGGCGTCCTCGGGGGCGGGCGCCGTGGGGGCGGGCGCCGTGGGGGCGGGCGCCTCCGCCCCGGGTTCCGCCGTGCCGGCCGGGGCGGCGGGACGGTCCTCGACGGCCGTCGGGCCGGCGGCGTCCTGCGTCCCCCCGGGCCGTCGGCGGCGGGTCAGCACGGCGGCGCCGCCGCCGAGGACGGCGAGCGCCGGCACGCCGACGAGGAGCAGGGTCAGGAGGTCGTTCGAGTCCACCGGGACAGTGTGTCAGCCCGTGTCAGCCGTCGTCGCCGTCGCGCGGCCGCGGCGGGACGGCCGGCGGGCGCTCGTCGGCGGCGACGCGGGCGGGCGTGTGCCCCGAGCGCCGCGCGGCGGCGGGGACGTGCACCGGGCGAGGCAGCCGCGGGTGCCGGTCGTGCGGGCGGGGCACCGCGGGGCGGTCCGTCGGGCGGTCCGGGTCGTGGCCGTGCTCGCGGGTGCCCGAGCGGCCGGGCAGCAGCCGGCCGGCCCGCTCGCCCGTGCGCTCCAGCATGTCCGCCAGCTCGTCCAGCTGGAGGTAGCCGTCGTCGGGCTGGGACGCCTCGGCGAACATCTGCTCGAACGGCACGTCCACCGGCTCGGCGTCGTCCCGGTCGACCGGCTCGGCGTCCTTGTCCCGTCGCAGGCCGCCGCGCAGGTCCTGCCAGAACGTGCGCAGCCCCTCGCGGCCCCCCTCGGCGGCGTTCGCCGCCACGATCACGCCCACCGCGGCCAGCAGCGCCAGCCCGATCCCCCATGCGTACGCGCTCATGGGATCAATTGTCCGACGGCTTCCTGGGAACTGCCCGGGCACCCGCCGGATCCGGGGCGAACCGGCACGAGATCTTCACGCCGGCCTGCGCCTCACGCGGGTGCGGCGGCCTCGTCCCGCAGCCGCTGGCTGATGACGGTGGTCACCCCGTCGCCGCGCATCGTCACGCCGTAGAGCGCGTCGGCGATCTCCATGGTGCGCTTCTGGTGCGTGACGACGATGAGCTGGGAGTCCTCCTGCAGCTCGCGGAAGATCTCCAGGAGCCGGCCGAGGTTCGCGTCGTCCAGCGCGGCCTCCACCTCGTCCATGACGTAGAACGGGCTCGGGCGGGCCTTGAAGATCGACACCAGCAGCGCGACGGCCGTCAGGGACCGCTCGCCGCCGGACAGCAGCGACAGCCGCTTGACCTTCTTGCCCGCCGGACGCGCCTCCACCTCGATGCCGGTGGTGAGCATGTCGCCGGGGTCGGTCAGGACCAGGCGGCCCTCGCCGCCGGGGAACAGCCGCGGGAAGACCCGGTCGAACTGCGCGGCGGTGTCCCGGTACGCCTCGGCGAACACCTGCTCCACGCGCTCGTCGATCTCCTGGACGATCTCCAGCAGGTCCGCGCGCGACTTCCTCAGGTCGGCGAGCTGCTCCACGAGGAACTTGTGCCGCTCCTCGAGCGCCGCGAACTCCTCCAGCGCCAGCGGGTTGACCCGGCCGAGCTGGGCGAGCGCGCGCTCGGCCGCCCGCAGCCGCTTCTCCTGCTCCGCCCGGACGTACGGCACCTCGGTGGGCGCGTCGGGGTCGGCGTCGGCCGGGGCCGGCACGGGGACGGCCCGGTGCGGGCCGAACTCCTCGACGAGCACGGCCGGGTCGGTGCCGAGCTCCTCGACGGCCCGGGCCTGGAGCTGCTCGATGCGCAGCCGCTGCTCGGCGCGCGCGACCTCGTCGCGGTGGGCGGCGTCCGTGAGCTGGGCGACCTCGCGCTGGCGCTCGTCGACCTGCGTCCGCACGGCGACCAGGGCCGTGTCCCGCTCGGCGCGGGCGGCCTCCGCGGCGGCGCGCTCGTCGGCCGCACGGGCCAGGGCGTGCTCGACGGCGCGCAGCGCCTGGCCGGCGCCCTGGGCCACCGCCGTGGCGACCGCGGCGTGGCGGGCGCGCGTCCGCTCGCGCTCGGCGGCGCGCTCGCGGGCGGCGCGCTCCGTGCGGGCGGCCCGGTCCAGCGACTCCGCGCGGCCCGCGAGCGCACGGGCGCGCTCCTCCGACGTCCGCAGGGTCAGCCGGGCCTCCGTCTCCCGGCCCCGGGCGGCCGAGGCGGCCTCGGCCGCGGCGTCCCGCTGCACCGTGCGCTCCTCGATCGCCGCGTCGGTGTCGGCGGGCTCGGCCTCGGCGGCCGCGAGCCGCTCGGTGAGCCCGGCCAGCTCCGCGGCGCCCTCGGCGAGCGCCTGCTCGGCCGCGGCGAGCGACGCCTGGACCCGCTCCGCCTCGGCGCGGGCCGCCCGGGCGGTCGCACCGAGGTGCCCGAGCTGCTCGGCGACCGCCGCGAGCGCCGCGTCGGACTCGTTCAGCCGCTCCAGCGTGTCCTGGTGGGCCGCGCGCGCCGACTCCTGGGCCTCGCGCGCCCCGACCAGCGCGAACCGGGCCTGCTCGGCGCGGGCGGCGGCGTCCTGGACGCCCTGGCGCGCCGCGTCCAGCGCGGCCTGGAGGTGCAACGCGCTCGGCGCGGTCGCGGAGCCGCCGGACGCCCGGTGCGCGGCCAGCACGTCGCCGCCGCGCGTCGCGACCACCAGGTCGGGCCGGTCGCGCAGCACCCCCCGTGCGGCGACGAGGTCGTCGACCACCACGACGTCGCTGAGCAGCCGGCGCACCGCGGGCAGCACGGCGGGCGGCGCCTGGACGAGGTCCAGGGCCCACGCGGCACCGGACGGCGCCGCGCCCTGCCCCGCGGCGGCGGTCCCGGCGTCGCCCGCCGCCACGACGAGCCCCGCACGCCCGGCGTCCTGCTCACGCAGGTACCGGATGGCGTCGACGGCGGCCTCCACGGACTCGACCGCGACGGCGTCGGCCGACGCGCCGAGCGCCGCGACGATCGCGTCCTCGTCGCCCGCGGCGACCGCGATGAGCGCGGCGAGCGACCCGACGACGCCCGGCAGGCCGTCGGAGGCGAGCAGCGCCCCGGCCCCGTCCTTGCGGGTCAGGGACAGCTCGAGCGTCTCGATGCGCGACTCCAGCGCCGCGCGCTCGCGCTCGGCCTCGTCCAGCGCCTGCTCCAGCTCGGCGACCCGCGCGGCGGTCGTCTCGACGGCGTCCGCCGCGGCCTCGTGGGCGGCGTCCAGGCCCTCCTCGCCCTCCTCGACGCCGGCGACCTGCGTCTCCAGGGCGGCGAACTCGACGGTCGCCTCGTGCCCGCGCCGCTCCGCCTCCGCGAGCGTCGCGCGCAGCCGCCCGATCTCCGCCTCGGTGGCCTCCAGGCGGCTGCGCCGGGCGCCCACCTGGCCGGCGAGCCGGGCGAGCCCCTCGCGGCGGTCGGCGGCGCCCCGCAGCACGGTGGCCAGGGCCCTCTCGGCGGTGGCGGCGTCCTCCTCCGCCTGCTGCCGGGCGGCCTGCGCGGCCTCCAGCGCCGCGCGCGCCGCGTCGACCTCCGCGGTGAGCTCCGCCTCGGCGGCTCGCACCCGCTCGGCCTGGCGCTCGAGGTCCTCCGGGTCCTGCCCGCGGGCCGGCTCCGGCGTCGCGCTGCCGAGCAGCCGCGCCCGGTCCGCGGCGAGGGAGCCCGTGCCGCGCAGCCGCTCCTGCAGCGCGGACAGCCGGTACCAGAGGTCCGACGCCTCACCCAGGGCGGGGGCGGCCTCGGCGGCCTCGCGCTCGAGGGCCGCGAGCCGGGCGCGCGCGGCGTCCAGCGCGGCCTCCGCCTCGGCCCGCCGGGCCCGCAGCGCCGTGTCGTCGGCGATCTCCTGCTCGAGGGTCGCAGTGAGCTGCGCCAGGTCGTCGGCGAGCAGCCGCGCCCGGGCGTCGCGCAGGTCCGCCTGGACCGTCTGCGCCTTGCGCGCGACCTCCGCCTGCCGGCCGAGCGGCCCGAGCTGGCGCCGCAGCTCCCCGGTCAGGTCGGTGAGTCGGGTGAGGTTGGCCTGCATCGCGTCGAGCTTGCGGAGCGCCTTCTCCTTGCGCTTGCGGTGCTTGAGGACGCCCGCGGCCTCCTCGATGAAGCCGCGCCGCTCCTCCGGCGTCGCACGCAGCACCGCGTCGAGCTGGCCCTGCCCGACGATGACGTGCATCTCCCGGCCCAGGCCCGAGTCGGACAGCAGGTCCTGGATGTCGAGCAGCCGGCACGGCCGCCCGTTGATCGCGTACTCCGAGCCGCCGTTGCGGAACAGCGTCCGCGAGATCGTCACCTCGGTGTACTCGATCGGCAGCGCGCCGTCGGTGTTGTCGATGGTCAGCGACACCTCGGCGCGTCCCAGGGGCGGGCGGCCGGAGGTGCCGGCGAAGATGACGTCCTCCATCTTGCCGCCGCGCAGCGACTTGGCGCCCTGCTCCCCCATCACCCACGCGAGCGCGTCGACGACGTTCGACTTGCCGGACCCGTTCGGGCCCACGACGCAGGTCACCCCGGGCTCGAGGTGCAGCGTCGTCGCCGAGGCGAACGACTTGAACCCCCGCAGGGTGAGCGTCTTCAGGTGCACGGGCGGCAGCCTAGTGGCGGCACCGGCCCGGGACCCGGAGGCACCGGGCCGGTCCGCGGGCTCAGCGGGCCAGGGCGGGGAACCACAGCCCGATCTCGCGGGCGGCCGACTCCGGGGAGTCCGAGCCGTGCACGAGGTTCTGCGTCACCTTCAGGCCCCACTCGCGGCCGAGGTCGCCGCGGATCGTGCCCGGGGCGGCGGCCGTCGGGTCGGTGGCACCGGCCAGGGAACGGAACCCCTCGATGACGCGGTGGCCCTCGGCGACGACCGCCAGGACCGGACCGGACTTCATGAACTCCACGAGCGGGCCGAAGAACGGCTTGCCCTCGTGCTCGGCGTAGTGGGCGTGCAGCAGGTCGTCGTCGGCGGTGCGGAGCTCGACGGCCACGAGGGTGTAGCCCTTGGCCTCGATGCGGCGGAGCACCTCGCCCGTCAGCCCCCGGCTCACGCCGTCGGGCTTGACCAGGACGAGGGTGCGCTGGATGTCGCTCATGGGCGTCACCCTAACCGGCGGCGCCGGTCTGCTCGGGGTGGGCCGCGTCGTACGCCGCGCGCTCCCGGTCGATGCGCGCGCCGAGCCGCAGCGACACCGCCCAGAGCACCGCGAACAGCACGCCGAGGGCGAACATCAGCGGCACCACGAACCCGCACGCGAGCACCAGCACCTGCGCCACCGACCCGGCGACGTACCCGCCCGGGACGGTCACGAGGCGCGACAGCACGACGAGGACCACGAACACCAGCCCGGCGACCGGCCACAGCACCCCCGGCGGGGTGCCCAGGACCCCCGCCGCCGCGAGGCCGTGCGCCGTGAGCGCCGCGAACAGCACCAGCACGCCCTCCAGGACCAGGATGGTCGAGGCGAACTGGGGCTTGGCGGGACGCTTCGGGCGCGCGGGCCGCGCGGCGTGCGGGGAGGTCACCTCGGCAGGCTACCGGGGGCCGTCGGAGGACCCGGGGCCGCCGGCTCCCGCGGAGCCCGACGGGCCGCCCGCCGACGCCGCCGCGCGCTCCGCCTCCGGCTCCGTCGCGCGCCGCGCGGGCGCCGCCGTGGCCTCGCCGCGCGCGACCATCCCGGCCACGTCGGACAGCCGCACCTCGCGCAGGAACAGCGTCAGCACGAAGCCGAGGGCGAGCAGCGGCACGAGGTACCAGAACGCCGGCGCGAGCGCCTCGGTGTACGCGGTGACGACGCCGTCGCGGAGCGCGTCGGGGAGCTGCGCGACGAGCGCGGGGGTCAGCGAGTCGGCACCGCCCGCCGCGTCGGCACCGCCCGCCGGCACGCCCGCGAACACGTCCTCGAGGCGGGTCGAGAGCCGCGTGGTGAAGATCGTGCTGAACAGCGCCGTGCCGACGGCCGCGCCGATCTCCCGGAAGAAGTTGTTGGCGCTGGTGGCGGTGCCGATCTCGTGCGGGTCGACGGAGTTCTGCACGGCCAGGACGATCGTCTGCATCACGAGGCCGAGCCCGGCGCCCAGGACGAAGATCATCACGCCGAACAGCACCATCGACATGTCGCCGGTGATCGTGGTGAGCCACGCCAGGCCGACCGTGGTCACCGCCATGCCGGCGATCGGGAACGCCCGGTAGCGCCCGGTGCGGGTGATCGCCACGCCCGAGCCGATGGCGGTGAGCATGACGCCGACCGTCATCGGGAGCATGAGCAGGCCGGACTCCGTGACGCCCGAGCCGGTGGACATCTGCAGGAACGTCGGCAGGAACGCCAGCGACGCGAACATGCCCATGCCGATGACCAGGCCGATGCCGGTGGCGAGCGCGAAGGTCCGGTTGCGGAACAGCCGCAGCGGCAGGAGCGGCTCCTGCGCCCGCAGCTCGACGCCGACGAACAGGGCGATCGCGACGAGCGTGCCGACGAGCAGGCCGACGAGCCGGGCGTCGGACCAGTCGTAGCCGCCCTCACCGGTCAGCGACGTCCACGACGTGACCAGGACGATCCCGGACGTGGCGAGCGTCAGCAGCACGATGCCGGCGACGTCCAGGCGCCGCCCGGAGCGGTGGGAGGGCAGCGTCAGCGTGAACCAGGCCGTGACGAACGCCGCGATGCCGACCGGGATGTTGATCCAGAAGCACCACCGCCAGTCGGCGTGGTCCGTGAACAGCCCGCCGAGCAGGGGCCCGGCCACCGCGGCGACGCCGAACATCGCGCCCATCGGCCCCATGTACTTGCCGCGCTCCTTGGCCGGGACGATGTCCGCGATGATCGCCTGCGACAGGATGATCAGGCCGCCGCCGCCGAGTCCCTGGACGCCGCGCCACGCGACGAGCTCCCCGAACGACTGGGCGAAGCCGGCGCCCGCCGAGGCGAGCGTGAACAGGCCGATCGCGACGAGGAACGGCCAGCGCCGGCCCCACAGGTCGCCGAACTTGCCGTACAGCGGCATGACGATCGCGATCGCCAGGATGTAGATCGTCACGACCCAGCCCTGGTGCTCGACGCCGTTCAGCTCGCCGACGATGGTGGGCATCGCCGTGCCGACGATGGACTGGTCGAGCGAGGACAGCAGCATGCTGGCCAGCAGGGCGCCGAAGATCAGCCAGATCCGGCGCTGGGTCAGCTCGACCAGCGGTTCGTCGCGGGCGGGGGCGGTGGTCGCCATGGGGGGTCCTCTCGTGGGCGCGCCGTGGCGCGCCGCCGACCGGCTGCGGCCGGTGCGGCGCCGTCGTCGGCGGGGTGGTGCTGGGGTGGGCGGGGCGGAGCGCGGGTGACGGACGGGGACGGCCGGGGCGGGGTCGCCCCGGGACGCGTCAGCCCGGGGGTGCGGCCGCCGGGCCGGCGGTCGCGGCGATCGCGGCGAGGTCCGCGACGACGGACGGCAGGTGGTCGTGCACGTCGCCCCGGCGGCCGGCGGCGTCCCACCGGACGAAGGTCGCGTGCGAGAGCACCATGAGCAGCGCGCCGACCAGCAGGACGACGGCCTCGTCCGCCCCGTCGCCGAGGCGGCGGCGGACGAGCTGCTCGATCTCGTCGTGCAGGCCGCGGACGTGCGCGTAGGCCCGCACGAGCAGGTCGGGGTGGCCGCGCGCGACCTCGAACGCCCGCTCCATGCGCTCCTTGCCGAGCGGCGGGTGGTCGAGGACGTGCGCGACGAGCGCCTGCACGTCGGGCAGCAGGTCACCGGTGGGCCCGCCGCCGGCGAACCTCGCGGCGGCGGCCGGGTCGATCCGCCAGTGGGCGAGGCCGAGCACGGCGTCGTCCTTCGACTCGAAGTAGTTGAAGAACGTGCGGACCGAGACCCCGACCTCCGCGCAGACGGCCTCGACCGTCACCTGGTCGAGGCCGTGCTCCGCGGCCAGGCGGTGCGTGGCGTCGACGAGCGCCTCGAGGCGGGCGCGCTTCTTGCGGGCGCGCAGCCCCTCGGGCTCGACAGCTTCTTGCATGGCATGCATTCTTGCACGCTCTGCACGGTTGCGTCAGGCAGCGGACCGGGTGAAGCGGCTCACACCTCGCCGAAGCCCTCCTCGACGGCGCCGACGAACGCGTCGACCGCGACGCGGGCCTGCGGACCGGTCGCGGAGACCTCCAGGGTGCGGCCCTGCGTCGCGCCGAGCTGCATGAGCTCCAGCACGCTCGCGGCGTTCACCCCGTCCACCCGCACCGTCGCGTCGAAGCCGGCCATCATCCGGGCGAGCACCGCGGCCGGCCGGGCGTGCAGGCCCATCGGGTTGCGCACGACCACCTGCGCGGTGATCGGGTTCTCCTCCCCCGGCGTGCCGGACCCGGCGGGCGGCGCGGGCGCCGGTCCCCCGGCGTCGACGGGCCCTCCGGTGCCGACCGGCGGCACCTGCCCGGCACCGGCCGCGTGCGGGAAGCCCGCCCCCGCGGCCACCGCCGCGCCGAGCACCTCGCCGACGGGTGCGCCGCCGGCCGCGGTGACCGCGGCCGCGACCGCCGCCTCCACCATCGGGGCGTCCGCGAGGTGCACCCGCGCGGCGACGTCCTCGTCCAGGAACTCGAGCACGGACTCCGTCGTCAGCACCGCCGACCCGAGGTCCGTGAGCACGACGGCCGAGCGCCCGTCCGCGGTCGCCTCGGTGAGCGCGTCCTGCACCAGGTCGAAGCTGGTGCCGAGGCCCCCGGCCCCGTCCCCGCCGGCCGCCACGATGAGCACGTCGGGCGCCATCTGCCCGGCGAGCTCCCGCAGACCGGCCGCGAGCCGCTCGGAGTGCGAGACCAGGACCAGGGCGACGGGGGCGCTCATGCCGCCTCCGCCGCCGTGGCCGCGGCGGCCTCGAGGATCAGCGCGCTCGACGTCGCCCCCGGGTCCTGGTGCCCCGCGGAGCGCTCGCCGAGGTACGACGCGCGGCCCTTCGTCGCGACCAGCGGGATGGTCGCGACCGCGCCGGCCCGCGCCGCCTCGGCCGCCGCCGCGAGGACCGCCGCCGGCGAGGCCCCCGCGTCCGCGGCCTGCACGGCGGCCTCGACCGCGGGCGTCCAGGCGTCGACCATCGTCTTCTCGCCGGTGGTGGCCTTGCCCCGGACGACGATGCCCTCGAGCCCCGCCTCCAGCATCGCCACGACCGCGTGCGCGTCCAGCTCCGGGAGCCCGGTGACCTTCGCCGCCCGCAGGTACGCCGTGCCGTAGAGCGGGCCCGCCGCCCCGCCCACCGTCGACATCAGGGTGGTCGCGACGAGCTTGAGCACCGCCCCCACGTCACCCGGTGGCGCCTCCAGGGCGTCGAGCTTGGCCAGCACGGCGGTGAATCCCCGGCTGAGGTTCTCGCCGTGGTCGCCGTCACCGATCTGCCGGTCGAGCTCGATGAGCTCCTCCCGGTTCTCGGCGACCACCTGCGCCGTCCGGCGCACCCAGGCCTCCGCCCACGTCGCACCCAGGGATCCCGTCATGCTCCGCTCCCACCTCCGCCGTCGTGCCGGCGGCCACGCGTCCCGGAGGACGGCGGGCCCGATGCCCCCAGCAGCCGTCTCGCGGCTACCAGTGCAGCGCGGCCGTGCGCACCGGCGCGTCCCACAGCGCGGTGAGCTCGTCGTCCAGCCGGAGCACAGTGACCGAGGCGCCCTGCATCTCCAGTGATGTCACATAGTTGCCCACGAGCGACCGGGTCACCTCGACCCCGCGGCCCTCGAGCAGCCTGCGTGCCTGACGATAGACGACGTAGAGCTCGGACAGCGGCGTGCCACCCATCCCGTTGACGAACAGCAGCACGCGCTCGCCGGAGGCCAGGCCCAGGTCGTCGGCGACGGGCGTCAGCAGCATCTCGGTGATCTCGTCCGCGCCGGCCAGCGGGATGCGGCGCCGGCCCGGCTCGCCGTGGATGCCGATGCCGATCTCGATCTCGTCCTCGGGCAGGTCGAAGGACGGCTTGCCGGCGTGGGGGACGGTGCACGCGGTGAGCGCGACGCCCATCGACCGGACGTTGGCGACGACCTTCTCGGCCACCGCGACGACCGCGTCCAGGTCGTCGCCGCGCGCCGCGGCCGCGCCGGCGATCTTCTCGACGGCGACGGTGCCCGCGACGCCGCGGCGGCCCGCGGTGTACAGCGAGTCCTCGACGGCCACGTCGTCGTTCACCACGACGGTGCGGACCGTGACGTCGTCCGCGTCGGCGAGCTCGGCCGCGGTCTCGAAGTTGAGGACGTCGCCGGTGTAGTTCTTGACGATCGCCAGCACGCCCGCACCGCCGTCGGCCGCGGCGAACGCGGGGGCGATCTGGTCGGGCGTGGGCGAGGTGAACATGGCGCCCGGCACCGCGGCGTCGAGCATGCCGTCGCCGACGAAGCCCGCGTGCAGCGGCTCGTGCCCGCTGCCGCCGCCCGAGACGAGGCCGACCTTGCCGCTGACCACGCCTCCCGCGCGGGAGACGAAGAGCGGGTCCGTGTGCACCTGCACGACGTCCGCGTGCGCCAGCCCGAATCCCTCGACGGACTCGGCGACGACGTTCTGCGGGTCGTTGATGAGCTTCTTCACGTCGGTGGTTCCCTTCCGCGCGGCCGGTCGCGGCGCCGTCGTCGCGACAGCACTCACACTCGCCGCGCAGGTGGCGGGCGTCAAGGGGCAGGCGTGCGGCCGGGGTGCACGTTCGTGCACCCCGGCGCCGGCCCCCGTCAGGCCCGGCCGAAGAGCGTCCGCGCCTCCGCGACCAGCATGATCGAGCCGGTCACCAGCACCGCGGCGCCGCGCTCGACGTCCCGCTCCGCGAGGTCGGCGGCGAGCGTCACCGCGTCGTCCAGCCGCTCCCGCACGTGCACGCGGTCCTCGCCGAAGACGTCCCGGGCGATCTCGGCGAGGTCGTCGACCTCCATCGCGCGCGGCGTCGAGGCCCGGGTCACCACCACGTGGTCGAGCGCCGGCTCCAGCACCGCGAGGATGTTCTCGGGGTCCTTGTCCGCCATCACCCCGACGACGCCCACGACGCTCTGGAACGCGAACGCCTCCTCGACCGCCGCCACCAGCGCCTCGGCGCCCGCCGGGTTGTGCGCGCCGTCCACCAGCACGGTCGGGCTCGACCGCACCAGCTCCAGCCGGCCCGGGGAGTCCATGTCCGCGAACGCGACCTCCACCACGGCCGCGTCCAGCGCGCCGCCGCCCGCCATCAGCGCCTCCGTCGCGGCGAGCGCCGCGAGCGCGTTGTGCGCCTGGTGCTCGCCGTGCAGCGGCAGGAACACGTCGGTGTAGACGCCGCCCGTGCCGCGCAGCGTGAGCAGCTGGCCGCCGACGGCGACCTGGCGCTCGACCACGTCGATGTCGACGCCCTCGCGCACCACGCGCGCCCCGCGCTCGGCGGCCGCGTGGAGGATCACGCCCTCCGCGTCCTCCTCCTGGCGCGACAGCACCAGCGTGGCGCCGTCCTTGACGATCCCGGCCTTCTCCCCCGCGATCTCCACGAGGGTGTGGCCGAGCCAGCGCTCGTGGTCGTGCGCCACCGGGGTGATGACCGCGACCTCGCCGTCGGCGACGTTCGTGGCGTCCCAGCGGCCGCCCATCCCGACCTCGACGACGGCGACGTCCACGGGGGCGTCCGCGAACGCGGCGAACGCCATGACGGTGAACACCTCGAAGAACGACAGCCGCGGCCGCCCCTCCGCCTGCTCCCGCACGTCGACCATGTGCACGTACGGCGCGACGTCCTGCCACACCTCGACGAACCGCTCGTCGGAGATCGGCTCGCCGTCGATCGCGATGCGCTCGGTGACCCGGCTCAGGTGCGGGCTGGTGAACCGCCCCGTCCGCAGCCCGTGCTCGCGCACCAGGCGCTCGACCATGCGGGCCGTCGACGTCTTGCCGTTGGTGCCCGTGAGGTGCACGACCCGGTACGCGCGCTGCGGGTCGCCCAGCAGCTCGCAGACCGCCCGCACCCGCTCGAGCGTCGGGTCGATGTCGTGCTCGGGGGCCCGCTCGAGGATCCCCGCGTACACCTCGTCCGCGGCACGGCGGGCGGCCGCCGCGGCCTCGTCCCGCAGGTGGTCGGCCCCGCCCCGGCCCTTCCCGGCGGCCATCAGGCGTCCACCCGCTCGACGCCGACGGTGAGCTCGGCGCCGTCCGCGGGCTCCAGGACCACCGCCGTCGCGAGCGTCTCGGACGCGATGAACGCCTGGTGCGCCTCGACGGCCGCGCGGTGCTCCGCGGGGACGCCCAGCGTCAGCCGGATCCGGTCGGTCACCACCAGGTCCGCCGCCTTGCGGGCGTCCTGCACGGCGCGCACCACGTCGCGGGCGTAGCCCTCGGCGAGCAGCGCGTCGTCCAGCGCGAGGTCCAGCACCACGAACCCGCCCGACGGCAGCACCCCCGCGGCCAGCGTGGGCGCCTCCCCCTCGGCGGTGGTGACGTCGATCGTCGTGGTGAGCTCGTACTCGGAGTCCAGCACCGGCACGTCGCCCTCGTCGGTGCGGACCACCACGCGGCCCTCCGCGTCGGTGGACCAGTCCCCGGCCTTGGCGGCCCGGATGACCGCCTGGACCCCGCGGCCCAGGCGCGGACCGGCGGCGCGGGCGTTCACCGCGAGGTTGCGGCGCACCGCCACCCCGCCGGCGGCGGCCTCCTCGACCGTCGACAGCACGACGTCCTTGACGTTGAGCTCCGCGGCCAGCAGGTCCCGGAACGGCGCGAGGGCCTGCGGGTCCGGGGTCGCGACGCGCAGCTCCCGCAGCGGCTGGCGGACGCGCAGCGCGTTCGCCTTGCGCAGCGCGAGCGCCGCCGAGACGGCCTCCCGCACCCCGTCGACGGCCGCGACGAGGTCGTCGTCCGCCGCCAGCGCGGCGTCGTCCGCCCCACCGTCGCCCAGCACCGGCCAGTCCGTGAGGTGCACGGAACGCTCACCGGTCAGGCCGCGCCAGACCTCCTCCGACAGCAGCGGCGCGAGCGGCGCCATCACCCGGGTCAGGGTCTCCAGCGCCGTCCACAGCGTGTCGAACGCCGCGGCGTCCTCCCCCCAGAACCGGTCGCGCTGCGTGCGGACGTACCAGTTGGTCAGCAGGTCCAGGTGCACGCGCACCGTCTCGCAGGCGCCCGGCACGTCGTACGCGTCGAGCTGCGCGGTCACCTCCTCGACCAGCCGCCGCGTCCGCGCCAGCAGGTACCGGTCCATCGTCGACAGCCGGCCCTCGGCGTGGTCCTGCGCCGTGACGCGCCGCGCGGTGAGGCCGTCGCCGGCCGCGTTGGCGTACAGCGCGAAGAAGTACCACGTGCTCCACAGCGGCAGCAGCACCTGGCGGACCTCCGAGCGGATGCCCTCCTCGGTGACGACGAGGTTGCCGCCCCGCAGGATCGGCGACGCCATGAGGAACCACCGCATCGCGTCCGACCCGTCGCGGTCGAACACCTCGTTCACGTCCGGGTAGTTGCGCAGCGACTTGCTCATCTTGCGGCCGTCGGAGCCCAGCACGATGCCGTGCGACACCGACGTGCGGAACGCCGGGCGGTCGAACAGCGCGGTGGCCAGCACGTGCAGCAGGTAGAACCAGCCGCGGGTCTGCCCGATGTACTCCGTGATGAAGTCGCCCGGGTAGTGGTGCTCGAACCACTCGGTGTTCTCGAACGGGTAGTGCACCTGGGCGTACGGCATCGACCCGGAGTCGAACCACACGTCCAGCACGTCCGGGATGCGGCGCATCGTCGAGCGCCCGGTCGGGTCGTCCGGGTTCGGGCGCGTCAGCTCGTCGATGAACGGCCGGTGCAGGTCCGGCTCCCCGGCGTCGTTCAGCGGCAGCCGGCCGAAGTCCGCCTCCAGCTCCGCGAACGAGCCGTACACGTCGATCCGCGGGTACTGGGGGTCGTCGCTCACCCACACCGGGATCGGGGTGCCCCAGTAGCGGTTGCGGGACACCGACCAGTCACGCGCACCGGCCAGCCAGTTGCCGAACTGGCCGTCCTTGATGTGCTCCGGCACCCAGGAGATGTCCTGGTTCAGCTCGACCATCCGGTCACGGAACGCCGTCACCTTGACGAACCACGACGACACCGCCTTGTAGATCAGCGGGTGCCGGCAGCGCCAGCAGTGCGGGTAGGAGTGCACGTACGACGCCTGGCGCAGCAGCCGGCCGTCCGCGCGCAGCCGCTGCGTGATCGGCTTGTTCGCCTCGAACACCTGCAGGCCCTGGAAGTCCGGGACCAGGGAGGTGAACCTCCCGCCGTCGTCGACGCTCAGCACCGTCGGGATGCCCGCGGCCTCGCAGGTCTCCTGGTCGACCTCGCCGTACGCCGGGGCCTGGTGCACCACGCCGGTGCCGTCCTCGGTGGTGACGTAGTCCGCCAGCAGCACCTGGAAGCCGTGCTCCGCCATGCCCGGCTGGTCCGCGAGGTAGCCGAACAGCGGCTCGTACCGCACGCCCGCCAGCTCGGCGCCGCGCAGCTCGCGGGTCACCGCCGCCAGGGCGTCCTCGGCCGAGTCGTAGCCCAGGTCCTTCGCGTAGCCCTTGACCAGCGCGCGGGCGAGCAGCAGCTGCGTCGCCGCGGCCGAGGTGCCGTTCGGCCCGGCCGGGACGACCACGTACTCCACGTCCGGCCCGACCGCGAGCGCCGAGTTCGTCGGCAGCGTCCACGGGGTGGTCGTCCACGCCAGCGCCGCGACGCCCGCGAGCCCGAGCTCCTCGGCGCGCGCACCCGTCAGCGGGAACGTCACCGTCACCGTCTGGTCCTGGACGTCCCGGTAGACGTCGTCGTCCATGCGCAGCTCGTGGTTCGACAGCGGCGTCTGGTCGTTCCAGCAGTACGGCAGCACGCGGTAGCCCTCGTACGCCCAGCCCTTGTCGTACAGCCGCTTGAACGCCCAGATCACCGACTCCATGAACGTCGGGTCCAGCGTCTTGTAGTCGTGGTCGAAGTCCACCCACCGCGCCTGCCGGGTGACGTACACCCGCCACTCGTCGGTGTAGCGCAGCACCGACGTGCGGCACGCGTCGTTGAACGCCTTGATGCCCATCGTCTCGATCTGCGACTTGTCCGTGATGCCGAGGATCCGCTCCGCCTCGAGCTCCGCCGGCAGGCCGTGCGTGTCCCAGCCGAACCGGCGCTCCACGCGGCGGCCCCGCTGCGTCTGGTACCGGCCGACGATGTCCTTCGCATAGCCCGTCAGCAGGTGCCCGTAGTGCGGCAGGCCGTTCGCGAACGGCGGGCCGTCGTAGAACACGAACTCGTTCGCGCCGTCCGCGCCGGCGTCACGCGCGTCGATCGACGCCTGGAACGTGCCGTCCGCCTCCCAGTACGCGAGGACGTCCTTCTCCAGCGCGGGCAGGTCGGGGGACGCGGGCAGGCCGAACGCGGCCCCCGGGGACGACGGGGCGACGTGCTTGCCGGCGGGCGAGCGGTGCAGGGGGTAGGCCATGGCGGATGGCGCTCCTGTGGTCGGTGCTCCCGCCGGCGGGCGGCGGGGGCGGTGCGGTTCGGCAGGACCACGGGGACGACGTCACCCGGGCCGGACACCGACCCGGGGGCACCGCGGTACCACCCCGCTTGCCGTCCACCGTGCCCCTCGCGGGGTGCGGTGCGCGACCACTCTGCGCTGCGGCTGTGACGGGCCTGCCCCGTCCGGTTCTACTGGGGACGCGCCCGGTGGTGCGACGCGGCCTGTTCTTCCGGAGGCTCCCCGGTGATGGCCGGATCGGTGCCTGTGGGGACGAGTGTAGCGACGGTGGCGGACGTGGACGCGCGGAGCGCGTCGGGCGCCGAGCCGGCGCCGCCCGTCGGCGGGGCGGAGATCAGGCGCGCAGCGCCTCCCGGACGGAACGGCCCGGCCGGAGCCCGGCCGGGCCGGTGGCCGTCATCCGTCCGCGCCGCCCCGACCTGCGGACGCCTCGCCCGCCCCGCCGTACGCGTACGCCCCGTCCTGCGGTGCCGCGAGCGCCACCGCCGGGTCGGCCGAGAGGTACCGTCCGCGCGCCGGGTCGTAGTACCGCGTCCCGACGAGCAGCAGGCCGGTGCCGTCCTGCGGCGCGCCGAGGAAGGCGCGGTCGTCCGGCCAGACGGGGCTCGCCGCACGGGCCGCGCCGAAGGCGTCGAACCGCCGGGTGGTGAGGATCTCCTTGACGTTCTGGATCGCGGCGATCGCCGTCCCGTCCGCGTCGGTGACGAACGAGGTCACCGCCGAGCCGGACCTGCCGGTGCGCACGGCGACCGTCATCCCGGCGAACGTGTAGGAGCGCGACGCCGTGACCTGGCCGTCGGCGGTGAGCGTGATCTCCTGCCCACCGGGCAGCGTCACGGTCGTGCTGCCGTCCTGCCGCCGGACGAGCCGGTCGCCGTCGGCGGTGTACAGGTAGGACGACGTCGACGAGCCCGACCGGACCGTGGTGAGGCGGCCCTCGGCGTCCCAGGTGAGCGTCTGGGCGGCGCTCCCGGAGGGCGCGCGGGTGGTCGTGCTGCCGCTGGCGTCGGAGGCGTACCGCGAGGTCACGGTGCGGGACCCGGTGGTGCGGGCGACCGACGCCAGGGCGTGCGGCCGGCCGGACGCGGCCGCGTAGGTGTACCGGTCGGTGGTGGTGCCGGTCGCGGTGCGGGTGACCTGCGTGAGCCGGTTGCCCGCCGCGTCGTAGGTGGAGTCGGTCCAGGAGGGAACGGGACCGCCGAGCCGGGCCACCGACCGGGTGGTCGCGCAGCTGCCGCTCGCGGGGGTCCACGCGCTGCGCAGCCGGCCGAGCCCGTCGCGGGTGAAGCACTGGGTGTCGGTCTTCTGGCCGGTGCGCCGGGTCACGACCTTGGTGACGTTGCCCGCGGCGTCGTACTTGACCCGCTGGTCGAGGTCGGTGGCCCCGGACGACTGCCTCGTGAGCGCGACGCCGGTCAGCCGGCCGGTCCCGTGCTCGTAGTCGTAGCTGATCCAGTTCGCGGCGGTGTTGCCCACGTCGAGGCTCATCAGCTCGCCGGAGGACGAGTAGACCGTCCCGGCGACGTAGACGCCCCAGCCGAGACCGCCGTGCATCCACTCCGGCAGGTTCGCCGCGTCGTACTCCGTCCAGATGCTCTCGGCGGTCAGCGGACCGGCCGCCGGGAGCGTGGTGCGGAGCAGCTGCCCGTCCACGGTGTACTCGTACTCCGTGGTGTAGGTGCCGGCCAGAGCGCCCTCGACGGACGGCAGCGTCACGGACTCCCCGAGCGGACGGTACCCGTCGTCGTAGCCCGTCACGGCGGTGACGTAGGCCGCGCCGGCCTCGTAGCGGGTCGACGACGTGAGCTGCCCCGCGGCGAGGGTGTCGTACGTCCACTCGGCCCGCAGGTCCCCGGTGGCGGAGCCGTCACGCAGGGAGGTGCGCCGTCCGAGCGCGTCGTACGTCGACGCGAGAGTCAGGCCCCGGGCGTCGGTGACCGTGAGCACCTGACCGGCGTCGTCGTACGTCCGGGTGGTGGTGCCCGTGTCCGGGTCCGTGACGGAGACCTGCCGGCCGCGCAGGTCGTAGGTGGCGGTCCACGTGCTGCCGTCGGCGTTGCGCACCGAGGAGAGCGCGCCGGAGGGCGCGTACCGGTAGGTGGTCAGCTTGTAGGTGCCGGAGGGCGCGCCGGAGGTGTAGCTCCGCAGCTGCGTGGTGCGGCCGCGCGCGTCGAGGACGGTGGTCTGCGCGACGCCGCCTGCGGGCGGGTCGGTGCTGACGCGGTCGCCGCCGTAGGTGGTGGTCGTGCGCCACTTCTCGCGGCCGTCGACGTCGAGGATCTCCTTGCGCAGCCGGCCGGCGCCGTCGTGGACGTACCGGGTCCGGGACGGGACCGCCGACTTCGGCGCGACGAGCGCGCCGCCCGGCTCGCCCGGGGCGAACCACGCGCCGTTCTCGTACGACACGTACCCGCGGCTGTCGTAGACGGTGTCGGTGACCATGCGCCCGGCGGTGCCCGCGGCGAGCGACGGCGACTGGGTCTGCCGCGGGCGCAGCAGCCCGTCGTAGAGCGTGACCACGCTCTGGTAGGTGCCCGCGGCCGTGAGCGTCGAGGTGGTCACCGCGTCCGGCCCGGATCGCGAGACGACGTACGCGTAGGTCGTGCTCGCCGTCGCCGAGGCCTGCGGCCGGCCGGGGAGCCAGACGGCGGTGGGCCGGCCGAGGGCGTCGTACCGGGTGCTCGTGACCTTGCCCGCCGCGTCGACGACCTCGGTGGGCAGGCCCCACGCGGGGTCGAGCGTGGTGGTGACCACGTGCGGGGTGAGGTCGCCGTCGCCGTCCGGGTCGGGCGACGTCTCGGTGACACCGGTCACGGGTCCACCCGTCGCCGGGGTGTAGGCGGTGGTGGTGGTGCGGCCCAGGGCGTCGGCGCGCGCGACGACGCGGCCCGCGTCGTCGTACGTCGTGGACGTGTCCGTCACGTACACCGGGGCCCCGTCCGCGTACGACGCGAGCACCTCGGTCGCGGTGACCAGCCCGCGCGTCGGTGCGACGCCGACCGCGGCGCCGTCGTACGAGGTGCGCACGTCCGAGACGACGTCGGCCGGCCTCGCCGGGGTGACGTCGCACCGGACGGCGACGGTCTCGACGCGGGCGGGCGCTCCGACGACGGTCGTGGCGCCGTCCCGCGCGTACTCGGTGCGGGTGCACAGGTCGTCGGCGGCGGTCGCGAGGTCGCCCTCGTCGTCCACCTGCGTGACCGTCCCGTCGGCCGGGTCGAAGGTGGTCGCGGTCCGGGTGGTCCGGCGGCCGCCGGGCAGCGCGGGTGCGGTCGTGCGGGTCTCGGAGAGCCCGACGCCCAGGAAGGTCGAGGTCCGGCCGTCCGCCCCGGTCGCCGTCGGCGGCGACACCCACGGCGTCCGCACCACCCCGGTGAGCTCGCCGGTCCCCGCCCCGTCGTAGGTGATGACCTCACGGACGAACCCGGCGAGCCGGCCCTCGTCCGTGATGCCGTCGACGCTCGCGGACCGGGTCCCGCCGGACCCGAGCAGGTCCCCGTCCATCCCGCGGAAGTAGCGGTAGCGGGTCGTGGACCTGGTGGTGTCGGAGGGCGCACCACGGACGACGTCGACCGTCGCGTAGCCCCGGAAGTCGCCCCAGGTGCGCTGCGCCACCGGCGTGCGCGCGTCGTCGTCGTGGTGCCAGGCCGCGCCCCCGACGTACCGGTAGTGCGTCTCGACGGTCGCGCTCGTCCCGTCGTTCGGGTTCTCGAGGACCGAGGACACCGGGTAGGTGTGGAAGTACTCCGGCTGCGCACCCTCGGTGGCGGGTGCGCTGAGCACGGGGAAGCAGCGCGAGGAGCTCGTGCTGGGATCTGCCGGCAGCGACGTCGCGGAGCAGCCGGGAGCCGTGTAGGAGACCGAGGTCGTCGCTCCGGACTCGGACACCACGGAGGAGACCCGGTAACGGCTCATGGCCGGGCCGCCGGCGCCGACCACCCGGTTCGCCAGCGGCGTGCCGGTGAAGGAGACGTCCGGCAGGTCGACGGTCGTCCCCGCGAGGCCGCTGTGCCCGATCTTCGCGAGCCACAACGCGGTCTCCGAGCCGTCACCGGGGTCGGGGAACGTCTGCGTCAGCGTCCAGCGGTCCACGTCCCGGTAGGTCGCGCCCGCGAGCACCTGCGTCGTCACCCGGGCGAGCCGCTTGCGGGTGAAGAACGCCGGCGACGTGACACCCGGGCAGGACGTGGTCGACGTGCAGACCAGGTCGGCCGGGACGTCGGGCCAGGCCGCGGCGCTCGACGGCGTCAGCTGGTCCGGGTCGCACGTCACCGACGCCGACGGCACGCAGCGCTCGGCGACCGTGAGCTCCACGCGCGAGGGCGCCGGGCCGGTGGTCTCCTCGCCGGCGCGCTGCCCGTACTCGACGCGCGTGAGGTAGCCGCCGCGGTCGTACGTCGAGACCGCCGCGCCGAGGTCCCGCTCGTACGCGTTCTGCTCGCGGGTGTAGAAGTACGTCATCGAGCCGCCGGACGCGTCGACGACGTACTCGAGGTTCCAGCGCCAGGCCTGCGCGCACACGGACTCCGCGAACGTCTCGGCGTGGCACGGCTCGCCCGCCTGGTTGCCGTAGACCGGGACGGTCCAGGCCGAGTCCAGCGGCGTCGGGTCGGTCGCCGAGCGCTGGCCGCGACCGAAGACGTACCGGGTGCCGTCCGTCGTCGTGACGGCCCAGTACTCGCCGTCGTCGTCCCCGTTCGACGCACCGGTCAGCCTCTCGACGCGGCTCCCGTCGTCCTGCTGGACCCGCCAGGTCCCCGTCGCGGCGTCCTCGACGAGCGGGCTGGTGGTGCCGTTCAGCACGAGCACCGCCGCACCCGACGACCAGCACAGGTCACCGGTGGCGTGCCCCTCGTTGTTGCCGCCCGCGGTGTCCTGGGCGCACGGCACGTAGGACCGCTCGACGTACCCCGTGCCGAGGTCCCAGCCGTCACCGACCCAGGAGGCCTGGTTGTTGGTCGCGGACGTCCGGCGGTCGACCGAGCCGGAGGAGTACGCGAGCGCGAGGTCGGGCTCCGGACCGCCCGCGGCCGGCGGGACGCGCAGCGGGTAGGTCCACCGGAGGTCACCGGTCTGCGCGACGACGTCCCAGCTCGCGGAGGCGGACGGGACGGGCCCGGACGGGGACGGGGCGGGCGCGGACGAGTCGGATCCCGCCAGCGGGGCCGACGCGACGCCCGACAGGGACGCGTCGGACGCGGACGCGGGCGGCCGCGGGGTCGCCGCCCAGCTGCCGGTCGAGCCGGACGTCGCCGCGGTCACGGCGAGCGCGCCGGCAGCGGCGAGCGGCACCGCGGCCCGCACGGTCTGCGCGACGGGGTCGTTCACCGACTCGATCTCCGTCTGCGTGCGGCACTGCGCGTCCGACGGCGTGTCGAGGGCGCAGTCCGGCAGGCTGACGAGTCGCAGCCGCGCCGACCAGTCCCCGCCGTACGCGTCCGCGAAGGGGGCGTAGCTCACCGTGACGACGACGGGCGCCCCGGCGTCCGCGACCTCGGTCTCCGACTCGGCCGGACGGACCGACGCCGTCTGCTCGACGACGGCGGGCGAGGTGGTCGGCGAGGTGGTCGGTGACGGCGCCGAGGTCGCGGCGGTCGCCGCCGGAGCCGGCGTCCCGTCAGGCCCGGCGTCGGCGCCCTCGGCCCCGCTCACCGGCTCGAGCGCGAGCAGCACCCCGTCCACGCCGATCGCCTCGGCCGCGTCGTGGTCGACCACCTGGACCTGGACCGCGTCGGGGGACTCCGCCGTGCCGGACTGCTCGAGCCGCACCAGCGTCTCGGCGGTGACGGCCGCGGACGGGTCCGCGTCGGTCGCGCCCGGCGGGTCGACCGCGATCGTCGCCGTGCTCTCCGCGGGCCAGGCGACCGGCTCGGTGCTCGCCGCCGCGACCGGGTCGTGAGCGGGCGGCGCCGGCTGGGCGAGCGTCTCGACGGCCAGGGGCTCCGCCTGCTCGACGGCGGGCGCGGAGGCGACGCCCGCCGAGCGACGGTCCTCGTCCGACGGCGCGGCCGCTGCCGTGCCCGGAGCCGCCACGGCCAGGGTCGCCAGCAGCGACGCGACGACGACCACGGTCAGGCCGGTGCGCCGTCCCGGGGAAGCGCTTCGCCCCCGTCGTGTCGTCCCGTGCGGCAGGGCAGGCACAACAACGGTGTGACGACGCACAGCTCCCCCTCGTACGCGGATGCGCGATGCGCGCCGGTGGCCGGAAGGTACAGCCACCGCACCCGAGGGCACCCCGGCTTCGGCCGCCGGCACACCCGTTCGGCCCTGTGTGACGCACGCCACAGTGGAGCGTCTTCCCTGGTCACGGGCCGTCCAGGGACCAACGTCCGGCGCGCGGCACCGCGCTCCCGACGTCCCGCCCGCGTGCGGAAGCCGGCCGGTCGGCCGACCGCGCCGGCCGCGTCAGACCGCGGGGCGGGCGACCGGCGGCAGCGCGGACCACGGGAACGTGATCCACTGCGCCGTCCGCCGCCACACGAAGTCCGGGTCCACGATGGAGTGCGGCTTCGCGTAGAGCACGGCCGAGCGGGCCTCGGCGCAGTGCTGCGACACGAGCCGCTGCACGAGCGCGAGGGTCTCCCCTGTGTCGGCCACGTCGTCGACGACCAGCGCGCGGCGACCGGCCAGCGCCTCGGTGTCCAGCAGCGGCGGCAGCACCACCGGGTCGGGCAGCCGGGTGTCGATGCCCGTGTAGAACTCCACGTTGAGGGTGCCGCAGGCCTTCAGCCCGAGCGCGTACGCCAGGGCGCCGGCCGGCAGCAGCCCGCCGCGGGCGACCGCCACCACCACGTCGGGCTCGAAGCCGGACGCCACCACGTCGCGGGCGAGGTCGCGGGCGGCCTCCCCGAACTGGTCCCAGCCGAGGATCTCGCGCTCGTCCGGCAGGTCCTGGCCGGGGGCGGCCTCCGCAGTCGTCATGGCGGTCAGCGTAGTGGCCCCGCCCGGGGCGTCAGGTCGCGGGGCCCGCGGCGTGCTCGACGATGCGGCGGACGTCGTGCAGGTGGTGCAGCGCGTCGTGCGCGTTGTTGCGCGCGACGTCCCCGGCGCGCTGCGGGCCCCGGGTGGCGTGGTCGAGCACCACGCCGGCCGCCAGCGCCGCGGTGACCGACTCGACCCACCACGGCACGACCCGGCGCAGGGCACCGAGGGACGCCCCGACGGTCGCGTGCTCGTAGTCGAGCAGCTCACCCAGCGCGTCGGGGTCGTACCCGGCGGCGGCGGTGCGGCCGTCGCAGCGCGCCGCGTCGAGGCGATACGCCCACGCCCCGAGGTTGTCGGCGACGTGCCGCACGTACGCCGCGGTCGACCACGTGAGGCCCGGCAGGCGCAGCGGCTCCGGGGCGGCGACCAGAGCCGCGTCGAACCGGCCCGGCACGTCCGCGACCGCGTGCACCGCGTCCTCGGCCGTGAGGCCCCATCGGTAGCCGCACGCGCGGCACGGGTCGCCGTACAGCGCGGCCCCCCACAGCTCCATCCGGGCACCGTACCGCGCACCCGCGGGGCGGCGGGGCCGGTCGCGCGCGCCCGTCCCGGGCCCCGGCGCGTGCCGGCCAGGCGCCGGACGGTCAGGCGCTCTCGCGCAGCGCGCGGCGCCGGTTCTCCTCGTCGAAGAGCTGCGCGGCGAGCGCGCGGTAGCCGTCCGGGTCCTGCACGGCGTCCATGCGCTGCAGCCGGCCCCGCAGGTCGGCGATGCGGCGCGTGAGCTCGAGCTCGACGAGCGCCATGACGAGGCCGCGCGCGTAGGTCGGCAGGCGGTCGGGCCGGTCCTCGGGCAGCGGCGCGACGGCGAGCTGGGTGACGAGCGACCGGACCGGGGCCGCCGCCTCCTCGCGGACGGCCTCGACCCAGCCGACGGTCGCGCCGGGTCCTCCGGCACCGACCCGCGTGCGTGCCCCGGCGGCGCCGCCGGCCGCCCGCACCGCGGCGTGCACGGCCCGGTAGGCGGGAGCGGTGAACGCCTCGGGCGGCAGGTCGTCGAACTCCGGCGGCACGAGGTCGGGCATCTGGAGGACGGCCTCGAGCGCGCGGCGCTCCGTCGCGGCGACCGGGTCCCGCGGGTCGGGCATCGTCATGCGGGGCGCGGGCAGCGCCGTGCCCTCGCCGCCCGGCCCGGTCGGAGCCGCGGCGCCGGCGTCGTGCGGCGGCTCGTGCCCGGGGTCGTACGCCTCGGGCGGGGGCTCGTCCCAGCGGCGGTCCTGCGACCGGCCGTCGCGGCGCCCGTCGCGCCCGTCCCAGCGTCCGCCGCCGGGCCGGCCGTCACCGCGCCCGCCGCCGTCGCGGCGCTGCCAGCGGTCGCCCGCCGCGCGGGAACCGCCGCCGGCCGGCCCGCCCCCGCCGCCCGACGCCCGCCCGGCGGCGACGCGCCCGGCGGGCACGCGCTCCCCGTGCGCTCGCTGTAGCCACCGGACCGCGGGGCCTCGCGACCCGCACCCCGCCCCCGCCCCGGGACGCCTGCTGCACGGCCCGCTGCACCGTCTCCACGTCCATGCCGAGCCAGCCCGCGAGCATCCGGGTGTACTCGGGCCGCAGCGCGGTGTCGCGGATGCCGCCCGGGATCGGCGCCGCGGCGCGCAGCGCGGCCACCCGGCCCTCGGCGGTGTGCAGGTCGAACCCCTCGAGCGTCGTGCGGATGACGAACTGGAACAGCGGCTGCCGGGACCGCACGAGCGCACGCACCGCGTCCGGTCCCTGCGCCTGCCGGAGCTCGCACGGGTCCATGCCGCCGTCGGCCACCGCCACGAACGTCTGCGCGCTGAACGCCTGGTCCTCCCCGAACGCGCGCATCGCGGCCTTCTGGCCCGCGGAGTCGCCGTCGAACGTGAACACCACCTCGCCGCCGACGGACTCCCCCGACGCGAGCTGGATGCCGCTGCCCGTCCCGCCCGCACCCATGACCCATGAGCCGCCGCACGACGCGCGCGTGGTCGGACCCGAACGCGGTGCCGCAGGTCGCGACCGCGGTCCCGACGCCGGACAGGTGCATGGCCATGACGTCGGTGTAGCCCTCGACGACGACGACCTGCTTGTTCTTCGCGATCTCGCGCTTGGCCAGGTCGATGCCGTAGAGCACCTGGGACTTCTTGTAGAGCGCCGTCTCCGGGGTGTTGAGGTACTTCGGGCCCTGGTCCTCGTCGAACAGCCGGCGCGCGCCGAACCCGACGACGTCGCCCGTGACCTCCCGGATCGGCCACACCAGCCGCCCGCGGAACCGGTCGTAGAGCCCGCGGTTGCCCTGGCTCATGAGGCCCGTCGCGGTGAGCTCGGCCTCGGTGAACCCCTTGCCGCGCAGGTGCCGCAGCAGGGAGTCCCAGCCCTGGGGGCGTAGCCGACGCCGAACTGCTCCGCCGCCGCGCGGTCGAACCCGCGCTCGGCGAGGAACGCCCGGGCGGTCGCCGCGCCGGGCGTGAGGAGCTGCTCGGCGTAGTACTCCGCGGCGACGCGGTGCGCCTCCAGCAGCCGCTGCCGCTTGCCGGGCTCGTGGCCCGGGCGCGGTCCGCCGCCCTCCTCGTACCGGAGCTGCACGCCGACCCGGCCGGCCAGGTACTCGACGGCCTCGGTGAACGGCAGCCCGTCGATCTTCTGGATGAAGTCGATGACGTCGCCGCCCTCGCCGCACCCGAAGCAGTGGTACAGCCCCACCTGCGGGCGGACGTGGAACGACGGGGACTTCTCGTCGTGGAACGGGCACAGGCCCTTCATCGAGCCGACGCCGGCGGACTTCAGCGCGACGTGCTCGCCGACGACGTCCTCGATCCGGGCGCGCTCGCGGACGCTCTGCACGTCCTCCCGCCGGATGCGTCCCGCCACGGGGACGATCCTAGGTCCCCGCAGCGGGCGAGCCGCCGTCGTCCCCAGCGGGCCGACGGCGGCTCGTGCCCGGCGCTCAGTACCGGAAGCGCGACACCCGGGCCTCGAGGTCGGCGGAGAGCTGCGCGAGCTCCACCACCGAGACACCGACCTGCCCCAGCACGTCGGACTGCGACGCGGCGGCGGAGGCGACGCCGGTGATGTTCGTGGCGATCTCCCCGAGCCCGTCGCGGCCTCGGCCACGGAGCGGGACATCTCGTTGGTCGTGGCGGTCTGCTCCTCCACGGCCGAGGCGATCGTCAGCTGGTAGTCGTTGATCGACGCGATGATCTGCGAGATCTCCCCGATCGCCGCCACCGCACCCGTGGTGTCGCCCTGGATCGCCTCCACCCGGCGCGCGATGTCCTCCGTCGCCTTCGCGGTCTCCTGCGCCAGCTCCTTCACCTCGCCGGCCACCACCGCGAAGCCCTTGCCCGCCTCACCGGCGCGCGCCGCCTCGATCGTCGCGTTCAGCGCCAGCAGGTTCGTCTGCTCCGCGATCGACGTGATCACCTTCACCACGTTCCCGATCTCCTGCGACGAGGACCCCAGGCGCGCGACCTGCTCGTTCGTCGTGGCCGCCGCCGACGTCGCCTGACCCGCGACCTTCGCCGCCTGCGACGCGTTCTGCGCGATCTCCCGGATGCTCGCCCCCATCTGCTCGGCACCCGCCGCGACCGTCTGCACGTTGCGCGACACCTGCTCCGCGGCAGCCGCCACCACCACCCGCCTGAGCGGACGTCTCGTCGGCGCCCGCGGAGACCTGGCTGGACGCCGCCGAGAGCTCCTCCGCCGCCGCGGCGACCGCTTGCGCCGAGTCGCGCACCCCGCCGACCGTCGCCCGCAGCGCGACCTGCGCCTCGCCGAGCGCGCGCGCCATGTCGCCGATCTCGTCCTGCGACGACACGTCCGCGGGCACCGTCAGGTCGCCGTCCGCCATGGCCACCAGCGAGGTGCGCACCGCCGCGGCAGCCGCGCGGATCCGCCGGGCGATCAGCACCGCCACCGCGATCGCCGCCACGGCGCCGACACCCAGCCCGATCCACGTCACGAGGATGGCCTGCGCGGTCCGGGCCGCCACGTCGTCGGCCTCGCTCGCGATCGTCGCCGCGATCTCGTCCTGCACGGTCGAGACGCTCTCGACGAGCGCCGTGCCCTTGGCCCCGGCACCGCCGTCGCGCAGCTCGGCGAACCCGGCGTGGTCGTCCGCCTCGGCCAGCGGCATCAGCTCGGTCTCGAGCATCTGCCGGTACTCGACCCACGCGGTGGTGTACTCGTCCCAGCCGGCGGGCACGGTCCCGAAGGAGGTCCGGTACGCCTGCTCCAGGTCGTCCGCCGCCGCCTCGACCGCGCCGTACCCGTCCTCGATCTTCTGGATCTCGCCGTCCTTCGACCCCGCCGGGTACGTCGCGACCATGCCGGTGAGCATGCGGACGTTCCACAGGGCGGCCTGGAACCGCGACAGCGCGCCGTTGACGGTCGCGTCCGCCGTCGACATCGCGCTGGTCATCGTGCGCACCTGCGACATCTGCGTCACGGCGAAGCCGCCGACCGCCAGCGAGAACACGACGGCGACGGCGGCCACGCCGATGATCTGCGTGGCGAGCGGCAGCCGGCGGCCGGCGAGCGCGCGGCGGCCCGGGGACGGGTCGGGCGGGGAGGACGGGGACGTCGGGGCAGCGGCCCGGGTCTCAGCAGTCACGGTGCGGCTCCAGAGGCTCGGCCCTCCCCCTGCGGCCCGCGGCGCGGGCCCCTCTCGGGCTCACCCTCCCTGATCGGGCGGGCGGCCTCACCCGTGAGGATCACGCGACCGCCGCGGACGGGTGACGCCCGGCGATTCACCCGCGGTGCCGTGCCTCGCCGCGGTACGGCCGCGTCAGCAGGTCTCCCAGCTCCCGCACCCGGCCATCTCCAGCGTCGGCTCCACCGGCGTGTCCTCGGCCGGGTGCTGCTCGAGGTACACCGCGTCGCCGACCTGGAGCGGGAGGCCGGTGGCGGGGTCGACCACCAGCCGCTCGGTGCCCCCCGTCGACGGCCGGTACTCGACGACCGTGCCCGGGCGGCCGCGGTCGTCCGTGCCGTCCGCCACCGTCGCGCCGGGCAGGCCGCCGGCCACCCCGACCGCCGCCCGGAGCAGGTCCGTGGGCAGGATGCCGCCGTCGCGCAGCAGGTCCTGGACCATGCCGAACACCTTGTCGTCGTCGCTGCCCGCTCCCCCGCGGTCAGGCTCGACGGAGTCCCGCAGCACCTGCCCGAGCGCACCGGCGTCCGTCGGCAGCAGCGCCGGGTCGCGCAGCATGTCGACCCAGACGCCGTCGATCCGGAACCGCCCGACCACGTTCGTCGGCCCCATCGCGGCCGGCGCGGTCAGGTCGCCGTCCCACACGATCAGTCCGGGCAGCTCGCGGCTGCGCCACGTCTCGGTGCGCTCGGTGCCGCCGTCCGCCGCCGGGCTCTCCATGAGCACGTACCAGTACGGCGCCGCCCCCTGCGCGGTGCCGGACCCGGGCTCGATCGTCCCGGCCCCGTCCGTGCCGGCCGCGTCGGTGGCGGCCGGACCGGACGCCGCCTCCCGCGCCGCGGCCTCGGCGGCCAGGCGTGCCGCCTCGGCCTCCGCCTCGAGCGACGCGCCGTCCGTCGGCGCCACCGTCGCGGTGCGGCCGAGCGAGCCGGTGCCCGCGGGGCCGACCTCGGAGGCACCGCCTCCCGGCCCCCCGGCCCACGCCTGCGCCGCGACCACGCCCGTCACCGCGACCAGCGCGAGCGCCCCCGCACCGGCGGCCCGGCCGCGGGCGCGGCGCCGCCGGGCCCGCGGGATCACCGCGTCCAGGTCGACGTCGGACGGGGGCGCGGCGGCCAGCGCGCGCTCGCGCAGCTCGCGGGCGAACTCCTCGTCGGTGGTCATCGCGCGCTCCTCACGTCGGTGGGGCCGGCCTCGCCCAGGGTCACGCGCAGCCGCGCGAGCGCCCGGGAGGCCGTGGACTTCACGGTGCCGACGGACACGCCCAGGTCGTCGGCCACCTCGGACTCGGACAGCCCCTCCAGGTGCCTAAGGACGACGACGCGGCGCTGCCGGGTGCTCAGCGTCGCGAGCGCCCGGACCAGCCGGTCCCGCTCGGTCAGCCGCTCGTCGCTGCCCGGCACCGCCCCGTGCGGCAGGTCGCCCGGCTCCACGAGCACCTCGCGCCGCCGGCGCCGCCACCCGTCGATCCGGAGGTTCGCCAGCACGCGCCGCGCGTAGGCCAGCGGGTCGCGCTCCCGCGCCCGGCCCCACGCCAGGTAGGTGCGCACGAGCGCCTGCTGCACGAGCTCGTCCGCCTGGTGCGCGTCGCCGCACAGGAGCCACGCGGTCCGGGCGAGCGCCGGCGCGGCGTCGGCCATGAACGCCGCGAACTCCGCGTCGCGCTCTCCGCGCTCCCCGGCGCCGGCCCGCACCACGGGCAGCACCAGGGTCACCGGGTCCGGCGCCCCGCTGCCCTCGTCGGGGAGGGTCGTCGTCGCTGTCACACCAGGTACACGCACGACGGGCCCCGGAGGTTGCGTCCGCCGCGTCAGTACCGCGGGGGCGGCGCGAGGCGCGCGTGCCAGGCCGCGGCGGACACGTCGGTGAGCGAGGCGACCTGGTCGACGACGACGCGGAGCCGGGCGGCGTCGTCGGGGGCCGCCTTCCAGTCCGCGGCGAACGGGGGCTCGAGCGCGAGCGGCGCGCGCTCGGACAGCACGTGCACCAGGTCCGCGAGGATCTCCCGCTGCCGCTGGTACAGCGGCTCGAGCTCGCGCGGCGCCATCACGTAGGTCACGGCGAGGCCCTTGAGCACCAGGATCTCGGCCGTCGTCGTGTCGGGGACGATGAGGTCCGCGGCGTAGCGGGTCAGCGGGCCCGGCCCGTAGACCTCCCGCGTCGCGAGCTGGGCGGCGCGCGCGAAGCGCCCGATGAGCTGGCTCGTGGTGTCCTTGAGCGCCGCGAGCGCGCCGCGGGAGCCGTCGAACCCGGGGCGCCACAGGTCGGCGGCGACCAGCCGGTCCATCGCGGCCTCCAGGCCGGCGGCGTCGATCGCGTCGCCGTACCAGGTGCGGACGGACTCGGCGACGCGGGCGCGCTCGTCCGGGACGGTGAGCACCGCGAGGTCGAACCGCCCGCCGACCACGGCGTCCTCGACGTCGTGCACGGAGTAGGAGATGTCGTCCGCGAGGTCCATGACCTGCGCCTCGAGGCACTTGCGCTGCTCGGGTGCGCCGTCGCGCAGCCACGTGAACACCGGCAGGTCGTCCGCGTAGACGCCGAACTTGTGCGTGGGGCGGCCGGTCGCCGACAGCGGGCCCTCCCCCAGGCCCCACGGGTACTTCACCGAGGCGTCGAGGCTCGCGCGCGTGAGGTTGAGCCCCACCGCGACGCCGTCCGCCACGACCTTCGGCTCGAGCCGGGTCAGCAGCCGCAGCGTCTGGGCGTTGCCCTCGAACCCGCCGATGTCGCGCGCCAGGTGCGCGAGCGCCCGCTCGCCGTTGTGCCCGAACGGCGGGTGCCCGAGGTCGTGCGCGAGGCACGCGGTGTCGACGACGTCCGGGTCGCACCCGAGCGTCTTGCCGATCTCGCGCCCGACCTGCGCGACCTCCAGGGTGTGCGTCAGGCGGGTCCGCACGAAGTCGTCGGTCGAGGGGCCGAGGACCTGCGTCTTCGCGCCGAGCCGGCGCAGCGCCGAGGAGTGCACCAGGCGGGCGCGGTCGCGCTCGAACGGCGTCCGGGACCGCGACTTGGGCGCCTCCGCGACCCACCGCTCCCGGTCGGCGTCCACGTAGCCGTCGGGCTGGTCAGGGGTCACGGGCCCAGCCTATCGAGCGGCCGCGAGAGGCCGGGCCCCGGGCGGGCGGCGCCCCGCGCGGGCGGCGGCGCGGGCAGGCGGCACGCCGGGCGGGCGGTGTCCCGGCGGGCGGGTCAGCCTCGCCCGGCACCCGGTCCCACGCCGTCGGCCCCGCCCGCACGCGCCGGCCGGGTGCGCGCGAACCAGGCGGCCGCGTGGGCGACGAGCGCCCGCTGGTCCATGAGCCGCGCCGTGGCCCGGCCGACGGCACCGGTGCGCTCGCCCCCGGCCGCCGCGAAGTCCCGGCCGGCCGCGACGAAGTCGCTGTCGTCCACCACGGGCTCGGTGAACGGCACCCACACCCGGCGGCCCCGCTCGAGCAGCGGGGCCGCGTTCGGGACGCGGGCGCTCGCCGTGCCGGAGCGCGCCTCGGCGAGGTGCAGCGAGGTGTTCTTGTCGTGGTCCACCCCGAGCAGCAGCACCTGGCCGTCGCGCCGGTGGACGGCCTGCAGCGGCGACCCCTCCCCGACCGGGTCGTCCAGGTCGTGGCGCGCGACGACCTCGGCGGCCAGCGGCCCGCGCGCGGCGAACGACCGGTGCGGGTGCCCGGACCGCAGCGTGCCGGGCCGGGTGCGCACCGCCTCCGCGACGGCACCCATCGACCGGCTCGGCGTGGTCCGCGGGTCGTACGGCGGCAGCGCCGCACGGACCGCCTCCCAGGCGGCGCGCGGCACGCCCGGGTCCGCCAGGTACGCCGGGTCGCAGAGCTGCCAGCTCTGGGTCGGCACCACGAGCGTGCCGTCCGGTCCGAGCGCGGTCTCGAGCGCGAGCGCCACCGCCTCGGCGCCCCCGACCACCCGCCCGAGCGAGGACAGGCTGACGTGCGCCAGCAGCACGCCCCCGGGCCGGACCCCGAGCGCCCGCAGGTCGTCGACCAGCCGCTCGGGCGTGACGACGGGGCCGGCGCCCGGGTCCGGGGTCACGCCAGCCGCCAGACCTGCACGCCGGGACCGTCGCCGGGCAGGTGCAGCCCGTCGGCGTCGACGCGCAGGTCGGCGCCGCCGTAGAGGTTCTCCGCGCCGGACGCGAGACGCCCGGGCAGGGTCGCCCCGCGCCAGGGCGCACGCGCCGCGAGCACCAGCACCCGCTCGTCCGCGGTCTCCCGCAGGTACGCGACGGCGTCGTCCTCGACGACGGCCCAGCGCAGGCCGCCCTCGCGCAGCGCGCGACTGGACCGGCGCAGGGCGATGAGGCGCCGGTAGACGTCGAACGTCGCGGCGTCCCACCGGGGACCACGGCCGGGGTCGCGGCCCTCGATGGCGTCCCAGGGCATGGGCACGCGGGCGTTCTCGCCGTTCCAGCCGGTCAGCCCGCCCTCGTCGCCCGCGAACAGCGCCGGGGTCCCGGGGTAGGTGAACAGCAGCCCCGCGGCGACCTCGACCAGCTCGCGGCTGCCGACCACCGTCCGCAGCCGCGGCGTGTCGTGCGAGCCGAGCATGTTCCACTGCGAGCGCGTCACCCGCCACGGCACGGTGGAGTCGAACTCCCGCATCGTGGCGACCGCGGACGGCCCGGTGCGGCGCGGGATCGTCGTCGGGATGCCGAGGAAGTCGAGCGTGGTGGCCGGGTCCACCAGCCACGTCCACACCGGCTTGGTGAACGCCCCGTAGTTCATGTTCGCGTGCCAGCCGGCACCGGTGAGGTCGCCGCCGGCGTCGTGGAAGTGCTCGCTGACCAGCACCGCGTCGGGGTTGGCGGCCGCCATCGTGGCGCGCACGGCCCGGGCGACGGCGTGCGCGAAGTCGTCCCCGCCGAACCGGCCGGTCATGTTCGCGACGTCGATGCGCCAGCCGTCCAGGGCGTACGGCTCGGCCAGCCACCGGGCGATCACGGAGTCCGGGCCGTCCACCAGGCGGCGGGCCAGCTCGCGCGACCGGTAGGACAGCTTGGGCAGCGACGGCACGTCGAGCCAGGCCGCGTACCCGCGCTCCGAGTCGTCCCAGTAGTAGAACTCCCGCTCCGGGGCCCCGGGGTCGGCGCAGGCCCGCCGGAACCACTCGTGGGCGTCGCCGGTGTGGTTCGTCGTGAGGTCGCCGACCAGCCGCATCCCGCGGCCGTGCAGCGCCCTGCTCAGCGAGGCCAGCGCCTCGTCGCCGCCCAGCAGCGGGTCCACGTGCCCGAACGTCGACGCGTCGTACCGGTGGTTCGACCGGGACGGGAACACGGGCGTCAGGTACACGGTGTCGACGCCGAGCCGCTGCAGGTGGTCGAGGCGCTGCTCGACGCCCAGCAGGTCGCCGCCGTAGAGCTGCACCGGCGTGACCGGGCCGCGCCCGACCGGCTCCTCGTCCCACGCCGCGGGCACGGCCCAGTCGGGCAGCGCCCGCTCGGTCCCGGACCGCGCGAACCGGTCCGGGAAGATCTGGTAGACCACCGCGTCCGACACCCACGCGGGCGCGCCGGGGTGCACGGTCAGCCGGAAGTCGCCCGCGTCGGTGACGTCCCGGTCGAACGCCCCCCGCCCGGTCAGCCAGCGGTAGCCCCCGGGCTCGTCGAGCAGCCAGCGGTAGGACGTCACCGGGTTGTGCACCGGCACCTCGGCGACGTACCAGCGCTCGCCGCCCTCCTCGCGGTCGAGGCGCGCGGGCACGATGTGCGGCTCGGCGTCCCGGACGGTGCGCACCCACACGCCGCGCTCGGGCGTGCCGGCGGGCACCCGCAGCCGCACCGGGACGACGTCGCCCAGCGCCGGGACCTCCTGCGGGGCGAACAGCTCGCTGCCGTCGTGGTGCGGGACGTCCAGCAGGTGGCCCGCCGGGCGGGCGTCGCGGCGCCGGGCGGGCGACGGGACGGTGGTCGTGGTGGCCATGCTCATCCCTTCACGGAGCCGGCGGTGAGGCCGGACACGATGTAGCGCTGGAGGAACTGGAACAGCAGGATCACGGGCACGGCGGCCAGCACGGCCCCCGCGGCGAACACGCCCCAGTACTCCGAGAACCGCTGGCTGACGTACTGGTAGAGGCCGACCGCCAGCGTCTGCTTGTCCGGGTCGACGAGCACGATCGACGCGATGAGGAAGTCGGAGAACGTGCCGACGAACGACAGCAGGCCGACCACCGCGAGGATCGGCGCGACGAGCCGCAGGATGATCGTGAAGAACGTCTGCGCGTGGCTCGCGCCGTCCAGGGTCGCGGCCTCGTCCAGCTCGCGCGGGACCGTGTTGAAGAACCCGTACATGAGGTACGTGTTCACCCCGAGCGCCCCGCCCAGGTAGACGAGGATCAGGCCGAGCCGGCTGCCCAGGCCGATGGCGGGGAACAGGTCCCGCAGCATGACCATGAGCAGGAAGATCGCCACGTACGCCAGCAGCTGCGGGAACATCTGGATCAGCAGCAGCGACAGCAGCCCGCCGCGGCGCCCCCGGAACCGGAACCGCGAGAACGCGTACGCCGCGCACGCCCCGAGGAACACGGTGCCGACCGCCGTGACGCCCGCGATGACGAGGGTGTTGACGAACCACTTCGCGTACGGGTGGACGGGGTCGGTGAACAGGTCGACGTAGTTGTCGGCCGCCACCGTGCCGAACAGCCGGTTCGACCCGGTGAGCGACCCGCTGGGGTTCAGCGACGACGAGACGATGTAGAGGATCGGGAGGATCGCGAACACGAGCGCCACGAGGGCGACGACGTGCCGCCAGCCGACCTCGCGCCACCAGCGGCGCGGGGACAGGCGCCGGGGCGCGTCGGGGGCGGTGCGGGAGCCGCGGGAGCCGCGGACGGCGGTGGTCTGGTCGGTGGCCATGTCAGCCCAGCTCCTCGAGCGCGCGGGTCTTGCGGAAGCTGATCGCGGAGATGGTCGCGACGATCAGGAAGATGAGGATCGAGATCGCGCAGGCCAGGCCGTACTGCCGGTTCACGCCGCCGAACGCGATCTTGTAGACGAAGGTGATGAGGATGTCGCTCGCCCCGACGTCCACCGGCGCGGACAGGTCCTGCGGCCCGCCCTCGGTGGTCAGGTAGACGACGTTGAAGTTGTTGAAGTTGAAGGCGAAGCTCGAGATGAGCAGCGGCGCGGTGGACACCAGCAGCAGCGGCATCGTCAGCGACCGGAACATCCGCCACGGCTTCGCGCCGTCGAGCCGGCCGGCCTCGTAGACCTCCTGCGGGATGGACTGCAGCGCCCCGGTGCAGATGAGGAACATGTACGGGAAGCCGAGCCACAGGTTGACGGTCAGCACCGCGACCTTGGCCAGCACCGGGTCCGTCAGCCACGGGATCTCCGCGCCGCCGAGCAGCGTCTGGTTCACGAACCCGAAGTCCCGGTTGAGCATGCCGCGCCACACCAGGGCGGACAGGAACGCCGGGAACGCGTACGGCAGGATCAGCAGCGACCGGTAGACCGTCCGCCCCCGCACCCGCCAGTCGTTGAGGGTGATGGCGAGGAACAGCCCGAGGCCGAAGGTCAGGACGACCGAGCCGATCGCGAACCCGAACGTCCACAGCAGAACGCCGACGAACGGGCCGCGCAGCGAGGCGTCGCCCAGCACGCGGGTGAAGTTGTCGAGCCCGACGAACACCCGCCAGCCGGTGCCCAGCGCGGTGCCGTCGTCCGCGACGAAGGACCCCTCGGTCTCGTCGGCCGTGTACACGGTGCCGGTCGTCGTGTCCGTGATCGTCCCGGCGGCCTCGTCGTAGACCATCGTGGAGGCGTACACGTAGCCGGCCGACCCGTCGGTGGTGCGCAGGCTGCCGTCGTTCGGGTCGTCCGACAGCGGCACCCGCATGGCGAAGACGTCGGACTGCCGCGCCACGACCTGCGCGAAGTCGAGCACGTCGTAGCCGTCGAGCGCGACCACCCGGCCGCCCTCGACGTCGGCGCCCTCGGCCGGCTCGAGCGGCTGCTCGGCCGCGCCGACCAGCGGGTCCCCCTCGGGGTCGACGACCGCGAAGGCCAGCTCGTCGCCGCGCGTGACGACGGACAGGGCGTAGGTGGGCGAGTCCGGGACGCGGGCCTCGTCCTGCACGAGGATCGCCTCGACGGCGTCCTCGCGGGTCGAGTTGTGGCCGTCGCCGTAGTTCGTGAACGCCGTCCAGCCCGTGTACGCCACGACGAACACCTGGTAGACGAGCAGGAACACCAGGCCGGGCACCAGGTACTTGCCGGGGACGGCGCGCCGCGAGAAGTAGACGAGGTTGACGACGAGCAGCGCCGCGACCAGGAACGCCAGGACGCCCCACTGCTGCTGGGCGGCCGACGCGAGGACGCCGTAGACGCCCAGCGCGTCGACCAGGCCCACGAGCACGAGCTTGACCACGAAGCCGGCCGAGAACGTCTGGGCGCCGATCCAGGTCCGCGGGCCCCGGGGCCCGTCCGGGCCGGCGGGGCCGTGGGACGGTCCGCGGGTCGTCCGGGAACGGGGGGACGCCGCGGGGGGCGTCGTCGTGCGGCTCATGCTCTCTCCACGCTGAGGGGGTCCGACGAGGGGGTGCCGGGCGGGCGGCGGACCGCCCGCCCGGCGGGGCCGGTCAGGCCGCGGCGATCTTGGAGGCGATGGACGCGCACATCTGCGTCCACAGCTCGCCCGGGTCGCCCTGCTGGTTGACGATCGCCACCTGCGTGGCGCCCCAGTCGGACCAGACGGAGTCCATCGCCGGGATGGACGGCATCGGCACGCCGTTCTTGCCGACCTCGGCGAAGCCCGCGACCACCGGGTCGTCGGCGATCGTGTCGACCGCCGCGCTGAGCGCCGGGGCGCGGCCGCCGGCCTCGTACAGCGCGAGCTGGACGTCCTGCGTGCCGAGGTAGTTCACGACGAACTCGTTGGCGAGCAGCGCGTTCTCGCTCTTGGCCGAGATGAAGAAGCCCTGCACGCCGACGAACGGCTGCGACTCCTGGCCGCCGGCCGACGGGATCGGCTCGATGGACACGTCCATGCCGGCGTCCACGAAGTCGCCGACGTTCCACGGGCCGGTGATCATGTACGGCGCCTGGCCGGCCAGGAACGCCTCCTTGGCGATGTCGCCGGAGACCGTCGTCTTGAGCACGCCCTCGGCGCCGAGCTTGCCGACGTACGCCGCGAACGCCCGGCCCTGCTCGGTGTCCATCGCGAGCTGCGAGCCGTCGTACGCGCCGGAGTCGTCCGTGGCGAACACGGGAGCGCCGAACGAGGTCTGCAGCGGGTACAGGTGGTACGGGTCGCCGGTGGTCTCGTCCTGCTGGATGAGGACCGAGTGCTCCGTGCCGACGGCCTTGGCCTGCTCGACCAGGGCGTCGAACGTGTCCGGCGTCGGCTCGCTCACCAGCGCGTTGTTGCGCACCAGGCCGATGTTCTCCACCGAGTACGGCAGGCCGTACAGCGTGCCCTCGTAGCTCATCGCGTCGATGGCGACGTCGAGGAAGTCACCGGCCTTGTCCCCCAGCTCGATCGGGGCGACGACGCCGTTCTGCACGAGCTTCCCGAGCCAGTCGTGGGCGCCGACGATGATGTCCGGGCCCTGGCCGGTCGGCACCTGCGAGATGAAGTCGTCGCGGATGTCGCCGAAGTCCTTCTGGACGAACTTCACGGTCACGCCGGTGTCGGCCTCGAAGGTCTGCGCGACCTCCTTGACCGGACCGGACCGGGTGTCGTCGACCCAGACCGTGAGGGTGCCGGCGGACTCGGCCGGCTGGGTGGACTCGTCGCCGCTGGCGGGCTCGTCGCCGCCGCCCGAGCAGCCGGCGAGCACCAGGGACAGGCCCAGGGCGGTCGCCAGCACGGGGATGCTCCGTCGCATCGTCGTCTCCGTATCGCAGGAAGGTTGCCGGGCGGGCAGCTGTGCCGGCCACGGCTTGACGGGGCTGGACGCTAACGCTGATCCGAGTCGCTCCGCAAGGCCTTGCAGCAAGTTTCAGAACGTGCGTACAGTGACGACCGCCCGCTCCGAGGACGGCGCCGGCCCGGGCTCAGCCCTGCACGTGAACGACCCAGGACGAGGAGGCCCGGTGTCCCTTACGCTCGCCACCGTGCGCACCCGCCTGACGGACCTCGCCGACCAGGCGGGGGTCTCCACCGCGACGGTCTCGCGCGTCCTCAACGGGAAGTCCGGGGTCTCGACGCAGGCGCGGGAGGCGGTCCTGGCCGCCCTCGACGTCCTCGGCTACGAGCGGCCCGAGAAGCTGCGGACCCGGTCCAGCGGCCTCGTCGGCCTGGTCGTCCCCGAGCTGTCCAACCCGGTGTTCCCGGCCATGGCGCAGGCCGTCGAGTCGATGCTCACGCGGCGCGGGTACACGCCCCTGCTCTGCACGCAGTCACCGGGCGGCACCACCGAGGACCACTACGTCGAGATCCTCCTGGACCACGACGTGGCCGGCATCGTGTTCGTCTCCGGCCTGCACGCGGACACCACGGCCTCGACCGAGCGCTACCACGCGCTGCGGGGCCGCGGCCTGCCCATCGTGCTGGTCAACGGGCGCGCCGCCGACGTGGACGCCCCCGCCGTCGCCACCGACGACGCGGTGGCCGTCGAGCAGGCCTTCACCCACCTGCTCGCGCTCGGGCACCGCTCCATCGGCCTGGCCACCGGACCCACCCGGTTCGTCCCGGCGCGACGCAAGCACGCGCGGTTCGCCGAGCTGCTGCGCGACCGGCTCGGCGTCGACGACCCCGCCGGCCACGTCGTCGCCACGCTGTTCACCGTCGAGGGCGGCGTCCAGGCCGCGCACGAGCTGCTCGACTCCGGGCACACCGCGATCATCTGCGGCTCGGACCTCATGGCCCTGGGCGCCATCCGCGCCGCGCGGTCCCGGGGTCTGGACGTCCCCGGGGACGTGTCGGTGGTCGGCTACGACGACTCCCCCCTCATCGGGTTCACCGACCCGCCGCTCACGACCGTGCGCCAGCCGGTGCAGACCATGGCCCAGGCCGCCGTCCAGGCGCTCATGAGCGAGATCGCCGGCACGCCCGCCCCGCGGGCCGAGCTGCTCATCCACCCCGAGCTCATCGTCCGGGGATCCACCGGTGCCGCGCCGCGCGAGCCCGGCGCGAGCGCCTGACCGTCCGACCCGACCGCCCCGCCGCGCGGCCGGCGCGCCCGCACCGACCCGCACCCCGTCCCCGCACCCCGTTCCCGCACCCGCCCGCGACCCCGAAGGCCCCGCCGTGACCGCTGTCCTCCCCCAGGCCCTGACCGCCCCCGCCGTGGTCCACCACCCCGACGCCGCCGACGGCCCCTGGTGGCGCGACGCCGTGATCTACCAGGTGTACCCCCGCTCGTTCGCCGACGGGAACGGCGACGGCATCGGCGACCTGCCCGGCATCACCGCGCGCCTCGACCACCTGGCCGCCCTCGGCGTCGACGCGGTGTGGCTGTCGCCGTTCTACCGCTCCCCGCAGGCGGACGCCGGCTACGACGTCGCCGACTACCGGGACGTCGACCCGCTGTTCGGCACGCTCGCCGACTTCGACGCGCTGCTCGACCGCGCGCACGACCTCGGGCTGCGCGTCGTCGTCGACCTGGTGCCGAACCACACCTCCGACGAGCACGCCTGGTTCGCCGAGGCGCTGCGCACGCCCCCCGGGTCGCCCGAGCGCGCGCGCTACCTGTTCCGCGACGGGCGCGGCGCCGACGGCTCGCTGCCGCCGAACAACTGGGACTCCATCTTCGGCGGCCCCGCCTGGACCCGGCTCACCCCCGAGCGGCACGGCGTCGACGACGGCCAGTGGTACCTGCACCTGTTCGACTCCAAGCAGCCGGACCTGGACTGGACGAACCCCGAGGTCCGCGCAGAGTTCGAGGACGTGCTGCGGTTCTGGCTGGACCGCGGCGTCGACGGGTTCCGCGTCGACGTCGCGCACGGCATGGTCAAGGCCGACGGCCTGCCCGACTGGGACGGGCACGTGTCGATGATCGAGGGCAGCGACGACGGCGACGCCGCCGACGCCGTCAGCGGCTCCGGCAACCAGGGCCCCATGTTCGACCAGGACGGCGTGCACGAGATCTACCGGGCCTGGCGGCGGGTCCTCGACGAGTACGACGGCGACCGGATGCTCGTCGCCGAGGCCTGGGTCGAGCCGCTGTCCCGCCTGGCCCGGTACGTGCGGCCCGACGAGATGCACCAGGCGTTCAACTTCGCGTTCCTCGCGACGGGCTGGGACGCGCCGGCGCTGCGACGGGTGATCGCGGCGTCCTACGCGGTGAACGACTCGGTCGGCGCCCCCACCACGTGGGTGCTGTCCAACCACGACGTCGTGCGGCACCACTCCCGCCTCGGCCTGCCGGACCCCACCTCGCGGCCCAACGGGATCGGCGCCGCGGACCAGCAGCCGGACGAGGAGCTCGGCCTGCGGCGCGGCCGGGCCGCGACCCTGCTGCTGCTCGGGCTGCCCGGCTCGGCCTACCTGTACCAGGGCGAGGAGCTCGGCCTGCCCGAGCACACCGCGCTCGACGACGCACTGCGGCAGGACCCGGCGTACGTCCGGACGGGCGGCGCCGAGCTCGGCCGGGACGGCTGCCGCGTGCCGCTGCCGTGGGCCGCGCACGAGCCCGGCTTCGGGTACTCGGCCAGCGGCGACACCTGGCTGCCGCAGCCGGCGTCGTGGGCGGCGTACGCGGCGGACGCCCAGGACGGCGTCCCGGGCTCCACGCTCGAGCTCTACCGGGCGGCGCTGCGGCTGCGTCGCGCGGAGGGACTCGGGACCGGCGGGGCGGCGTGGGAGCCGGCGTACGACGGCCAGGACCACGTGATCGCGGTCCGCAACGGCGACGTGCTCGTCGTCGCGAACCTCGGCCCGGCCCCGGTGCCCCTGCCGGACGGCGCCGAGGTGCTGCTCGCCTCGGGCCTGCCGGGCGACGCCCCGGTCGGCCCGGAGCTGCCCGCGGACACGACCGTCTGGCTCCGCGCCCGCTGACGCGTTCTCGCGCGCCCGCGCGCTGCCCGCCCACGCGCTCGCGCCCACGCGCTGCCCGCATGCTCGCGCACCCACCCGCGTGCTCGTCCCCGCGCGCAGACCCACCGAGAGTCCAGGACACGCCGATCGATCGCGCGCATACCGGGCGTGTCCTGGCCTCTCGACCCGGACCGCGGTCCGGGTCGAGAGGCCACCGCGGCCGCAGCGCGCGGCCGGCACGCGCCCCGCGTACCCACGTGCAGGCCGCCGAGAGTCCAGGACACGCCGACTGATCGCGCGCGGATCCGGGCGTGTCCTGGCCTCTCGGTGCACTCGACAGCGCGCGGGCGGGCGCGGGCGCGCGGGGCTCGGGTCGCGGGCGGGTCAGCCGCCGGAGACGCTGAGCTCGGCCTCGTGCAGGGCCTGGCGGAAGTCCTCGGACAGCTCGCGGGAGTCGAGCCAGCCGTCCGGCAGGTGCGGGCGCTTCGGGGTGCCGGCCCGGCCGCGCTGGCCCTCGGCGGCCTCGCCCGGGTACGGCTGGTCCAGGTCGAGGGCCGCCAGCCGGTCGTCGAGCTCCGCGAGGGACGACACGAGCCCGAGCGCCGCCCGCTGCTCCCCGCCGACCACGTAGCCCTTCCAGTACCAGGCCATGTGCTTGCGGAGCTCGCGCAGCGCCTTCCCCTCGTCGCCGAAGTGCTCGACCATGAGCTCGGCGTGCCGCCGGATGACCTGCGCCACGTAGCGGGCGCCCGGCCGGATGCGTTCCGGGGACCCGGCGAACGCCGCCGCGAGGTCCGCGAACAGCCACGGCCGACCCTGGCAGCCGCGCCCGACGACCACGCCGTCGCACCCCGTCCGCCGCACCATCTCCAGCGCGTCCTCGGCGGACCAGATGTCCCCGTTGCCGAGCACCGGGATGTCGGTCACGGTCTCCTTGAGGCGGGCGATCGCCTCCCAGTCGGCCGTGCCGGAGTAGTACTGCTCGGCCGTCCGTGCGTGCAGCGCAACCGCCGCGACCCCCAGGTCCTGGGCGACCAGGCCGGCCTCCAGGTACGTCAGGTGGTCCTCGTCGATGCCCTTGCGCATCTTCACGGTCACCGGGACGCCGTAGGGGCGCGCCGCGTCGACGGCGGCGCGCAGGATCGACTCGAACAGCTCGCGCTTCCACGGCAGGGCCGAGCCGCCGCCGCGCCGCGTGACCTTCGGCACCGGGCACCCGAAGTTCAGGTCGACGTGGTCGGCGCGGTCCTCCGACGCGATCAGGTGCACCGCCGCACCGACGGTCGCCGGGTCCACGCCGTACACCTGCACGGAGCGCGGCCGCTCGTCCGGGGCGTGCGAGATGATCCGCATCGACTCCTCACCCCGCTCGACCAGCGCGCGTGACGTCACCATCTCCGCGACGTACAGCCCGGCGCCCGACTCCCGGCACAGCCGCCGGAACGCCGCGTTCGTCACGCCGGCCATCGGGGCGAGCACCACGGGGGTGTCGACGGACAGCGGCCCGATGCGCAGCGGGGGCAGCACGGTGCGGTCGGTCGCGGGCGCGGCCGGGGCGGCGGGGACAGCGGTCATGCGTCAATTGTCCCCCAGCGCCCGGCGCGGGCGCGCGGGGCGGCGGGCCGGGCGGGTGCGCGGGGCCGTGCGGGGGCGCGGGCGGTACCGCCGGCGGGTGCGCGGGGCCGGTGACTCGGGTGGGTGCGCGGGGCCGTGCGGGGCGCATGCCGGGTGCGCGCGGGGCGGACCCGGCAGAATCGCCTCCGTGCCGACCCCCACCGCGCTGCGCACCCGTCGTCTGATCGCCGCGATCCTGCTGCCGCTCGTGCTCGCCGCCGGCGTCGGCGTGGCCCTGACCTGGCCGCACGGCGAGATCGACAGCGACCGCACGATCAGCGCCGTCGACCTCGACTACCCCACCGCGACCGTCACGGGGACGTCGGTCGAGCAGTGCGAGGGCACCGTCGAGGACCGGCAGCCGGACGGGACGATCCCCGCCGAGGTCCCCTGCCTGCGGGTGTCCGCGACCGTGACCAGCGGCCCGGAGCGCGGGCGGGACGTCGAGGTGTGGGCGACGGCGTCGACCACCGCCGACGACGTGCCCGCGGGGACGCGCATCCTCGTCGAGCACTACCCCGCGTCGGGCTCCGACCCGGAGGTCTGGGCGTGGCACGACTACGACCGCACGCTGCCTCTCGTGACGATCGCGCTCGTGTTCGCCCTGGCGATCATCCTCGTCGCGCGCAGCCGCGGGCTGCGCGCCCTGATCGGGCTGCTGATCGCGTTCGGCGTCATCGGCGGGTACGTGCTGCCGGCGCTCGTCCGGGGCGAGAACCCGGTGGTCGTGGCGCTGAGCGCGTCGACGCTCATCATGGTGGTGGTCCTGTACCTCGCCCACGGGCTGTCGCTGCGCACGTCCGCCGCGCTGCTCGGCACGCTGGCGGGGCTCGCGGCCACGACGGTGCTCGGGGTGCTCGGGGCGGAGTGGGCGCGGCTGTCGGGCGTCAGCACCGAGGACTCCTACCGGCTCGCGCAGCTGCTGGGCGACAGCGGCGCGACGTCCCTGCGCGGGCTGTTCCTGTGCGGGCTCGTGCTGGCGGGTCTCGGCGTGCTCAACGACGTGACGATCACGCAGGCGTCCGCGGTGTGGGAGCTGCGCGCGGCGTCCCCGGCGGCCACCCGGGCGGAGCTGTTCCGCGGCGGGATGCGGATCGGCCGGGACCACATCGCGTCGACCGTCTACACGATCGCGTTCGCCTACACCGGCGCCGCGCTGCCCGTGCTGCTGCTGCTCGAGCTGTACCAGCTGCCGCTCGGGCCGACGCTGACCAGCGGGGAGTTCGCGGAGGAGATCGTCCGCACGATGGTCGGGTCCATCGGCCTCGTGCTGGCGATCCCGCTGACGACCGCGATCGCGGCGCTGGTCGTCACGCGCTCCGGCGCGGCGCCGGCCCGGCACGCGGCCCCCGACGGCCACGCGCACGCCCACGTCCACGCGGTCGCCGAGGTCGACGCCCCCGGCCACCCGGGCTGACGGCGCCCGCCCGAGCCCGAGCCCGAGCCCGCTCGAGCTCGTCGAGGGTGCAGCAGATGTGGGTTTCCGGCCGCGGAACCCCACATCTGCTGCAACCTCGAGCGGGGACACCCGGGGACGCGGGTCCGGTCAGGGCAGAGCGGGTCCGGTTCCGTCGGGCGCGGTCGAGACCGGCGCGGTCGAGGCCGGCGCGGACGAGGTCTGAGCGGACGGGGTCTGCGCGGGCGGGGTCTGCACGGTCGGGGCCGGTGCGGGCGCGGGGCCCGGCACCAGGGCCGCCGCCACGGCCGTCGTCAGGGGGATCGCGAGGACCAGCCCGATCGACCCGACCATCGTCCGGACGACCTCCTCCGCGATCTCCCCGGACGTCAGCGAGTCGAGCAACGTGCGGTCGGACATCGCGACCAGCAGCACGAGCGGCAGCGCCGCCCCGAGGTACGCGAACGCCACCGTGTAGACGGTGGACGCGATGTGGTCGCGGCCGATCCGCATCCCGCCGGCGAACAGCTCGCGCCGGGTCGCCGCGGGCGAGACCGCGCGCAGCTCCCACACCGCGGACGCCTGCGTGATCGTCACGTCGTTGAGCACGCCGAGGCCGGCCAGCACGATCCCGCACAGCAGGATGCCGCGCAGGCTCGCGTCGGGGGCGAGCGACAGCAGGTCGAGCGCGTGCTCGCCGCTCAGCCCCGTGAGGTGGGTCGCCCCGGTGGCCCAGGTGGCGAGCAGCCCGGTCGCGAGCAGCCCGCCGAGCGTCCCGAGCAACGCGACGGACGTGCGGACCGAGACCCCGTGCGCGAGGTACAGCAGCACGTACAGCAGCGCCGCGGCGGTGACGAGCGCGACCGGCAGCGCCGGCTTCCCGGCCAGCAGCGCCGGGACGGTGAACCCGAGCACCCCGGCCACGGACACGGCGAGGCCCAGCAGCGCACCGACGCCCCGCAGTCGCGCGACGGCCAGCACCAGCACCACCAGCACCCCGGCGAGCAGGGCCATCGGCGGGCCGCGCACCAGGTCGACGAACACGTACGGCGCCGCTCCGGTCACCTGCGGCAGCGCGAGGACGCGGATGCGGTCCCCCGCGCTCACGACGTCGAGGTACTCCGGGGCGACCTGCACGGTGACGGTCTCCCCCGCCGCCGTCTCGGCCAGCAGCGCCGGACCCGTCTGCGCGTCCGCGAGCAGGTCGGTGTCCGTGACCGTCACGACCTGGTACGACGAGCCCTCGGGCGTCGTGTCGAGCACGGGGGTCGCGGTGCGCGGCCACAGCCACGCCAGGCCGGCCAGCGTCGCGACCGCGGCGACGGCCAGCAGCACGACGACCACCACGCGGGCCCGCCGCCCGACCCGGAGGTCGGGGACGTCACCGCCCGCGTGGTGGCCGTGGGTGTGCACGCGCGGGGCTCAGGCCCCGACGAGCCGCTGCGCGAGGTAGCCGGTCACCTGGTCCAGCGCGACCCGCTCCTGCGTCATGTCGTCGCGGTGCCGGATCGTGACGGCCTGGTCCTCGAGCGTGTCGAAGTCCACGGTGATGCAGAACGGCGTGCCGATCTCGTCCTGGCGGCGGTACCGGCGGCCGATGGCGCCGGCGTCGTCGAAGTCGACGTTCCAGGACCTCCGGAGCTCCGCGGCGAGGTCGCGGGCCTTGGGCGAGAGCGCCTCGTTGCGGGACAGCGGCAGCACCGCGGCCTTGACGGGCGCCAGGCGCGGGTCGAGGCGCAGCACGGTGCGCTTGTCGACGCCGCCCTTCGCGTTGGGGGCCTCGTCCTCGTGGTACGACTCGACGAGGAACGCCATGAGCGACCGGGTCAGGCCTGCGGCCGGCTCGATGACGTACGGCACCCAGCGCTCGTCCTTGGTCTGGTCGAAGTACGACAGGTCCTGGCCGGAGTGCTTCGAGTGCGTCGACAGGTCGAAGTCGGTGCGGTTCGCGATGCCCTCGAGCTCGCCCCAGTCCGAGCCGCTGAAGCCGAAGCGGTACTCGATGTCGACGGTGCGCTTGGAGTAGTGCGAGAGCTTCTCGGCCGGGTGCTCGTAGTGCCGCAGGTTCTCGCGCGAGATGCCCAGGTCGACGTACCAGTCGGTGCGCTGGTCGATCCAGTACTGGTGCCAGGTCTCGTCCGTGCCGGGCTCGACGAAGAACTCCATCTCCATCTGCTCGAACTCGCGGGTCCGGAAGATGAAGTTGCCGGGGGTGATCTCGTTGCGGAACGACTTGCCGATCTGGCCGATGCCGAACGGCGGCTTCTTGCGGGCCGTGGTCAGCACGTTGGCGAAGTTCACGAAGATGCCCTGGGCGGTCTCGGGCCGCAGGTAGTGCAGGCCGGACTCGTCCTCGACGGGGCCGAGGTAGGTCTTGAGCATCATGTTGAAGTCGCGCGGCTCGGTCCACTGGCCGCGGGTGCCGCAGTTCGGGCAGGCGATCTCGGCGAGGCCGCCCTCGGGGGCGCGGCCCTTCTTCTCCTCGAACTCCTCGATCATCTGGTCCTCGCGGAACCGCTTGTGGCACGAGAGGCACTCGGTGAGCGGGTCGGTGAAGACGCCGACGTGGCCGGAGGCGACCCACACCTGGCGGGGCAGGATGACGGCCGAGTCGAGCCCGACGACGTCGTCGCGGCCCTGCACGACGGTGCGCCACCACTGCTTCTTGATGTTCTCCTTGAGCTCGACGCCGAGCGGCCCGTAGTCCCACGCGGAGCGGGAGCCGCCGTAGATCTCCCCGCTCTGGAAGACGAAGCCGCGCCGCTTGGCGAGGGAGACGACGGAGTCGAGACGGGAGGGTGCTGCCACGGTGAGTGCTCCTGGTGCCGGGGGTCGCCGCGCCTGGGTGACGCGGGAGGGTGATCGCGAGCAAGGCTACCGGGCGGCACCCGCACCCGGGACGTCGTGTTTTGACACTCGTTCTCAACACAACGAGAATGGCTCTCATGTCCACTCGCCGCCGCACCCTGTCGACCCTCGCCCCCGCTGCCGCCACGGCCGCAGCGGCGGTGCTCGTGCTGTCCGCCTGCTCGTCCGGCGGTTCCGGCGGGTCCGGCGGGTCGGGCGACTCCGGCGGCGTCCAGGTGCTCGCGTCGTTCTACCCGCTGCAGTACGTCGCCGAGCAGGTGGGCGGTGACCTCGTCTCCGTCGAGTCCCTGACGCCGCCCGGGGCCGAGCCGCACGACCTCGAGCTCTCCCCCGCGCAGGTCGACCAGGTCGGGCGCGCCGACCTCGTCGTGTACCTCTCGCAGTTCCAGGCCGCCGTCGACGACGCCGTCGAGGCGAACCCGCCGGGCCACGTCGTCGACGCCGCGCAGGACACCGAGCTGCACGCCGCGGAGCACACCGAGGACGGCGAGGAGCACGCGGACGACGAGCACGGCGAGGAGGAGCACGACCACGGCTCCCTCGACCCGCACTTCTGGCTGGACCCCAGCCGGCTGCCCGCCGTGGCCGACGACGTCGCCGCGCAGCTCGGCGAGCTCGACCCCGACCACGCGGACGAGTTCGAGGCGAACGCCCGCACGTTCGCGCAGGCCATGACGGACCTGGACGACGAGTACGCGGCCGGGCTCGCGACCTGCGAGAGCCGCACCGTCGTCACCACGCACGAGGCGTTCTCCTACCTCGCGGACCGCTACGACCTCGAGCAGGTCGGCATCTCCGGCATCGACCCCGAGGGCGAGCCGTCGCCGGCGCGCCTGGCCGAGGTGGGCGACGTGGTGCGCGACGAGGGCGTGACGACGATCTTCTTCGAGACCCTCGCGAGCCCGAAGGTCGCCGAGACGCTCGCCGACGAGCTGGGCGTCCAGACCGCCGTGCTGGACCCGCTCGAGGGCCTCACGGACGACACGCAGGACTACGTCTCCGTCGCGAAGACCAACCTGGAGACGCTGCGTACGGCACTCTCGTGCGCATGACCGACGCACCGGACCGCCCCGCCGGCCCCCCGGCGGCCCCGGCCGACCCCGCCCGGCGACCCTCCGGCGCGCCGCAGCCGCCCGGGGCCGTGCCCGCCGTCTCGGCCACCGGGGTCGACGTGGTCCTCGGGGGCCAGCCGATCCTGACCGGCGTGGGGCTGCGCGTCGAGCGCGGCGAGGTCGTCGCCCTGCTGGGCGCGAACGGCTCCGGCAAGTCGACGCTGGTGCGGGCGCTGCTCGGCATCGTCCCGCGCACCGCCGGCGAGGTCCACCTGCTCGGGGCACCGCTCGGTGCGGGCGTGCCGTGGGAGCGGGTCGGCTACGTGCCGCAGCGCCTGCCCGTCGGTGCGGGCGTCCCCGCGACCGCGCTCGAGGTCGTCATGTCCGGCCTGGTGCACGGCCGCCGGCTCCGCCCGCCCCGCGACGCGCGCCGCCGCGCGCTGGCCGCGCTGGACGAGGTCGGCATGACCGGGCACGCGCGCCGGTCGGTGCTCCAGATGTCCGGCGGGCAGCAGCAGCGGGTGCTCATCGCGCGCGCCCTGGTGCGCGACCCCGAGCTGCTGGTGCTGGACGAGCCGACCTCCGGCATCGACCTGCCGACGCAGGAGACGTTCGTCGCCACGGTGCGCGAGCGGCAGCGCGCGGGCGGGACCGTCCTGGTCATCCTGCACGAGCTCGGGGCGTTCGCCGACCTCATCGACCGGGCCGTCGCCCTGCGGCACGGCCGCGTGGTCTACGACGGCCCGCCGCCGACCGCGCGCGGCGAGCACGCCGGCGCCGGCCACGAGCACACCCACCCGCACGCCGACCCCCCGCCGCCCGAGGCCGGGTCGACCGGGCTGTCGATGGAGGTCCTCCCGTGACCTGGTTCGAGACCCTCGGGTCGATGCTGTCGTCCCCGCTGATGCAGCGCGCCCTGCTCGCGGCGGTCCTGGTCGGCGCCGCGGCGCCCGTCGTCGGGACGTTCCTCGTCCAGCGGCGGCTCGCCCTCATGGGGGACGGCATCGGGCACGTCGCGCTCACCGGCGTCGCCCTGGGCTGGCTGGTCGGCACGTGGGCCGGGCTGGTCCCGCAGGACACGCTCGCCGTCCCGGGCGCGGTCGTCGCGGCGATCATCGGCTCGGTCGTCATCGAGTGGGTGCGCGCCCGCGGCCGCACCTCCGGCGACCTCGCGCTCGCGCTGATGTTCTACGGCGGCATCGCCGGCGGCGTGCTGCTCATCAAGCTCGCGGGCGGCACCAACGCCAACCTCGTGTCCTACCTGTTCGGGTCCATCTCGACCGTCTCGACCGGGGACCTGTGGTGGACCGTGGGGCTGGCCGTCGGGGTGCTCGCCGTCGGGCTCGGCCTGCGGCACGTGCTGTTCGCCGTCAGCCACGACGAGGAGTTCGCCCGCGGCTCCGGTCTGCCCGTCACCGCGCTCAACATGGTGGTCGCGACGATGTCCGCGCTCACCGTCACGATCGCGATGCGCGTCGTCGGGCTGCTGCTCGTGTCGGCGCTCATGATCGTCCCCGTCGCCGTCGCCCAGCTGCTCGCCGGGTCGTTCGCCCGCACGATGGCCGTGGCCAGCGGGATCGGGGTCGGCGTCAGCATCGTGGGGCTGTCCATCACGTACTGGGAGGACATCCCGCCGGGCGCGACGATCGTGCTCCTCGCCATCGGCCTGTACGCGCTGGTCGCGGTCACGCGCCCGCTGCTGCGCCCACGGCGCTCCGACGCCCCGCACCACGACCCGCACCCGGAGCTGCCGGACGACGTCGACCTGCCCGCCGCCGGCGCGGAGCGCTGCTAGCCGCCGCTACGCGTCGTCCGGCGTGCGCGCGTCCTGCGCGATGCGCGCGACGTGCAGCGCGAGGTACGACACCTCGTCCTCGGTGAGCCCGGCCTGCAGCCGCAGCTCCACCAGCCGCGCGAGGCGGTCCGCGGTCTCGGACGCCTCCGGGTAGGTCCGGCGGATCGCGTCCCCGACCGCGGAGTGGCGGTGGTCGTCGAGCTGGCGGCGCTGGTGGATCCGGACGAACAGGTACCGCAGGTGCGTGACGAACCGGCCGACGCTCACGCTGCCGGGGACCAGCTCGACGCCGTACGCCCCGGCCACGACGTCGAGGAACTGCTGGATCAGGCCGGTCATCGTGTAGCTGTACGACAGGTCCCCGGTCGCGAACCCCGCGTTGACGAGGTGCAGCGCCAGGCCCACGGCCTCGGTCGGCGGGAGCGGGGTCCCGACCCGCGCGTTCACCGCCGCGAGCAGCGCCGTGGCCTGCTCGTGCTCCTCGGCGTAGAGGTTGGTCACCTCGGCCAGCAGCGGGTACTCCACCGCCTGGCCCTGCTCCGCGCGGCGCAGGGCGAACCCGATGTGGTCGGCCATCGCGACGACGAGCGCCGGCTTGGCCGCGAGCCGCTCGAGCCCGATCTCCGTCAGGGCGTCCCCGACGAGCTGCACGTGCTCGGGCGGGATGCCCGCCAGCAGGCCGGCCAGGTGGTCGGGGTCGCGGCCGTCGTCGGGCCGGAACACCCGCACGACCCGGTCGTCGGCGACGTGGTCGCCCGGCTTCGCCTGGAACCCCAGGCCGCGGCCCGTGAGGATCACCTCGGCGCCGCGGTCGTCGCGCGCCAGCACCAGGTTGTTGTTGAACACGCGCAGGACGTCCACGGCGTCGCTCCTGGGTCGGGGTCGGGCGGCTCGGTCGGGGTGGGTCGCGGGTGGTGCTGCGGGACGGACGCGGACGGCGGACGGCGCCGCACCCGACCCGCGAGGGCCGGGCGCCGCGCCGTCCGCCGGTACCGCGTGGGTGCGGTGCGGCTCAGGGCTCCACGTCGACGACCGCGTCGCCCGGGACGACGCTACCTGCCGGACGCGGCGACACCGAGGTCAGCGCCCGCGAGTTGAGCACCGTCACGACCGTCGTGGTGTCGAAGCCCGCGGCGCGGACCGCGTCGAGGTCCACGGTCGCGAGCCGGTCGCCGACGGCGACGTGCTGGCCCTTGGCGACGGCGACCGCGAAGCCCTCGCCCGCCATCCGGACGGTGTCGATGCCGACGTGCACCAGCACCTCGACGCCGTCGGCCGTCTTGATCCCGAACGCGTGCCCGGTGTCCGCGACCGTCACGAGCTCCCCGGCGACCGGGGCGACGACCTCGCCGGACGTCGGCACCACGCCGACGCCCTCACCGAGGGCCTGCGAGGCGAACACCGGGTCCGCGACCTGCGCGAGGGGCACCAGCTCGCCGGCGACGGGCGACGCCACGACCGTGGTCGGGGCGGTCGCCAGCGCCACCGCGGCGGGGGCGGCGGCCGTGGCGGTCGCCGTGACGGTCGCCGCCGGGGAGGCGGCCGGCGACGCGGCGGACGGCGACGTGGCAGCAGGGGCGGCGGCGGGGGCCGCGGCCTCGAGCGCGAGGTCGGCCTCGGCCTGCGCCCGGGCGGCGGCGGCCTCGGCGCGCTGCTCCGGCGTGCGGTAGTCGGAGACGATGACCAGCACCATCGAGACCGCGAACGCCGCGGCGACCGCGATGGCGTACACCGGCATCGGGTCGAACACCGGGATGGTCAGCAGCGAGGTGAACGCGAACGCCTGGGTGTCGACGCCGCCGAGCACGCCGATGATGACGCCGCCCACGAGGCACCCGACGAGCATGCGCGGGTAGATCCGCTTGAACCGCAGGTGGATGCCGTAGAGCGACGGCTCGGAGATGCCGCCGAGCAGGCCCGCCGCGAGCGCGCCGGTGGCCGTCTGGCGCATCTGCACGTCCTTGTCGCGCACCGCGAGCACGAGCACGCCGGCGGTGGCGCCGAAGCAGGCGAAGTTCCACGCGCCCATGGGGCCCTGGATGAAGTCGTAGCCGAGGGTGTTCAGGTTGACCAGCATCAGCGCGTTCAGCGGCCAGTGCAGGCCCAGCGGCACCAGGAACGGGTAGATCAGCGGGATCACGATGGCGAACACGATCGGCGCGTTGCCGTTCAGCCACGCGAGGCCGTCACCGAGGCCCGACCCGAGCCAGATGCCGAGCGGGCCGAGCAGGAACGCCGTGACCGGGATCATGACGACCATCGACAGGAACGGCACGAACACCATCTGGATGTTCTCCGGGAACACCCGCTTCAGCCCGCGGTACAGCGGCGCGAGCACCGCGACCATGATGAGCGGCACGAACACCTGGCCGCCGTAGTCGTTGAGCTGCATCGGCAGCCCGAAGACGTCCGCCACGCAGGCCGTCGTGCCGAGCGTCGCGTTGGTGGTGCAGACGGTCGACGCGGCGTCCGTCAGGCTGAGGAAGTTCGGCGTCATGACCGCGGCCATGACGGTGGCGCCCAGCCACGGGTCGACCTGCAGCTTCTTCGCGGCGTTGTACGCCACCATGATCGGCAGGAAGTAGAACACCGCGCGCCACATCGCGTCGACGAACACCCAGGTCGCCGGCTTGTCCGCCGCGCGGAAGTCCACGACGCCGAGGGCGTCGAGCACCGCGGCGAACGCGATGATCAGGGACGCGCCCAGCAGCACGCCGAGCAGCGGGCGGAACGAGTCCGACAGGTACTCGAACACCGCGTCGAGCCACGCGACCTTGCCGCGCGCCTTCGACCGGGCCGCGGCCTTCACGTCCGCGTCGGACTGCCGGGCCGCGCCGACCCCCGCCATCTCGGGCAGGTGCATGATCTGCGTGTACACGGTCTGCACCGCGCCGCCGATGACGACCTGGTAGCGGTCGCCGGACTGCGGCACCGCGCCCATCACGCCGGGGATCCGCTCCACGGTCGGCTGGTCGACCACGGAGGCGTCGCGCAGCTCGAAGCGCAGCCGGGTGGCGCAGTGGGTGAGGCTGAGGACGTTCGACGGTCCTCCGACCGCCGCGATGATCTCCTCGGCCCTGTCGCGCGTCGTCGCGGACGTCATCTGGGACTCCCTCGTTGGAAACGTCCACCGGCGTCCGGGCACAAAAAAAGACCCGGGACGCATCTCTGCGGCCCAGGTCTTGCCCCGCGACGGTGGCGGGTAACAATCCTGTGGATGAGCTCAAGCTCGGCGAGGACAGTAGCACGCGCCGCCGGGGGCTCCGTGCCGGACGAACGTCCCGGGGTGCCCCCGTAGACTTCCCGGGGTGACGGACGTGGCTGCGGCGTACGGGATGGCGGGGCGCCCGCTGTGGTTCGTGTTCGCCGCGCTGTTCGTCATCGTGATGGCGCGCTCGCACCTGTTCTACTGGCTCGGGCGGGGCGTGTACTCGGGCGCCGCGCACCTCGCGGACCAGGCGGTGGCCGGTGCGCCCGCCGCTGACGCCACCGCTGCTGACACCGCCACCGCCGCCGCCGCGGCCGCTGCCGAGGACGACGCCCGCCGTGGCGCCGCCCTGCGCGCCCGCGCCCAGCGGCTCGTGCAGACCCGCGCCGCGCGCCGCGGGCTCGCCCTCGTGCACCGCTGGGGCCCGCTCGCCGTGACCTTCGCCTACGTGACGGTCGGCGTGCAGACGGCCGTGTTCGTCGGTGCCGGCCTGCTGCGGATGCCCTACCTGCGCTTCGTCGTCGCGTCCGTCCCCGGCAGCGTCGCGTGGTCGGCGATCTGGGGCACCGTCGGGCTCGGCGTCGTCTGGGGAGCCGTCGGACTCGCTGCGCGCTCGCCGTGGGCGCTGGCGGGTGTCGTCGCCGTCGTCGCGGTCGTCGTCGTGGTGGCCCTGCGCCGGCACCGGGCCGGCCGGCGGCCCGTGGCCGACGGGCCGGCGGCGACGGACGCGTCCGCGGACCGGACGTCACCCGTCGTCTGACGCCGCCGCGCCCGCGCCCAGCCCCGCCGTCAGGCGCCGTCCTCCTGGGCCAGGCAGAACTGGTTGCCGTCCGGGTCGGCCAGCACCGTCCACGTGAACCCGTGCTCCGTCCGCTCCGCGACCAGGGTCGCGCCGTCGGCGACGAGCTCCTGCGCCGTGGCGGTCCGGTCGGGCACGTGCAGGTCCAGGTGCAGCCGGTTCTTGCCCGGCGTCGGGTCGGCCACGCGCTGGAACGCCAGCGTCGGCCCGCCCTCGGAGGTCACGAGCACGAAGCCGCCTCCGGCCTCGTCCTGCACCGTGCCGCCGGTGTGCCGAGCCCACCAGCCCGCCAGGGACGCCGCGTCCGTCGTGTCGAAGTTGATCATGCCTACAGTCATCGCGCTCATGGGCCCAACCTAGGTCCCACCACCGACACCCGGGGCCCAGTTCGCCGGCCGCGTCCGCGCAGGTCGGGACGCTAGGCCTGCGCCGGCTGGTCCACCGCGCCCCCGTAGCGGCGGTCGCGGCGGGCGTAGGTCTCGATCGCCCGCCACAGGTGGCGCCGGTCGACGTCCGGCCACGGCTCGTCCAGGAACACGAGCTCCGCGTACGCCGCCTGCCAGATCATGAAGTTCGACGTGCGCTGCTCCCCCGACGACCGCAGGAACAGGTCGACGTCGGGCAGGTCCGGCTCGTCGAGGTACCGCTGGACCGTCTTCTCGCTGACCTTGTCGGCGCGCAGCCGGCCGGCGGCCACGTCCTGCGCGATCGCCTTCGCGGCGTCCGCGATCTCCGCCCGGCCGCCGTAGTTCACGCACATCGTCAGCGTGCAGGTCGTGTTGCCCGCGGTCAGGCGCTCGGCCTCCTCGAGCTCGGAGATCACCGACCGCCACAGCCGCGGCCGCCGGCCCGCCCAGCGCACCCGCACGCCCCAGTCGTTCATCACGTCGCGGCGCCGGCGCAGGACGTCCCGGTTGAAGCCCATGAGGAACCGCACCTCCTCGGGCGAGCGCGACCAGTTCTCCGTCGAGAACGCGTAGGCCGACACGTGCGTCACGCCGATCTCGATGGCGCCGGCGACGACGTCCAGCAGGGACGCCTCCCCCGCGGCGTGCCCGGCCGTGCGGGGCAGCCCGCGCGCGTTCGCCCACCGGCCGTTGCCGTCCATGACGATCGCGACGTGCTTCGGGACGAGCTCCTTCGGCAGCACGGGCGGGCGGGCGCCGCTGGGGTGCGGCGGCGGTGGGACCGGCATCAGATCCTCTCGACCATCGGCAGCGAGCGCAGCGTGCGCTCCAGGTGGAACTGGGAGTACGCGGACACCAGCCCGTTGCCCTCCTTGCGGTGCCGCTCGGCGGACGCCTCGGCGACGGGCCAGTCCCCGGCGAGCAGCGCGGCCAGCAGGCTGAGGGTCTCCGGCGCCGGCGCGGTGGCGCCCGGCGGGCGGCAGGACAGGCAGACGGCACCGCCCTGAGCGACCGCGAACGAGTGGTGCGGACCGGGCCGGCCGCAGCGCGCGCAGTCGGTGAACGACGGCGCCCACCCGGCGATGGCGAGGGCGCGCAGCAGGTACGAGTCGAGCACGAGCCCCGGCGCGTGCTCGCGCCCGGCGAGCGACCGCACGGCGCCGACCAGCAGCCAGTACTGCTGCAGCGACGGCTCCCGCTCCGCCTCGACCAGCCGCTCGGCGGTCTCCAGCATCACGGTGCCCGCGGTGTACAGCGCGTAGTCCTCGCAGACCGGCCGGCCGTAGGCGCCGAGGGTCTCGACCTGCGTGACGACGTCGAGGCTCCGGCCCGTGCTGAGCTGGGCGTCGACGTGCATGAACGGCTCGAGCCGCGACCCGAACCGGGACGTCGTGCGCCGGACTCCCTTCGCGACCGCGCGCACCTTGCCGTGGGTGCGGGTCAGCAGGGTGACGATCCGGTCCGCCTCCCCGAGCTTGTGGGTGCGCAGCACGATCGCCTCGTCGCGGTAGAGGCTCACGCCCCTATTGTCCCCCGCCGCGCCCCCGTTCGCGTGCTGCCCGCGCCGCCCGCCCGCGCACCCTGCACGGAGCGCCCCCCGGTCCCCCACACGCCCCGAGCCTCCGGCCGTTCGGATCCCCTCGCGCCGACACGCCCGGCGCGCCTGGTCGTTCGGATCCCTCCGCCCGCGCAACCCCTGACACCCGGCCGCCCGCGCACCGCTGACACCCGGCCGCCCGCGCACCCCCGACTGCCCGGTCCTCTGCGCTCCCGTGGTCCGTCGTTCGGATCCGTTCGCACCGACACACCCGGCGAGTCCGGTCGTTCGGATCCGAACGACCGGGGGGGAGTCGATGCGACCGGACGCGGCGACGCCCGGCCCCGCACCGGCGCGCGGGTGGCGCGGTGGGCGGGACCGGGCGCGGGGGCCGGTCAGGGGTGGTGCCGGCCCCCGTCGTGGGGCCCGCGCCGGGTCAGGCGGGGGCGGACGCGCGCTCGGCGCGGTTCACCGCGGACACGATGGCCTTGAGCGACGCGGTCGTGATGGACGGGTCGATGCCGACGCCCCAGAGCGTCTGGTCGCCGACCGCGCACTCCACGTACGCGGCGGCCGTCGCGTCGCCGCCGGCGGACAGGGCGTGCTCGGCGTAGTCGAGCACCTGGACGCGGACGCCGACCTGCCCGAGCGCCGCGACGAACGCCGCGATCGGCCCGTTGCCGGACGCCTCGACGGTGCGGTCCACGCCGCCGTCCACGAGGTCCACCGCGAGCGTGTCCGGGCCCTCCTCGCCACTGGTGGTGCGGGTGCCGCGCAGCGCGAACCGGCCCCACGGCGCGAGGTCGGACCCCGGCTCGACGGGCAGGTACTCGTCGGTGAAGATCCGCCACAGCTCGTCCGCGGTGACCTCGCTGCCGTTCGCGTCGGTGAACCGCTGCACGACCTGCGAGAACTCGATCTGCAGCCGGCGCGGCAGGTCCAGGTCGCGCTCGGACTTCATCAGGTAGCTGATGCCGCCCTTCCCGGACTGCGAGTTGACGCGGATGATCGCCTCGTACGACCGGCCGACGTCCTTCGGGTCGATCGGCAGGTACGGCACGGCCCAGACGACGTCGTCGACGCCCTTGCCCTCGGCGGCCGCACGGGCCTCCAGGGCGTCCAGGCCCTTCTTGATCGCGTCCTGGTGCGACCCGGAGAACGCCGTGAACACCAGGTCGCCGCCGTACGGGTGCCGCTCGGGGACGGCCATCTGGTTGCAGTGCTCGACGACACGCCGGATGTGATCGATGCCGCCGCCGACCGCGAAGTCGATCTCCGGGTCGACGCCCTGGCTGAACAGGTTCATGCCGAGCGTGACCAGGCAGACGTTGCCGGTGCGCTCGCCGTTGCCGAACAGGCAGCCCTCGATGCGGTCCGCGCCGGCCAGGTAGCCCAGCTCGGCGGCGGCGACGGCGGTGCCGCGGTCGTTGTGCGGGTGCAGCGACAGCACGACGTGCTCGCGGTACCGCAGGTTCCGGCCCATCCACTCGATGGAGTCCGCGTAGACGTTGGGCGTCGCCATCTCGACGGTCGCGGGCAGGTTGATGATCACCGGCTTGTCGGCGGTGGGCTCGAACACGTCCAGCACGGCGTTGCAGATGCGCGCCGCGAACTCCAGCTCGGTGCCGGTGTACGACTCCGGGCTGTACTCGTAGAACACCTCGGTGCCCGGGACGCTCTCCTCGTACTTCTTGCACAGCCGGGCGCCGGAGACGGCGATGTCGACGATGCCGTCCTCGTCGGACCGGAACACCACCTCGCGCTGCAGGACCGACGTGGAGTTGTACAGGTGCACGATGGCCTGCTTCGCGCCGGCGATCGCCTCGTACGTCCGCTCGATGAGGTGCTCGCGGGACTGCGTCAGGACCTGGATGACGACGTCGTCGGGGATGCGGCCCTCGTCGATGAGCATCCGGACGAAGTCGAAGTCCGTCTGCGAGGCGGACGGGAAGCCGACCTCGATCTCCTTGTAGCCCATCTCGACGAGCAGCTCGAACATCGCCAGCTTGCGGGCGGCGTTCATCGGCTCGATCAGGGCCTGGTTGCCGTCGCGCAGGTCGACCGCGCACCAGCGCGGGGCCTTCGTGATCTGCTTCGTGGGCCAGGTCCGGTCCGGCAGCTCGACGCGGATCTGGTCGGCGAACGGGCGGTACTTGTGCACCGGCATGCCGGACGGCTGCTGGGGGTTGCTGTCGTGGTAGCTCATCGGAGGTCCTTCGCGTCGCGGGTGCTGCGGGTCAGCCGGCGCACCGAACACCGCGACGAGGATCCGGCCTAGAGGGCCTCGTCGCGGCGGCGAAGGAGGAGGGTGCGGAGCGAGAGCACGTCAGCACTGTACCCCTGCCCGTCGGTCGGACCGCAAGCGCTCAGCATCCGGACGTCACTGGAGCAGCAGGATCTCGTCGCGCGTCCGGAGCACGAGGTGGCCGCCGACCTCGGTCACCGCCCGCACGCCGTCGGGCACCGGCAGGCTCCACTCGAGCACCCCGTCCACCAGCCGCCGCGCCTCGATCGTCGACGCCCCGGAGCCCGTCCGGCCGGCGGACAGGACGAGCCGCCCGTCGGTGAGCGGGGCCCACCACATGAGCGTCTGGCCGGGCGTCTGCCACAGCACGTCGCCGGTGCGGACGTCGACCACCTGGTAGCCGTCCACACCCACGAGGACGAGCTTGCCGTCGACGCGCAGCCGCGCCGCGCGGTACGTGTCGAGCCGCCACAGCTCGTCGCCGTCCGGCAGGGACCGGCCCACGACGCTGCCGCCGCTGTCCAGCACGAGCACGTCGGACGGCCGGCGGTCCGTCGCCGTGAACGACGGGAAGAGCGCCGACGACCGGAAGAGCTCCTTGCCGCTCCGGTCCCGCACCGTGCCGCCCTGACCGCTCGACCAGGTGCCGAAGACGCCCTGCGCGAGCGCGCCGATCGTGTACCACCGCGGCGTCCCGGTGGTGATGACGGAGCCGTCCGCGGCGTCCAGCACCGACGCGGACCACCCCTGCACCAGCACGAACGCGTCGTCCACCCTCAGCTCCGAGCCGGAGACGATGCCCGAGCGCAGCCGCAGCGGCTCGGCACCGCGGTACCACCAGCGCAGGTGGCCGCCCTCGGCGGAGTAGCGGGCGACCTGCGGGTGGCCGTCCGGCGCGATGCTCAGCACGACGACGTCGTCCGCCAGCCGCTCGACCGCCGCCAGCCGCCCCACGAGCGTGAACGTGCTGCGCACCGCGCCGGTCGCCGCGTCGAGCGCCGACACCCGCGCCCAGCGCTCGTCCGGTGCGGGGAACGGCACCGTCGAGGGGTGCGCGGGGTCCGTCGCCACGACGGGCGGCTCCACCACGCACACGACGACGTCGCTCGTCCCGTCGGGGTCGGGCAGGCACCCCGTGAGCGGCCGCGTGCCGGCGGCCGGGCCGAGGTCCTGGTCCCAGCGGCGGCCGCCGGTCACGACGTCCCAGGCGGTCACCCGGAAGCGCCCCTCGCGCACGGACGCCGCGAGCAGCACGCCCTCGGCCGCGAGCAGGTCCTCCGAACGCGTCACCGGTGCGCGCCAGCGCGTCCACGGCGGGTCGTCCACCGGGCGGAGCATGCCCGCCGCGGTCCGGGGCCGGGCCGGGTCGCCGCCCGCCGCCAGCCCCGCGCCCACCGCACCGCCCGCGACGAGGGCCACCGTGATCGCGACGACGGCCCACCGCCGGGCGGTCGGCTGCCCGCCGCCCGGGCGCCCGGCGCGACGGTGGCGCCGCACGGGAGCGACGCCGTCCCGGGCCGCGCTCGTGCCGTCGACGTCGACCAGCTCGACGTCCTGCATCGTCGCACGAGACCGCGCGCGGCCCATGCGTCACTCTAGGCGCGCAGCCCCACGGACAGCGAGAGGTCGCCGAACGCCACGAGCGAGCCGTCGGTCAGCCGGACGCGCCGGTCGGGCAGGCACACGATGCGCTGCCCGTCCGCCAGCGTGACGAGGGTGCCGTTGGTGGAGCCGCGGTCCACCACCCACGCCCCGTGCTCGTCGGCCCCGAGCATGAGGTGCGTCTTGGAGACCGAACGGCCCGGGTCGCTCACGGGCGCCACCCGGACGCCCGGCTGGGGCTCGGGGTTGCGACCGACGAGCAGGGGTGCCTCCAGCCCGACGACCGTCCCGTCGGGCAGGCGGACGGCCCAGGAGCGCGGGGCGTCCGGCCCCGGTGCCGTCACCGTGGCGGGGAAGGGCTCGGGCGGCAGGGGCGGGACAGGCGGGAGCGGTGGCTCGGGCGGGAGCGCGAGCCGGGGCTCCGGCGCGGGTGGGACCCGGGGCTCGGGCGGGAGCGCGAGCCGGGGCTCCGGCGCAGGCGCGACCCGGGCCTCCGGCGCGGGCGAGAGCCAGGGCTCCGGCGCGAGCCGAGGCTGAGGCGCGGCCCCGGACTCCGGCGCGGGGGCGGCGACGGGTCCCGGCGTCGCCGCCTCCGCGGGCGCCGGTGCGGGGGCGGCGGGGGCCGGCGGCACGGCCCACACCGGCGCGGCCGGCAGGGGTGTGCGCGCCTCCTCCGGCGCGGCGGGCGCGTCCGGGTGCGGCGGCGTCGGCACCGACGGCTCGACGTGCGCGGGACCCGGGGCCGCCGCCGCGCCGGGGGCGGCGTGCCGCCCCGCGCGCTCGACGTCGCCCGCGGTGCCCGGCCACCCGGGCAGCGCACCGGCCGCCGGCACGGTCGGCATCTGCCGGGTGTCGAGGTCCGGGCCGGGGCCGGGCCTGCCGAGCGGGGGCAGGACGAGGCCGGGCGCGTCGAGCTGCCGCTCCCCCGCGAGCGCCGCCCACCGGGTGCGCGCGGGCAGGTCCGGCTGCGGGGCGGGCACGGCCCCGGGCGGGTCGTCGACGCCGGGGCGGACGGGGGTCGCGTCCCCGGGCGGGTCGTCGGTGGTCCCGGTTCCGGCCCACGGCACCTCGCGCGCGACGACCGGCTCGGTCGCGGGACGGCGCACGGGCTCCCACGCGGCGATGCGCCGCGCGGCGGGCAGGCCCCGGACGTCGACGACGACCGCGTCGGCCACCCGGTCGTGCCAGCCACGGCGACGGCCCGTACCGTCGAACAGCGGGCTGAGGAGCACGAGCAGCTGCCCGACCCCGCACGCGAGCGCGCCGATCGCGACCACGAGCGAGCGGACGAGCGCCCGCCCCATCCCGAGCGGCCGGGCGCTGCGGACGTCGACCGTCCGGAGGCCGAGCAGCCGGCGCCCCACGGTCCACCCGCGCGTGCCGTGGCACACCCACTGCACGACGCCCCACACCGCCAGGAGGACCGCCCCGGTGACGAGCAGGGCTCCCGACGGCGTCGCCGCGGGCTCCTCCTGGCGGACGGAGGCGACGGCGGCAGGCACCGTGGCAGCCCACAGCGGCGCGGCGACCAGGGCGGTGAGCACGCCGTCGACCAGCGACGCCGTCACCCGGCGTCCGATCGGCGCCGGTGGTGCCCCGTGCACGGCGGGTACCCCGCCGCCGGAGGTGCTGCTCATCGTCCTGCTCCTGTGCTCCGTCGGGCTCGCCCGCCACGGCGGCGCAGCGAGCGGGTGGTCAGCCGGCCGCGCCAGCGCTGCCGGGGCGGGGTCGCGGCGCGCATGCGGTCGAGCGCGCGGTCGACCTGCGCCCAGTAGTCGCGGGCGTCGGCGACGGACGGCTCGTCCGGCCCGAAGACGGCGGCGTCCGCCCGCTCCGCGAGCGCCACGACGGCGGCGCCCGCCTCGGCCCCGGCCGCGGTCGGCGCGGGCGGCGCGGCACGTCCACGACGCGCTGGCACCGGCGGTGGCGCCGTGAACGCCCGGTCGAGCGCCCGGGCGCCCTCGCGGCGGGTCGCGACCGGGTCGACGTCCCGCTGCAGGTCGGTCGCGAGGTCCAGCACCTCCTGCCAGCCCCCGACGACGCGGCGCAGCGGCACCGGGTCACGACGGCGGCGGCGGCGACGGCGGGCCTTCAGCGCCGCGATGACGAGGAACGGCGACAGCAGCAGGAGCAGCCCGCCGGACCCCGCGGCGACGCCCAGCGCGATCCGCTGCCAGAGCGCCCAGCCGGACTCGTCGGCCGGGTCCTGCGTCTGGGGCTGCTCGGTGTCGTCCTGCGGCGGCTCCACCGGCTCGGGTGCCGGCGGCGGGGGCTGGGCGACCTGCGGCTCGGGGTCGGCCTGGCTGGTCTCGGTCTCGTCCTGCGGCGTCTGGCTCTCCGGCGGCGTAGGGTCGAACGGCACCCAGCCGTGGCCCGCGAAGGCGATCTCCACCCACGCGTGGACGTCGGCCCCGGTCACCACCACCGGCTCGTCGGGGTCCGCCGTCGGCGTCTCGTCCGTCCCGGCGTCCCCGTCCTCGTCGGCGCCGGGCACGAAGCCCATGACCACACGTGCGGGCAGGCCGAGCTCCCGGGCCATGAGCGCCATCGCGGACGCGTACTGCTCGTCGTCGCCGACCATGAGCTCGCCGTCGAGCAGCGTCGCCACCCGGTCGGCCCCGTGCCCGGAGAGCGACGGGTAGTCGCCCTGGTCGGTGCGGCCGTGGGAGAAGAACCCGTTCTCCGACAGCGTCCGCTCCAGGGCGCGGGCGACCTCGACGGGCGTCTCGGCATCCCGGACGGCGTCGGAGGCGGCCGCCACCACCGCGTCGGGCACCGCCTGCGGCTCGGGGAGGTCCAGGTCCCGGCCCGCGGCGGAGCCGATCGCGGCGTCGTCGGGCTCGGCCGGCACGAGCGCGTCCAGCGTGTACGTGAGGCCGGTGCCGAGCCCGCCGGTCAGCACGGCCGCCCCGGTGGCGTCGTTGAACCGCAGCCGCGCCTGGTCCTCCTGGTCGTCGAAGCGCACCGACACCGCGTCGCCGACGGTCGGCAGCCACACGCCGTCCAGCTGGTCGACCTGCACGCGCACCTGCACGCGGGTGCCGACCCCGGCCGCGGCCGCCGCCGCTGCGGCCTCGGCCGCCCCGTCGCCGACCGTCTCGCCGACCCGGCGGAACTCCCCGGAGGCGCGCGACGACCCGTCGCCCGCGACGTTCCACACCACGCCGTCGAACCGGTCGAACGTCGCGAGGCGCACCCGGGCGCCCGCGGGCAGGCCGGTCACCGTGAACAGGTCGACGGTGTCGTCGTCCTTGACGAACGCGCGGAACGCCGACAGCGGGCTGGCGTAGTCGCGGGGGTCGAACGGCGGGACGAGCTCGTCGCGCAGCACGAAGCGGTCGCGCTGCTGCTCGACGACGGCGCCCGCGCCGAGCCCCGCCCCGGCGGCCAGGGCGACGAGCGCCACCAGCGCGACGGGGCGCCGGACGCGGAGCCGGCTCGCGCGCCACGAGGCCCAGACCACGAGGACCACCGCGAGCGCCGTGCCGACCGCCGCCGGCGCGACGACGGTGTGGGTGCCGAGCAGCACCGCGACGGCGAGGCACACGGCGGGCAGGGCCGCGGCCGCCGGTGCGGCACGGCCGGCGCCGAGGGCGAGCCGGATCCCGACGGCGGTCGCGGTCACCGCCAGCAGGTACGGGGGAACCAGCAACCAGCCGGACCCGCCGAGCGGGGGCTGGAGCGTGAGGACGTCCTTCCAGCCGAGCACCGAGCCGCGCACGACCGCGACCGCGGACGCCGGCGTCGGCAGCAGGCCGCCGACCGTCTGCCCGGGCGTCGCCAGCGGGCCGCCCGCGAGCACGGCGACGGCGACGAGCGCCGCAGCCGTGACCGGCGGTGACCACCGGGCCCACGCGGTGAGGACGCCGACCGCGGCTCCCACCAGCACACCGCCCACGACGGGGACGACCAGCGTCGACCCGCCGTACACGGGCAGCAGCGGCGTGAGGGCGGCGGCGGTCGCGACGGCGAGCACGAGCACGTCGACGACGGCCGCCGCGCCGCGCGGCACCCCGCGCCGACGTGCGGCCGCGGGGCGCCCGGATCCCCGGGGACGGCGGGCCGGCCCGCCGGGCGGCGGCCCCGCCGGGGGGCCGGGGGGCGTCGCCGCGGGGGCGGTCGGGAGGGCGGTCGTCGTGCTCATCCGGCCGCCGCCAGGCGCAGGGCACGGGGAAGGTCGTCGAGCGCGCCCAGCCGGACCAGGCTGAGACCGCGCTGCGTGCGGACGTGGACGGCCGAGCCGGGGTCGCAGGAGACGACGAGCGTGCGGGTGCCTTCGGGCACGTGCCGGGCCGCGGCGCGCAGGTCCGCGTCGGCGACCACGGCGCCGGTGACGAGGAACGCGAGCGTCACGTCGGCGGCCTCGCGCGCGATCCGGCGGCCGAGCAGGGCCGTCGCGGTGCCGTCGGGACCGCACACGATCGCCGAGCAGTCGTCGAGCAGCGGGCGCCGGGCCGTGGTCCGGACGCGCCCCGGGCCGGCGAGCACCGCCAGGGGGTGCTCCTCGGCGATGACGTGCACCCCGAGGGAGGCCACCACCGAGACGGCGAGCTCGAGCTCCGCGTCGTCGTCGGCGTGGCCGTAGTCGCGCGGGTCCGTGGCGAGCGCGACGGCGGTCTGCGTGCGCCGGGTGTCCTCGTACTGCTTGACCGTGAGGACGCCGCGCCGCGCGGTGGTGCGCCAGTGGATCGAGCGCCGGTCGTCCCCCACCACGTAGTCGCGCAGGGCGTGGAAGGCCAGGTCCATGTCCGACAGGTCGCGGGTCGAGCCACCCTCCAGGTCGCGCAGCAGGCCGGCGTCCGCGCCGGTCAGCATGACGACGCGGGGGTGGACGTACAGCTCCTCCGAGCCGGTGGTCACGGCGTGCCGCACGGCCAGCCCGAGCGCGTCGCCGCGCACGGCCCGCACGGGACCGACCGTCACGACGGCCCGGCGCTCCGTCGGCACCGCGAACAGCTCCTCGTGCTCCGCGCCGGGTGCGAGCGACGGCACCTCCAGCTCCGCACGGCCCTGACCGACCTGCAGCTCGAGCCGCACCGCCCGGGTCCGGCGACCGGCGGGCGCCGTCACGACGACGCCGCCGAACGCCCGCTCCCCCACCCGCACCCGGCGGTCGGCGAGGTCGAGGCGGACCGCGTGCGGCAGGCGGCCCCACGTCATCGCGACGGCCACGACCAGGGCGGCGACACCGACGGCACCTGCCGCAGCGAGCTCGACCCAGCCGAGCAGCACGCCCGCGACCGCGGCGGCCGCACCGAGCAGCCCCGCGCCCCAGCCGACGCCCGAGAGCCGGGTGTGCGAGCGCCTCACGGCGTCACCCCGGCCCGGGTGCGGACGGTCCAGCTCACGCCCGCGCCACCGGCGGTGCGGTCGCGGACAGCACGCGCTCGACGACCTGCGTGGCGGTCGCGCCGAGGAAGTCCGCCTCCGGGTCGAGCACCAGGCGGTGCGCCAGCACCGGCACGGCCAGGTCCTTCACGTCGTCCGGGATCACGTACGACCGTCCCGCCGCCGCGGCCTGCACCCGGGCGCACCGCACCAGGGCGAGGCCACCGCGCACGCTGCCGCCGAGCGCCGTCTGCGGGTCCTCGCGCGTCCCCTCGAGCAGGCGGGCGACGTAGTCCAGCACCGCGCCGTCGACGTGCACGGTCTGGGCGAGCTCCGACATCTCGACGACGCCGGCCGTGGTCACCACCGCGTCGAGCGCGCGCGTGCGGTCCCGGGCGCCCGACAGGATCTCGACCGTGGCCGTCCGGTCCGGGTAGCCGAGGGACGTGCGCACCAGGAACCGGTCGAGCTGCGCCTCCGGCAGCCGGTACGTGCCGGCCTGCTCGATCGGGTTCTGCGTCGCGATGACGACGAACGGCCGGCCCACCGGGTGCGTGTCCCGGTCGACCGTGACGTGCCCCTCCTCCATCACCTCGAGCAGCGCGGACTGCGTCTTCGGCGAGGCGCGGTTGATCTCGTCCGCCAGCAGCACCGAGGTGAACACCGGGCCCGGGTGGAACTGGAAGGTGCGCGTGCCCTGGTCCCAGATCGTCACGCCCGTGACGTCGCTCGGCAGCAGGTCGGGCGTGAACTGGATGCGCTGGTGGGTGCCCTGCACCGACGCGGCGATGGCCTTGGCCAGCGACGTCTTGCCGGTGCCGGGCGCGTCCTCCAGGAGCACGTGGCCCTCGGCGACCATCGCGGTCAGCACCAGCCGCACGGCCCGGTCGGCACCCAGCACCGCACGGGAGACGTTGGTGACCAGGGAGGCGAACGTCTCGGCGAACCAGGCGGACTGCTCGGGGGTCATCGGGGGGTCGTCTCCTGTCGGGGGAAGGGGGTCGTCTGTCTCATCGGCAGGGCGGGCGTCACCCGGAGGTGCCGGGGTCCGGGTCAGTGCCGGGGTCCGGATCCGGCTGCTGCGGCGGTTCCTCCCACGAGATCTGCGGGAATGCCTCAGCCCACGCGGACCAGCCCTCTTGTGTGTGGACCCGGACCCTCAGCGTCACCTGGGAGTTGTTGGGCAGGTTCGAGTTCGGCAGCGCGAAGCTTGCGCTCGTAGCAGTAGACGGCGTCGGACTTCCCTCGATCGCACGCCAGGTCCAGCCCGAGAGGGAGAACTCGTAGTTGTCGATCGCCCGCCCGCCTGTGTCGGAAGGAGCAGACCACGCGGCGGTCGCGTCTGTGGGTCGCCCGTAGCCCGAGGCCGACGAGGTGCTGAGCGACAGACCGGTCGGTGCTGCCGGCAGCGTGAAGGCAACCACGGGTTCGGACTGTGGGCTTCCAGGCCCGCAACCGCGTCGGTTGCATGCGACGACGCTGATCTGGGCGGAGTCGCCACCCCGCATGTTCTGCACCGTGTAGCTCGGGTCGAAGACCTGAGCCACTTCGGCGCCTCCGCTGAACACCTTGTAGGACGTGACGATGTCCCCGTTGCCCCGCGGCACATTCCAGGTGAAGCGCACCGACCCTCTACCGGGGCTGGACGTGCTGGAGGAACCAGGTTGGCCGACCGGCCTGCCCGGTGCGTCGGGGACGTCGAACGCCTGGGCAGGCAGCTCGACCGACGATGTCGAACCAGCCTTGTTCCTGGCGACGACGCGAACCGTGTACGGCGTCTCGTTCTCGACCCCGGTGAGCGTGAAGCTCGGAGCGGCTGAGGGCGTGACCGAGTAGCTGCCGGCCTTGCGCCCTCCGGAGACCACGACGACGTACTCACGGATCGCGTCACCATTCGGATCCGCAGGATTCCACCGGACGGTGAACTGCTCGGAGGCATCTGACCTCACCGCGTCCGGGGGGAATGTCGGCGCGCCAGGTGCCCCCGCCGGGATTTCCGTCGCGGACGAGGTGCTCCATCCGCTGGGGTCCGGCGCACGGTTGTGCGCCCGCACGCGGACGGTGTACTCCGTGCCGTTCGCCAGGCCGGTGAACGTATAGCGCGTCCCACTCGTCGTGACCGAGCCCGCCCCGCCCGGCGGGGCGGGCGAGATCTCCAGCGTGTACGACGTCACCGGCGACCCGTTGCTGGCCGGGGCGTCCCAGACGGCGGTGAGCTCGCCGTCGCCGAAGCCGGTCCAGCGCGGCGGCGCCGGCGTGTCGGGGACGGCGTCGGGGCGCGCCACGGCGGACGCCGGGCTGGGGTCGGACATGCCGACGGCGTTCTCGGCGGCGACGGTGAACGTGTACTCCACGTTGTTCGTCAGGCCGGTGATCGTGCACGTGGTGCTCGCGCACGAGGTCGGGGTGCCGCCGGGGCTCGCGACGACCCGGTACCCGGTGATGGGCTCGCCGCGGAAGTCGGGGGCGGTCCACGACAGGACGACGGTGCCGTCGCGCACCTCGCCGATGCGGGGGGCTGCGGGCGTCGCGGGCTTGCCGCGCACGCGCAGCGAGATGCCGGCGGAGACCTCGCGGGCCGGGTCGCCGGTGGCGTCCCGCACGCGCACGCGCACCACCATCTCGCCGACCAGGTCGGCGGCCGGGCGCAGCACCACGTTCTGCCCGGACACGGCGGCGGTCCCGGTGCCGGGGGTCTCGACGGTCGCCGAGACGACGCGCAGCGGCTGGTCCGGGAACGGGTTGTACGCGCCGGCCAGCACGTCCACGACGCGCTCGCGGCCCTGCACGCCGTCCCCGAGCGACACGTTGTTGACCACGGCGACGCGCCGGGTGCTCGCGATCGTGCGGATCTCCACCTGGACGTCCATCGACGACGACCGCCCGTACCCCAGCTCGAGCTGGAGCGTGGCGCGCGTGCCCTTGGGCGTGCCGACGTCCGCGGCGACCGTGAGCCGGCTGCCGGACAGGCCGACCGTGAAGCCCGCCGGCTGCCCCGAGGTGAGGCGGTAGGTGTACGTCTCCGCGCCCGACGCACCCTCGACGCCGCGCGTGAACGCCAGCAGGTCGACGGTGGCGGCGGGCTCGCCCGGCCCGACGTCCACGACCGCGGGGTCGAACACCGGCGGGTAGTCGTCGAGCGTGTACACGGTGATCGGCAGCGTGATCACGGCGGTGCGCGCGCTCGTGTCCCCCGGCCCGGTGGCGTCGGTGACGGGCACCGTGATCGACGCCGGCCCGACGTAGCCGTCGGCGGGCGTGTACTGCACGGTGGTGTCGTCGACGAAGAGCGACGAGCCGTCCGAGCGGGTGGCGGTGAGCTGCGTCGCGTCCGACACCTGCGCGACGCGCCCGGGGGCGACCTGGATCTGCTCGCTGAGCGGGATGGTGAGGGTCTCGCCGCTCGCCACCCGCAGCTCGGGTGCCCGCGGACGGGCGGTGGGCGGGAAGAAGCCGAGCGCCGGCACCGAGATGAACGCGTAGGACCGCACGTCCTGCGCGGTCCGGTTGGTCAGCAGGTACGGGATCGTCTGCGCGGTGGCGGCGAGCGTCACCGTGACCAGCCCGTCCGCCCCGACCGAGGCGACGTCGGCGGCGGAGCGCGGCACGGACACCTCGAGGTCGTCCAGCGGCCCGCTCGGGTTCTGGGCGACGGCGAGCACGTCGACGTCGACGGAGGTGCGGCCGACCGTGTCGACCGGCGGGACGACGACGTCCTGGGCGATCGGCGGCAGGACCGGCGCGTCGGGGTCGACCGTCACGGTGAGCACGGCCCCGGCGCGGGCCCCGCGGGTGTTCTGCGCGGTGTAGCCGATCGGCATGACGCCCGCGGCGTCGCCCTGCACCACGACCCGGCTGCCGACCACCGACGCCGTGATCCCGGCGGGCACCTCCAGCTCGTCCTGCAGGGACAGCGTGCCGCCGGAGACGTCCGTGTCGTTCTCGAGCACCCGGACCTCGACGCGCTGCCCGGGGCGGATGGTCACGGTGTCGTCGCGCGCCACCACCCGGTTGCTGTCGCCGGGCCGGGCGGCGATGCCGACGCGCACCGTCGCGACGGCCCGCTGCCCCGTCCAGTCCTCGACCGCGTAGGTGAACGTGTCCGTGCCGGCCTCGCCGGGCAGCGCCTCGTACTCGAGGTAGTCGGCCCCGACGCGGGCCACGCGCCCCTTGGTCCCGGCCGACGCGACACCGAGCAGCGTGACGCCGTCGCCGTCCGGGTCGATCCCGACGAGGGGCACGGGGATCCGCACCGTGTCTCCGGCGAACACGCGCGCGACGAGCGCCTTCGGGCGCGGCGGCGCCTTGGTGTCGGGGTCGGACTCGTGGACGCGCACCGTGAGGGTCGCGGCGGTCTCGTTGCCGTCGGAGTCCCGGACGACGAACGTCGCGTGGACCGTCATGGGCGTCGCGGGAGCCTGGTACCGGAGCACGTCGCCGGCCACGAACAGCAGCCCCTCGCCGTCCCCCAGGGGCTCGGCGAACTCGGGCGCCAGGCTGATCTCGTCGCCGTCGGGGTCGTGCGCGCCCTCGAGCACCGGCACGGTCACGACCCCGCCGGTCCGCACGTCGGCGGTGGCGTTGGGGACGACGGGTGGCTGCGACGACCCCGACGCGGGCACCGGCGAGACGATGATCTGCCCGGTCGCGGTCTGCGTGCCGTTCGACACGACGTACTGCAGCGTGACCGGCGCCGCGAGCGCCCCGACGGCGGAGATCTGCACGAGCTCCCGCTGGCGCACGGCCACGCGCAGCCCCTCGGGCGCGTCGACGGACAGCAGCAGCAGGACCCCGCCGCCCGGGTCCGTGTCGTTCGCCAGGGGGGCGACCGTCGTCTGACCGCCCTGCGGCAGGTACGCGTGGTCCAGCACCGCGACCGGCGGCTCGGGCTCGTCGGGGCGCTCGCGCACGTCGATGCGCGCCAGCCCGACGGCCTGCTGCGGCGGGGCGGTGACGGTGAACGAGACGTAGAACGTGCCCGCGGTCGGCGCGCTGAAGGAGAACGTCCCCGCGTCGAGGTCGGGGGTGACGGTGACGCCCGTCGCCTGCTCGACCCCCGCGAGCCGCACGGGCTCGCTGCCACGGGTCCGCACGGCCTCGAGCGGCGCGAGCTCGACCTCCTGGTCGACGTACGTCACCGCGTGCAGCGGGTCCACCAGCAGGTCGGTCGAGCCGGGCGCCCGCACGTCGACGTCCAGCGTGCCCTCGGTGGTCGAGACCCCGTCCGAGACCAGCAGCCGGACGACCGTGCGGCCCAGCTCCCCGCCGTCGGCCACGTACGTGAGGGTGCCGTCCTGCCGGTACCGGGCGGTGCCGCTCTCGGCCACGGCGCCCACCAGCGTCAGGGGGTCGCCGTCGGGGTCGCTGAAGTCGGACAGCACGGGGTAGGTCGCGGAGGCGTTCTGCTCGACGCGGATCTCGCCGGTGCGCACCTGCACGGGGGGCTCGTCGAGCGACGCGTCGCGGACGGTCACCGTGACCTGCGCCGTCGAGGGCGCGGTCGCGCCGCGGCCGTCGCTGACCGTGTACGAGAACGTCGCGCTGCCGGACGCGCCGGCCGGGACCTCGATCTGCAGCGCGCGCCCGCCGTACACCGGCTGCAGCGTGCCGATCTCGGCCGGCAGCGGGTCGACGTCGGTGATGGCGAGGATGCCGCAGTCGGAGGACGTGTCGTTGTCGATGACCGGCAGGATCGCGGTGCGCCCGGGACGGACGCCGAACTCGTCGTCGACGGCCGTCGGCGGAGCGCTGGTCGCGGAGCACTCCGGCACGAGCTCCTGCGTGGTGCGGTCGCCGTCGCTCTCGTCGGTCTGCTCGTCGGGCTCGTCCTCCGGGACGACGTCCTTCCACTCGGGCTCGCGGACCTCGGTGTCCTCCAGGGGCAGCCACAGCCGCCCCTCGACGACCTCGTTCAGCGCGACCACCTGGCGGTTGACGCGGAACACGAGCTGGTCCGACGTCGTCACGCCGGTGAGGTCGCGGACCTCGGCGTCCTGCCCGTCGCACAGCAGCAGGTAGTTCGCGGTCGTCGTGGGCCACGCGGCGTGCGCGCACGTCCCCACCCGCACCGGCGCCGCCGGCCGGCCCGAACCGCCCGCGTCGTGCTCGGCCGCCACCGACCCCGACGACAGGTCGACCTCCACCAGGCCCGTGCTGCCGGCGACGAGCGCGGCGCCCGCGGGCGGTCCGGGCTGCTGGAGGACCGCCTGCGCGAGCCCGAGGTCGGTCGACCCGCCGGGCGTGCGGACCGTCTCCCCGTCCAGGCCCACGGGCACGTCGCCCACGGCCGTGAGCGCGTCCACCGGCCCGTCGAGCGCCGGCCCGGCCTCGCTGCGGGTCGCGCCGCCGGGCACCGGGGTGAGGCGGGTGACCTCGCCGGTCTCGGCCTCCACCGCGAGCGCCGCGCCGGTGGTCGTGGCCACGGCCAGGCCCCCCGCGCCGACGTCGGCGTCGGGCTCGTCGCTGGTCTGCAGCAGCGGCAGGTCCTCGAACGTCCTGACCCACACCTGGCCGTCCGCGTCGGTCACGGCGACCGTGCCGCCGGCCATCGAGACCTGCGCGCCGGCCGGGACCGCCACCTGGGACGCCGCGGTGACGCCCGCGGGGTCGACGACGGACACCGTGCCCGGCTCGACGATCAGCACCTCGCCGGCGTCCTGGAGCACGTCGAACTCCGTGCTCGTCGCCACGAGGCCGGCGTTGAGCTCCTCGACCTGGGCGTTGTACCGGCCGACCTGCAGCGTGCTCGTCGACGTCAGCCACACGGCGCCGTCGTTGAGGTCCACCTGCGCGAGGGGGAACCCGGGGTTGACCAGCGCGAGCGTCGCCACCACGGCGGGCACCGCGACCACGGCGGCCGTCGACGCGGCGCGACGGCGGCTCCAGCGCACGCTCACGGCACGCACCCCTCGGCCGGGAGGGTGGAGACGCGGCGGTCCGCCCGGACGATCGAGACCTCGATGCACACCTCCGCCGCCGTGCCGTCCGAGGGCACCGTCACCGTCGTGTCGTCCACGACGGCGAGCTGCGGCTCTCCCGTCGCGGTGCGCCGGCCCCAGAGGTACGTGTCGCCGTCCTGCTCGTCGGGGTTGGTCCAGGTGAAGACCACCGAGCCGTCGTCCTCGCGGGTGCCGAACAGGTTGGTGGGGCTCGGCACGGTCGACTGCACGGAGCCCGCGGGGCCCGGGAAGTCGTCGTCCCGCCCCGGGTCGGGGGCGCCGTCCGGGCGGCCCGCGAGCAGCACCACCGCGACGACCGCGGCCGCGATGACCACCACGGACCCGGCGACCGCGAGCACGCGCCCGGTGCGCGACCGCGCCGGCACGCCCGGGTGCACCTCGCGGACCTCGACCAGGTCGTCGCCGTCGGGCGACGCCGCGGCCGGCGACGGCGGCGCCGGGGAGGCCGGGGGCGCGAGCCGCGGGGCGGCGGCGTCCGGCGGCACGGTGAGGACCGGGCGCAGGCGCGTCGCGTCCGGGCCGGAGCCCACGTCAACCGGCGGGCCGGCCGGCACCGCGGGGCGGGGTCCGGGCGCGACCTCCAGCACGGGCCGCGCGCGGGTCGCGTCCGGCTCCGCCGCGGCGGGGGCGCCCGGCTCCGCGCGGACGTCCGCGACGTCCAGCGGCGTCAGCGGCAGGCCGAGGTCGGCCTCGACGGCGCGCAGGTCGTGCGCGAGGTCCAGCGCGTGCGCGTGCCGCTGCTGCGGGTCGCGCGCCATCGCCCGGGCGAGCACGGTGCGCAGCCGGTCGGGCACGTCGTCGCGCGCGGGGGGCACCGGGGTGCCGCGCTCGATGCGCCCCACCAGGTCCGCCGCCTCGTTGCTGCCGCCGGGCCGCTCGAACGGCGACCGGCCCGCGAGCGCCGAGAACAGGGTCGCGGCCAGCGAGTACACGTCGGACCGGGCGTCGCCGTGCGGGCGCGCGGCGAGCAGCTCCGGCGCGGCCCACGGGATCGACATGCCGACGGCCGGACCGCCCGCGTCCACCGTCGCCGCGATCCCGAAGTCCGCGAGCACCGGCCGTCCGAACTCCGTCGTCAGCACGTTGCCCGGCTTGATGTCGCGGTGCAGGATCCCCGCGCGGTGGGCGGTCTCGACGGCCGACGCGAGCTGCACCCCGAGCTGCAGCACCTCGGCGACCTCGAACCGCTCGGCGCGGTACCGCTGCCCGAGGCCCGGCAGCGGGCAGTACTCCATGACGAGGTACGGCCGGCCGTCGGAGGCGAGGCCCGCCTGGTGCACCGTCACGATCGAGGGGTGGTGCGAGAGCCGCGCCGTCAGGTCCGCCTCGCGCTCGAACGCGTCGCGCGCGGCGTCGTCCACGCCCGCGAGCAGCACTTTGACCGCCACCAGCCGGCGGGGCAGCTCCTGCTGGTACAGGAACACGTCCGCCGATCCCCCCGCGCCCAGCAGCCGCTGCACCGTGTAGCCCGGGAGGCGCGGCGGCTGCGAGGCCTCACGTCCGCGCGTCACGCACCCGGCTCCAGGGTGAACGTCACACCGTCGCCGAGGTCGACCACGTCCCCGTCGCGCACGACGACCGGCTCGCCGGCGGCGATGCGGCGAGGCGGGAGCCCGCCGGAGGACACGGTCACCCCGTTGGTGGAGTACAGGTCGGTCACCAGCACGGTGCCCAGCTCGAGGCGCACCTCGGCGTGGGTGCGCGAGATGTCGTGCTCAGGGCTCGGGACCGTCACGAGGCGGGCCTCGACACCCTCGGGGGCGCGGTCGGCCTGCGGGGCCCGGCCGATGAGCACGACGCCGTCCACCGGGACCCGCACGCCGGTCGACAGCGCCAGCCGCGGCACGGGTGCCGATGTGGCGACCGCACCGGGGGCGGGCGCCGCCGCGGGCTGCCCGCCCGGGACGCCGCGACCGGCGGCCGGCGTCGGCACCACCGCGCCCGACGGCCACTCCCCGGTCTGGGACAGCGCCCACGACGGGAGGTTCTGGCGGATCGACGCGAGCTCGCCGCTGAGGATGGTCAGGCCGTCGTGGTCGTCGGCGGACGCCGGCCCGGGCAGCACCGGGGCGGGCGCCGTCGCCGGCGCGGGCGCCGGGGCGGGCGCGGGCGCCGGGGGCGCGTCGCCGGCCGTCGCGGTGACCGGCGGCCACGCGAACGGCTCGGCGTCGGGCTCGTCGGTGCCGTCCGCGGCGTCCTGCGGCGCGTCGGCGGGGTCGGCGGGCTCGTCCGCCGGCGCGGCCTCGAGCGCGTCGCGCCGTCCGTCCTCGACCGGCTCCGCGGCCGGCACGGGCTCCGCGACGGGCTCCGCCCGCACGACGGGCTCCGGCTCCGCGACGGGCTCCGGCTCCACCACGGGCTCCGGCTCCGCGGCCGGCACCGGCCGGACGGCACCGCCGTCGTCCACGAGCTCGTCCTCGGACGGCTCCCCGGTCGCGGGCGCGTCGCTCTCGACGACCTCGCCCGGCGCGACCACGTGGCGGCGCGGGTACCCGGCCTGCGCCTGCGTCGCGGACGCCGTCGCGACCGGGACGGGCGTCGCGGCGTGGACCACCGGTGCCGCGTCGGATGCCGCGGCCGCGGCGTCCTCGGTCACGCGCACCCGCACCCGCGAGGCGCGCACGACGCCGCTCACGATCGGCAGCGCGGGGCCGCGCCCGGCGCCCGTCGCGCGGACCGTCACCTCGTCGGCGGACCCGACGGCACGCTCCGACCACGACACGACGTCGGGCGCGGAGAGCACCTCGGCGCGCGTGCCGCGCACCACCTCGACCTCGACGTCGCCCCGCAGCGCGGTCTGCACCGCCCCGGAGGTCAGGTCGACGGCGGCGAACGGGTGCAGCCCGCCGATGCCGTGGCGCACGAGCGCGTCGAGCTGGGCGCCGAGCCCGCCGCCGCGCTCGGGTGCGGACGCCCAGACGTCGCGGACGACCTCGGGCGGGGTGCTCGGCGCGAGCAGCAGCACGACGCCGCCCGCGACGACGGCGTACCAGTCGCCGGGGGTGTACTCGGGAACGGTCACCGAGAGTCCTCCTGGTGGCTCCGGGGTCGCGGGATGGTGGCCCCGTCGACCGTCTCGTCCCATGTCCTATCGGCACCCTCGGCCCCGAAGGCAAGCCATCCGGCGGTCCCGTCCTCGGGGACCTCGACGTCGACCACGACCGCGGTGGCGTTGTCGCGGCCGCCGGCCTCCACCGCGCGGCGCACGAGCTCGGCCGCCGCGGCACCGCTGCCGGGGGTCGTGGCCAGCACGTCCGCGATCTGCTCCGGGGAGAGCTCGCCGCTCACGCCGTCGGAGCACACCAGCATGCGGTCGCCCGGCCGCGCGGGCAGCGTCCAGTAGTCCGGCTCCGGGTCGGCGCCCGTGCCGAGGGCGCGGGTCAGGACGTGGCGCTCGGGGTGCCGCTCCGCGGCGGCGCGCGTGAGCGAGCCCGAGTCCACGAGCTCCTGGACGACGGAGTGGTCCACGGTGAGCTGGGCGAGCTCGTCGTCCGCCCAGCGGTACACGCGGGAGTCGCCGACGTTGAAGACCAGCCAGTGCGCGGTGCCCTCGTGGTCGCCGAGCGCGACGCCGGAGACGGTCGTGCCGCCCTCGCGGCGCTCGAACGTCGCGCGGATGCGCTGCGCGGCGCGCCGGAAGCAGGCGTGCAGGTCCGCCGGGTCGACGGCGCTCAGCCCCGCGAGGCGGGCGAACTCCTCGACGGCCAGCCGGCTGGCGACGTCGCCGGCCTCGTGCCCGCCCATGCCGTCGGCGACCAGGAACACCGGAGGGTGCGCGAGCAGCGCGTCCTCGTTCAGCGTCCGCACGCGCCCCCTGTCGGAGGCCGAGCCCCACGTCGTCCGCACCTGCACTCCCCTCGGTTCGGTCGGACACCATCCTGCCGGTACTTCACCACCACCCGGTCACCCCCTAGATGCCGAGCTGGTACACCCCCCAGTACGCGAGCACCACCAGCAGGGCCACGCAGGCCGCGCACGTGCCCCAGAGCACGACGTGACCGACCACCCCGCGCGCCAGCGGCTGCCCCGAGAGCCGGAGCTGCCGCAGCCGCACGGCCACCGCCGACCCCGCCAGCACCGCCGCGAGCCCGAGCACCCGGACGACCACCCAGCCGCCCTGCACCACCCAGCCGTTGCGCTCGTACCCGAGGGCGAGCCGTGCGACCGCCACCAGGTACCAGACCAGCGCCACGACCGTACCGACGGACGCGGCCGACAGCATCGCGAGCCGTCGCGCGAGCACCCGGTCGCGCCCCGGCTCGGCCGGCAGACCCCGCACGCGGCGCACGCCGACGACGGCCCACCGGCCGACCGGCAGGAGCACCACCAGCCCGACCGCCCCGAGCACCAGGAACACGAGGACGTCCCCGTCGCCGAGCCACCGCGGCTGCGGGACGGGCGCCGCCCAGTAGAGCTGCTCGGGCTGCGCGCCGGCGACGCGCGGCCAGGTGCTGCTCGTCCCGGGCAGGCCCTGCACCCAGCCGGTGAGGTCCCGCAGGAACGTCGGCGAGACGTCGCCGTCCACCCGGATGCCGTGGTCCGCCCCGCGGTAGTACCGGACGGTGTACGCGGTGTTCCCGGCGATGGCGACGTCGCGGATGATCTGCTCGGCACCCTGCACCACGGGCATCGACGCGTCCGCGGTCCCGTAGACCACCAGCACCGGCTGCGTCATGCGGCGCTGGTAGGGCGCGACGTCGAAGTCCGCGTAGTCCAGGCCGCCGCCGGGCAGCGACATACCGACGGCCCGCGGGATCGCCCGGAACACCTGCTGCGGCACGCCGGTGTTGCGCAGGTAGGAGTCGACCGCGAACGCCGCCTGCTGCCGGGGTGGCACCACCGGGGCGGAGACGAGCACGACGAAGGAGATCGCGGGCTGCTCCGCCGCCATGACGGGCGCGATCCACGCGCCCTCGCTCTCCGCGTAGACGCCCACCCGGCCGGGGTCGACGCCCTGGACGGTGCGCAGCAGGTCGACGGAGCGCAGGTAGTCCTGGGCCATCGCCACGTAGTCGCGGTGCCGCAGCGTGTACGTGTCCAGGCGCTTGTCCGGCACCAGCGTCGCGACGCCGGCCTCCGCGAGCGCCTGCGCCTGGTCGACGAACGCGTCCGTGAACCGGCCGGTGCCCGCTCCGTGGACGAACACCACGCCGGGCACCTCGTCCCCCGCGCCGACGGGCAGCAGCAGGCGGGCCTCGACGGTCGCCCCGTCCAGCTCGACGTCCACCACCGACGACCGCACCTCGTACGGGCCGGTCCGCGGCGCCCCGGGGATCGCGGTGTCGGTGGCCTGCACCGTGAGCGGGTCGGTCATCGGGACCGGCGTCCACTGCGGGCCCATGAGGGCGCCGAGCACCGCGAGGACGATCGCCCCCACGACGGCTCCGCCCGCGGTCCGGTAACGCACGTCCCGAGTATCCCCGACGCGCCCGGCGCCCCGGGACCCGTCGGAGCCCGCCGCGGGAACCGTCGCGGCGTCCTCCCCGCCGCCCGCCGGGCCGCCGCCGCTCAGAAGCCCAGCCGCCCGAGCTGCTTCGGGTCGCGCTGCCAGTCCTTCGCGACCTTCACGTGCAGGTCCAGGTACACCCGCGAGCCCAGCAGCGCCTCGATGCCGCGCCGCGCCCGCGTGCCGACCTCCCGCAGCCGCGACCCCCCGCGGCCGATGACGATCGCCTTCTGGCTGTCGCGCTCGACGAACAGGTGCACGCGGACGTCGAGCAGCGGCGGCTCCCCCGCGGCGACCTCGCGCGGCACGATCTCCTCGACCACGACAGCCAGCGAGTGCGGCAGCTCGTCGCGCACGCCCTCGAGCGCCGCCTCGCGCACCAGCTCGGCGACCATCACGGACTCGGGCTCGTCGGTCAGCTCGCCCTCCGGATACAGCGCCGGCCCCTCGGGCAGGTGGCCGATCAGCACCTGCTCGACCACGTCGACCTGGTAGCCCGACTCCGCCGACACCGGGACGACGTCGGCCCAGTCGCCCAGCGCCGACACGGCCAGCAGGTGCTCCGCGAGCCGCTGCTTGCCGACCAGGTCCGCCTTCGTGGCGATCGCGACCACCGGCGTGCGACGGCCCAGCGCCGCGAGCTGCTCCGCGATGAACCGGTCGCCCGGGCCGACCTTCTGGTCCGACGGCAGGCAGAACCCGACGACGTCGACCTCGGTCAGCGTGTCGCGCACCAGGTCGTTCAGCCGCTCGCCCAGCAGCGTGCGCGGGCGGTGCAGCCCCGGGGTGTCCACGAGCACGAGCTGCGCGTCCGGGCGGTGCACGATGCCGCGGACGGTGTGCCGGGTGGTCTGCGGCCGCCCGGACGTGATCGCGACCTTCTGGCCGACGAGGGCGTTGGTCAGGGTCGACTTGCCGGCGTTGGGGCGCCCGACGAGGCAGGCGAAGCCGGAGCGGTGGGTCACGGGGGTCTCCGTCACTGGTCCGTGGGGTGGGTCTCGCGCGTGGCGCGCTCGGCGGTGCGCTCGCCGGCGGGCTCGGCGTCGTCGTCCTGCGGCTCGGGCGCCCGCGACACCAGCACGCGGGCGACGCGCTTGCGGCGGCCCTCCGTGCCCTGGGCGACCAGGCGCAGGCCGTGGATCTCGCCCGCCGACCCCGGGATGGGGATCTTGCCGAGCGCCTTCGCGAGCAGCCCGCCCGCGGTGTCGACGTCGTCGTCCTCCACCTCGAGCCCGAACAGCTCGCCCAGGTCGTCCTTCGCCATGCGGGCGGGGACGAGGTACGCGCCGCCGCCGAGGTCCTCGACCTGCGGGGCGGACGGGTCGTGCTCGTCGGTCAGCTCGCCGACGATCTCCTCGATCGCGTCCTCGATGGTCACCAGGCCGGCGATGCCGCCGTACTCGTCGACGACCATCGCGAGGTGCGAGGCCCCCGCCTGGAGCTCGCGCAGCAGCTCGTCGACCGGCTTGGACTCGGGCACGAACACCGCGGGCCGCACGAGGGACACCGCCGGGGCCTCCGCAGCCTCCGGGTCGTCCTGCAGCCGCCGCACCAGGTCCTTGAGGTAGAGCACGCCGCGCAGGTCGTCCACCTGCTCGCCGACGACCGGCACCCGGGAGTACCCCGACCGGAGCAGCAACGACAGGACCTTGCGCAGCGGGGTGGACTCACCGGTCGTGACCATGTCGGTCCGCGGCACCATGACCTCGCGGGTCAGCGTGTCCCCGAGGCCCAGCACGGAGCGCACCATGGCCCGCTCGTCGGTGTCGATGGCCGGCGAGTCCCCGACGCGCTCGACCATCTCCCGCAGGCCGTCCTCGTCCAGGTCGGCGCCCGCGGACGGCGCGACGCGGACCAGCGGCCCGGCGACGGCGCGCACCGCCACCAGCAGCCGCGACGTGAAGGCCAGCACCTGGCGCGGGTGGCGGTGGCCGAGCGAGCGCGGGCTGATCCGCGCGAGCACGACGGTCAGGAACGCGCACGCCAGCACCGCGATGACCAGCTCGAGCGACCACTGCAGGTCCGAGGCCGCGATCGCGAGCGTCAGGCAGACGGCCGCGAGCATCTCGCACAGCAGCCGCACCACGCCCGCGGAGCCGGCGACCGCCACGCGGTCCTCCGCGAGCCTCCGGACGCGCTCCGCCGCGGGGTGGCGGGAGGCGAGCAGGTCCGCGACCGCCGAGCGGCCGATGCGCAGCACCGCGGCCTCGCCGGCGGACAGCACCGCGGCGACGAGGACGGCCGCGACGGTCAGCGTCGCCAGCAGACCGACGGGGACCGTGCTCATCGTCCGGCGAGGAACGTCAGCAGCAGCTGGCGCTGCAGGCCGAACATCTCCTTCTCCTCCTCCGGCTCCGCGTGGTCGTACCCGAGCAGGTGCAGGATCCCGTGCGTCGTCAGCAGCAGCAGCTCCTCGACCGTGGAGTGCCCGGCGGCGCGCGCCTGCTCGACGGCCACCTCGGGGCACAGCACGACGTCACCGAGCAGCCCCGGCGGTGTCGGGTCGTCCGCGCGGCCCGGGCGCAGCTCGTCCATCGGGAACGACAGCACGTCCGTGGGGCCGGGCTCGTCCATCCACTTCACGTGCAGGTCCGTCATCACGTCCGTGCCGACGAACAGGATCGACAGGTCCGTCTGCGGGTGCACGTGCATCTGGTCGAGCACGAACCGCGCGAGCGCGGCGAACTCCGCCTCGTCGACCTCGTGGCCGGACTCGTTGTTGACCTCGATGCTCATGTGCGGTTCGTGTCCCAGCGTGCGTAGGCGTCGATGATGTCGCTGACCAGGCGGTGGCGGACGACGTCGGAGGAGCTCAGCCGGCAGAACGCGACGTCGTCCACGTCCGCCAGGATCGACTCGACCACCCGCAGGCCGGAGGTCGTGCCCGACGGCAGGTCGACCTGCGTCACGTCGCCGGTCACCACGACCTTCGACCCGAAGCCGAGCCGGGTCAGGAACATCTTCATCTGCTCGGCCGAGGTGTTCTGCGCCTCGTCCAGGATGATGAAGGAGTCGTTGAGCGTCCGGCCGCGCATGTACGCCAGCGGCGCCACCTCGATCGTCCCGGCCTCCATCAGCCGCGGGATCGAGTCCGGGTCCACCATGTCGTGCAGCGCGTCGTACAGCGGCCGCAGGTACGGGTCGATCTTCTCGCTGAGGGTGCCCGGCAGGAACCCGAGCCGCTCCCCCGCCTCGACCGCCGGGCGCGTCAGGACGATGCGGTTGACCTGCCGTGCCTGCAGCGCCTGCACGGCCTTCGCCATCGCGAGGTACGTCTTGCCGGTGCCCGCCGGCCCGATGCCGAACGTGATCGTGTTGCGGTCGATCGCGTCGACGTACTCCTTCTGCCCCGACGTCTTCGGCCGGATCGTCCGGCCGCGGGTCGACAGGATGTTGAACGTCAGCACGTCCGCCGGCCGCGTCGTCGTGCCCGCCGTGAGCATCGCGACCGAGCGCGTCACCACGTCCGGGGTCAGCGGCGTGCCGCCGGCGGCCATCTCCACGAGCTCGTCCACGAGGCGCGCCACCAGCGCGACGTCACCCGCCGGGCCCGCGAGCGTGACCTCGTTGCCGCGCACGTGGACGTCGACAGTGCGGAAGCCCTGCTCGACCGCGCGCAGGACCTGGTCGTCCATGCCCAGCAGCTCCACCATGGACACGCTGGACGGGATGGTGATCCGGTGCTCCACCCGGGCGGCGCCGGGGAGCGACCGTTCGGGGCGGTCGGGTGTGGTCTCAGCCATGTGCTCGGCTCGCGCCGGCGCTCCGTTCGGTGAGGGACGTGCTTACCGGTGCCAGTCTACCGACCCCTCGCGGCCCCGGCTCTGCCGGCGCCGCGACGACACGCGGCGTGACCACGTCGAGGGCCGATGGTCCCTTCTCCTGGAGCGACCGGCGGAGGGACACTCGCCGGAGGCGGGGGCAACGGCGCTCCCCCGGACGTCGTACGCGGAGGTACACGTGGCCAGCTATGTCCAGGACTTCTCCGACGGTGACAAGGACCAGAAGGACCTGCTCGGCGGCAAGGGTGCGAACCTGGCCGAGATGACCCGGCTGGGACTGCCGGTGCCACCGGGCTTCACCATCACGACCGACGCCTGCCGGGCGTTCATGCGCACCGGGCACCTGCCGGCCGAGCTGCGTGTCGAGGTCACGATGGCCGTGCGCCGGCTGGAGGACGCGCTGGGCCGCGGGTTCGGCGACTTCCACGACCCGCTGCTGGTGTCCGTGCGCTCCGGGGCGAAGTTCTCCATGCCGGGGATGATGGAGACGGTGCTCAACGTCGGGCTGAACGACGCGTCCGTCGTCGGCCTCGCGGAGTTCTCCGGCGACGAGCGGTTCGCGTGGGACTCCTACCGGCGGCTCATCCAGATGTTCGGCAAGACGGTGCTGGACATCGACGGCGAGCTGTTCGCGGACACGCTCGACAAGGCGAAGGCCGCCAAGGGCGTGCACGACGACGTCGACCTGGACGCGACCGACCTGCGGCACCTCGTCGACTCGTTCAAGGAGATCGTCCGCACCGAGTCCGGCCGCGAGTTCCCGCAGCACCCGCGCGAGCAGCTCGACCTCGCGATCGTCGCCGTGCTGCGGTCCTGGAACACCGACCGCGCCCGCCTGTACCGCCGCCGCGAGCGCATCCCGGACGACCTGGGCACGGCGGTCAACGTGTGCTCGATGGTGTTCGGCAACCTCGGCCCGACGTCCGGGACCGGTGTGGCGTTCACGCGCGACCCCGCGACCGGGCACACCGGCGACTACGGCGACTACCTGGTCAACGCGCAGGGCGAGGACGTCGTCGCGGGCATCCGCAACACGCTGAGCCTCGCGGAGATGGAGGAGGTCGACCCGCAGTCGTACGCCGACCTGCGCCAGGCCATGCGGCGGCTCGAGACCCACTACCGCGACCTGTGCGACGTGGAGTTCACGGTGGAGCGCGGCAAGCTCTGGATGCTGCAGACGCGCGTCGGCAAGCGCACGGCGCCGGCCGCGTTCCGGATCGCCACCCAGCTGGTCGACGAGCACCTCATCACGATGGACGAGGCGCTGGCCCGGGTCAGCGGCGCGCAGCTCTCGCAGCTGATGTTCCCGCAGTTCGACTCGACGGCGGAGCGCACCCTGCTCACCAAGGGCATGGCGGCCTCCCCCGGCGCGGCTGTCGGGCACGCCGTGTTCGACTCGGCCACGGCCCAGGAGCGGGCCGCGCACGGCGAGGACGTCGTGCTGGTGCGGCGCGAGACCAACCCGGACGACCTCGGCGGCATGATCGCGGCGGTCGGCGTGCTGACCGCGCGCGGCGGCAAGACGTCGCACGCGGCCGTCGTCGCGCGCGGCATGGGCCGCACCTGCGTGGTCGGGGCGGACGAGCTGGTGATCGACCCGGTGGCCCGCACGATGACCGTCCGCGGCCACGTGGTCTCCGAGGGCGACACGATCGCGATCGACGGGTCCACGGGCGAGGTCTACCTCGGGGCGGTCCCCGTCGTGCCGTCGCCCGTCAGCACCTACCTGGAGTCCGGCCTGGACGCCGCGCTCGCCCAGGCCGGCGACGACGACCAGACCGCCGACCTGGTGCGGGCGGTCGACCGCGTCCTCACGCACGCCGACACCACGCGCCGGCTGCGGGTGCACGCGAACGCCGACACCGCCGAGGACGCCCGCCGGGCGCGCTCGCTCGGCGCCCAGGGCATCGGGCTGTGCCGCACCGAGCACATGTTCCTCGGCGAGCGCCGCGTCCTGGTGGAGCGGGTCGTGCTCGCGGAGGACGACGACGAGCGGCAGGCCGCCCTCGACGCGCTGCTGCCGCTGCAGCGGGCGGACTTCGCGGCGCTGCTCGAGGAGATGGACGGGCTGCCGACGACGATCCGGCTGATCGACCCGCCGCTGCACGAGTTCCTCCCCGACCTCACCGAGCTGTCCGTCAAGGTCGCCCTGGCCGAGGAGCGCGGCGAGGTCGACCCGGCGGACGTGAAGCTGCTCGCGGCGGTCCGCCGGATGCACGAGGCGAACCCGATGCTCGGCCTGCGCGGCGTCCGCCTCGGGCTCGTCGTGCCGGGGCTGTTCGCGCTGCAGATCCGGGCGGTCTGCGAGGCCACCGCCGACCGGCTCGAGGCCGGCGGCACCCCGCACGCCGAGATCATGGTCCCGCTGGTCGGGTCCGTGATGGAGCTGCACCTGGTCCGCGACGAGGCGCTGCGGATCATGGCGGAGGTCGGCGAGGCCCGCGGCGTCACGCTCGACCTGCCGGTGGGGGCGATGATCGAGCTGCCCCGCGCCGCGCTCACCGCCGACCGGATCGCGGAGGTGGCGCAGTTCTTCTCGTTCGGCACCAACGACCTCACGCAGACCACGTGGGGCTTCTCCCGGGACGACGTGGAGGGGGCGTTCTTCCCCGAGTACCTCGAGAACGGGGTGCTGACCATCTCCCCGTTCGAGACCATCGACACGAAGGGCGTCGGGCGCCTCGTGCGCATCGCGGTGGAGGAGGGCCGGGCCACCCGACCGGACCTCACCGTCGGGGTGTGCGGCGAGCACGGCGGTGACCCGGAGTCGATCCGGTTCTTCGACGCGGCCGGGCTGGACTACGTGTCCTGCTCGCCGTTCCGGGTGCCGGTCGCGCGGCTCGAGGCCGGCAGGGCCGCGATCCAGGGTCCCGACACCGACGTCCGCTGAGGGGACGACCGCGCCGCCGCCGCCCCGGTTGGGACACCGGGACGGCGGCCCCGCGGCGTCCGTGCCCCCGCGCCCGCGCCCGCGCGCTGTCCCGCACCTGCGCGTTCTCCCGCACCCGCGCGCGCTCTCCCGCACCCGCGCGTTCTCTCCCGCACCCGCGCGTTCCCACCCGCGCGTTCTCTCCCGCATGCGCGTGCTCAGCCGCCGAGAGTCCAGGACACGCCCGGGATGCGTTGCGGACCGTGGGCGTGTCCTGGACTCTCGGTAGCGGTGGCCCCGGCGGAGCGGGCGAGTCGGACCGGGGTCAGTCGGCCGGGCCCTCGACGAGGGTCACCGTGGCGGACTGCGTCGTGCCGGTCGCCGTGGTCCAGGTCAGCGTGACCTGGTCGCCGGGGGCGTGCGCCGCGAGCGCCTCGCTGAGCGCGTCGCCGTCCGCGACCGTCACGCCGTCGACGGCTGTGATGGTGTCCCCGGCGGTCAGCCCGGCCTGCGCGGCGGGGGTCCCGTCGATGACGCCGGCGACCGTCGCACCCGCGGCCCCACCGGCGGTCGACCCGGTCGTCGAGCCGGGCAGGCCGTCCAGGGCCGCCGGGTCGCCGCCCGTCGTCGCGAGCTGCACCCCGAGGAACGCCGGGTAGCCGAGCGTGATCGTGTCGGTGTCCTGGCCCGCGACGACCTGCGTCACCACGTCGAGCACGTCCTGGATCGGGATGGCGTAGCCGGTGATGTCCGCCGAGCCGGACGACGCGGCGGTCGTGATGCCCACGACCTCGCCCTCGTCGTCCAGCAGCGGGCCACCGGAGTCGCCCGACACCACGTCGGCGTCGACCTCGATCAGCCCGGTCAGCGACTCCCCCGACGACGCGCCCTCGGCCTGGGTGGTGATGGACTCGTCGAGCCCGGTCACCGTGCCGTCCGCCGCGAGCAGGACGCCGCCACCCTCCGCGTTGCCGACCGCCGTGACGGCGTCCCCGACCGCGACGCCCGCCTCGTCGTCGTCGAGCGTCGCCGTCGCGAGCCCCGACGCGCCCTGGAGCTGGAGCACGGCGACGTCCGCCGTGGCGTCGGTCCCGACGACCTCGGCCGTGTAGGTGTCCCCCGTCGACGCGACGGTGACCGTGATCTGCGTCGCGCCCTCGACCACGTGGTTGTTCGTGACCACGAGCCCGTCGGACGTCAGCACGACACCCGTGCCGGCGGCCTCCGCCGACTGGTACCCGAGCACCGTCGAGATCAGCACGACGCCGCTCTGCTGCGCGTCCGTGGCGGTCGTGGCGTCGAGCGTGCCGGTCGCGGACCCGGCGCCGGAGCCCGCGCCGCCGCCCCCGCCGGGCAGCGTCGTCGACGGCCCGCCCCAGCCGCCGGCGCCGGCCTGCGGGCGGACGGTGCCGGAGCCGTCCCCGGTCGAGGGCGCCGCGGCCAGGCCCGGCTCCGCCGCCGCGTCCGGCAGGCCGAGCGCGTACGCGGTCCCGCCCAGCACCAGCCCGGCCGCGACCGCCCCGGAGGCGAGCAGCGCGACGGCCGTCCTCCGGCGCCGCGAGCGGCCGGGCACCGGCGGCTGGTCGCCGTCGACGCCCGGGCCGGCTGCGGTCGTCGGGTCGTGGGGCTGGGCCGGCGTCGGCCGGGGCGCGGTCTCGTGGTCCACGGGGCACCTCCTGCGGGGCGGGCGCCGGGGCGGCGCCGATACCCCTGAGTGCACCCCGCGGACCAGGACGCGGGCTGGACCTTCCCTGAGCGTCGGCCGTGGATCGTGGGGGCCTGCCTCAGCCGGCGAAGCGCTCCGACCGCTCGACGACCCGTCCCCGCGACGCCTCGGCGTCCCACGTGTAGACCGTCCGGCCCTCGATGAGGACGTGCTCCGCACGCGCGTGCACGTCGAGCGGGTCGCCCGACCACACGACGACGTCGCCGTCGCGCCCCGGCTCCAGCGCCCCGACCCGGCCGTCCAGCCCGAGGAACGCGGCCGGGTTCACCGTCAGCGCCTCGAGCGCGGTCTGCCGCGGCAGCCCCTCCTTCACGGCGAGCGTCGCCTGGTGCACGAGGAAGTTGATCGGCACGACGGGGTGGTCGGTGGTGATCGCGACGCGCACGCCCGCCCGGGCGAGCGCGGCGAGGTTCGCGATGGCGCGGTCCCGCAGCTCGACCTTCGACCGGGACGTGAACATCGGGCCGAAGATCACCGGCACGTCCCGCTCCGCCAGCACGTCCGCGAGCTTGTGCCCCTCGGTGCCGTGGTTGACCACCAGGCGGTAGCCGAACTCGTCGGCCAGCCGGATCGCCGTGGCGATGTCGTCGTGGCGGTGGGTGTGCTGGTCCCAGACCAGCTCGCCGTCGAGCACCCGGGCCAGCGTCTCCAGCCCCAGGTCCGTCTTGAACGGCTCGCCCTTGGCCTCGGCGGCGGCCCGCGCCGCCCGGTAGTGCTGCGCGGCCGTGAACGCCTCGCGGATCACCAGCGCGGTGCCCAGGCGCGTCGACGGGGTCTGGTTCTTGTTGCCGTAGACCCGCTTCGGGTTCTCGCCGAGCGCCGACTTCACGCTCACCGCGGCGGAGATCACCTGCTCGTCGATGGTGCGCCCGCCCCACGACTTCAGCGCCACGCTCTGGCCGCCGATCGGGTTGCCCGAGCCGGGCTTCACCACCACGGACGTCACGCCGCCGGCCAGCGCGTCGCGGAAGCCCTCGTCGTCGATGTTCACCGCGTCGATCGCCCGGACCGCGGCCATGTTCGGTCCGGTCATCTCGTTGGTGTCGTCGCCCGCGACGCCCTCGCCCTCCTCGTGGATGCCGACGTGGCCGTGCGCCTCGACGAAGCCCGGGAGCACCCAGCGCCCGGTCGCGTCGACGACGGTCGCGCCCTCGGGGACCGCCACGTCGGCGCCGACGGCCTCGATGCGGCCGTCGCGGATCAGGACGGTGCCGCCGTTGACGGGCTCGGAGCTGACGGGGACGACGTAGCCGCCGGTGACGGCGACGAGAGAGGAGGAGGTCATGACCTCCACCGTATGCCCGGCCCCCACCGACCCGCGCCGACGGGTGTGGCAGGGTGACCGGGTGCGATACGTGATCATCGGCGCCGGCGCGGTCGGCGGGACCATCGGGGGGCTGCTGGCCGAGGCCGGCGGGGACGTCGTGCTCGTCGCGCGGGGTGCGCACCTCGACGCGCTGCGGTCCGGCGGACTGCACCTGACGACTCCCGCGGGCGCCCGGACCGTGCGCACCGCCGTCGCGTCCCGGCCGGAGGACGTCGAGCTGCGGCGCGGTGACGTGCTGGTGCTCGCCGTGAAGTCGCAGGACACCGACGCCACGCTGGCCGGATGGGCCGGTCGCCCCGTCGACGGCGGCCGCACCGCGGGCGAGGACCTGCTGCTGGTGTGCGCCCAGAACGGCGTGGACAACGAGCGCACCGCGCTGCGGCGGTTCGCCCGCGTGGCCGGCATGTGCGTCTGGCTGCCCGCGACGTTCCTGGAGCCGGGCCGGGTGTCGGCGTCCGGCTCCCCGGTCACCGGGGTGCTGACGCTGGGGTCCGTGCCCGCGGGCGTCCCCGACGCCGACCTGGCGGAGGTCTCCCGGGACCTCGAGGCCGCCGGGTTCCGCGCGCCCGTCGTCGAGGACGTCGCGGCCTGGAAGTACGCGAAGCTGCTGAGCAACCTCGGCAACGCCGTCGAGGCGCTCTGCGGCCCGGTGCGCGGGCCGGCGCGCGAGCTCGCCGACGCCGCGGTCGCCGAGGCGCGCGAGGTGCTGGCCGCCGCCGGCCTCGCACCGGTGGACGCCGCCGAGGAGGCGCGCGCCCGCGAGGGGTTCACCCTGGTCGACCTGCCCGGCGTCGACCGGCGCGGCGGGTCCACGTGGCAGAGCCTCGTGCGCGGCGCGGGCTCGGTGGAGGCGGCGTACCTGAACGGCGAGATCGCGCTGCTCGGACGGCTGCACGGGGTCCCGGTGCCGGTCAACGCCACGCTTCTGCGGCTCGTCGAGGACGCGGCGGCCCGGGGCGAGCAGCCCGGCGGGCACGACGCCGCGGAGGTCCTGGCCTCCGCGCGCGCGGAGGTCTGAGTCCCGTGCCGGCCTCGGGCGCGGGTCCGGTCGGCGGGCACCACCGGCGCGCGCCGTCGGAGGCTCCCACGGGGGCTGGCTCCGTCCGCGAGGCGCCGTCGGAGGCTCCGACGGGAGCGGACACCGGACGCGGGACACCGTCGGACGCTGGAGCCGGCGCGAGCACCGGACGCGGGACGCCGTCGGAGGCTGCGACGGGAACCATGCCCGGACACGGCACACCCTCCGAGGCTCCAGCGGGGTCCAGGACCGGACACGGCGCACCGTCGGAGGCTCCGACGGGAGCGACGCCGGGTGGGTCCGAGGCCGGCGGGGGCGCCCGGCCCACGCTGCCCGCGGGGCCGTCGTCGACGCGGGTCGACCGCTGGGTGTGGGCCGTCCGGCTGACCAAGACCCGCGCGCTCGCCGCGGCCGCGTGCCGGGCCGGGCACGTCCGCGTCAACGGGGACCGCGCGAAGCCGGCCACGACGGTGCGCGTCGGGGACGAGGTGCGGGTGCGCGGCGACGGCCCCGAGCGGATCGTCGAGGTCGCCCACGTGATCGAGCGCCGCGTCGGGCCCGTCCCGGCCGCCGCGTGCTACGTCGACCGCACCCCGCCGCCTCCCCCTCCGGAGCACGTGGCCGCGGCCGGCGTCCGCGAGCGCGGCGCCGGCCGTCCGACCAAGCGCGAGCGCCGCGAGCTCGACCGCCTGCGCGGCCGCGACCGCTGACCCAGCGGGCCGTCCCGCCCGACAGCACCGCCCGCCGGGGCGTCCCGCCCGACAGCACCGCCCGCCGGGCCGTCCCGCCCGACAGCACCGCCCGTCCGCGCCCCCCGACTGCATCCGCGCCTGCCCCCTGCCGCGCGAGCCGCCCCGGCGAGAGGCCAGTCGCCGGGGGTGCCGCGGGCACGCGCACCCCGGGTGGTGGCCTCTCGCGCAGTGGGAGCGCGCACTCGGGGCGCGTCGGGTCGGTCAGGGGCGGGCGGGGCGGGGCGGGGCGGGCCGTCGGGGCGTCAGCTCGGGGCCGGCGGGTCGACGCCCAGGCGGCGGGCCAGTGCCATCGCGTCGACGGGCGCGCGGACCTTCGTGTCGTTGTCGAAGTAGACGAACACGTCGCGGCCTCCGGGCGCCGCGGGGGCCGGTGGCCCGAGCCGGTGCGCGTCCGGCGGCTCTCCCCCGGCGCTCCAGGCTCGTACCCGGTCGGCCCACCGGTCGAGCGCCGGGTCGTCGTAGCCGGACACGTACAGCTCGGAGTCGCCGTGGAGCCGGACGTAGACGAGGTCCGCCGTGACGTCCTCCAGGTACGGCCAGCGTCCCGCGGTGTCCGCGACGACCAGGCCGATGCCGTGCTCGCGCAGCAGGGCGGGGAAGGCGGGGTCCTCGAACGACGCGTGCCGCACCTCGAGGACGTGGCGCAGCGGGCGGTCCTCGTCGGTGGTCGTCCAGGCGCGGTCGTCGAGGCGCTCGTCGTGCCGCGCGGCCAGCTCGGCGGCCGCCGTTGTCGTGCGCGGCAGCAGGTCGAAGAACCGCGCGAGCCGACCGGCGTCGAACCCGAGCGTGGGCGGCAGCTGCCACAGCACCGGTCCGAGCGCCGGACCGAGCGCGAGCACCCCCGAGGCGAAGAAGTTCGCGAGCGGCACCTCGACGTCGGCGAGCTTCTTCATGTGGGTCACGAAGCGGCCGCCCTTGACCGAGAACACGAAGCCCTCGGGCACCTCCGCGCGCCACGCGAGGTACGACTCGGGGCGCTGCAACGCGTAGAACGAGCCGTTGACCTCGATGCTGCGCAGGTGCCGGGAGGCGAACTCCAGCTCACGGCGCTGCGGCAGACCCGGGGGGTAGAACACCCCGCGCCAGGGCGCGTACCGCCAGCCGGAGATGCCGATCCGGGTGTCCGAGGCCATGGCGGACCGTAGGCACCGGCCGCGGGGACGGGCAACCGCGCCACCGCCCCGCACCCGCCGCCCAGCCCCGCAGCCTCCAGCCCCGCCACAGCGTCCCGTCGCGCCGCGTTCCGCCCCTCGACACGCGCCCGACGCCGGACCGCGGTATCCCTGGTGCGTGCACGCCGACGCCGTCCCGCCACCGCCTCCCGTCGCCGCGCCCCCGGACCCGGTGGGCGCGGCGCGACCCGCCCGCCGCCGCACGGTCGCCGCGTGGGCCCTGTGGGACTGGGGGTCGGCCGCGTTCAACGCGGTCATCACGACGTTCGTCTTCACGCGGTGGCTCACGTCGGACGCGTTCGTCGACCCGGAGGTGGCGGCGGCCGGGGGCGCGCCCCTCGACGCCGCGCTGGCGGAGCACTCGACGTGGCTCGGCTGGGGGCTGACCGCGGCCGGTGCGGCGATCGCCCTGCTGGCGCCCGTCGCGGGGACGCGGGCCGACGGCTCGGGCCGGCGGCGGCGCGGGCTGGCCGTGCAGACGTCCGTGACGGTGGTGCTGTGCGCGGCGATGGCGCTCGTCCGCCCGGACCCGGACGCCCTGACGGCGAACCTGGTGCTCGGCATCGCGCTGCTCGCCACGGCGAACCTCACGTTCGAGCTGGCGTCGGTGCACTACAACGCGCTGCTCCCCCGCGTGGCGACGCCGGCGACGCTGGGCCGGGTGAGCGGCATCGGCTGGGGCGCGGGGTACCTCGGCGGGATCGTGCTGCTGCTGGTGCTCTTCGTGGGGTTCATCGACCCGGAGGTCGGCTGGTTCGGCGTGACGCCGGCGGACGGCGCGAACATCCGGGTGGCGGTGCTGCTGTCCGCGGTGTGGTTCGCCGCGTTCGCGGTGCCGGTGCTGGTCGCGGTCCCGGACGACCCCGTGCCCGCGGCCGCGCGGCGGCCGGACGGACCGTCCGGGCTGCGGGGCCGGTGGCGCGCGGTGGCCGGGGCGTACCGGCGGGTGGCCGCGGACGTGCGGGACCTGTGGCGCACGTCGCGCAGCACCGTGCTGTTCCTGCTGGCCAGCGCCGTCTACCGCGACGGCCTCGCGGGCGTCTTCACGTTCGGGGCGGTCATCGCGTCGGGCACGTTCGGGTTCTCCGCGAGCGAGGTCGTCGTGTTCGCGATCGCGGCGAACGTCGTGGCGGGCGTGTCGACCGTGCTCGCGGGCCTGCTGGACGACCGGGTCGGCCCCCGGGCGCTGGTGGTGGCCGCGCTCGCCGGCCTGGTGGTGGCGGGCGTCGCGACGTTCCTGCTGGCCGACGCGGGGCCGGCAGCGTTCTGGGCCTGCGGACTGCTGCTGTGCGTGTTCGTCGGGCCGGCGCAGTCCGCGAGCCGCTCCCTGCTGACACGCCTCGCCCCGCCCGGCCGGGAGTCGCAGCTGTTCGGGCTCTACGCGACGACGGGCCGCGCGGCGAGCTTCCTGGCGCCGCTGGCGTTCGCGACCTTCGTCGCGGTCTCGGGGTCGCAGCGCTGGGGCATCCTGGGTCTCGTGCTCGTCCTCGCGCTCGGGCTCGCGGCCCTGCTCCCCCTGCGGCTGCCCGCTGCCCGCGTCGCCGGCACGCGGGCGCCGGCCGTCGCGCGGCCGGCGGGCGGGGGCACGGCGTGACCGCCTGGGAGCCGGACCTGCTCGGTCCGGGCTGGGAGCGGACGACGCTCGCCCTGTCGGCGTCGGACCCGGACCTGGTGGCGACCGTCGTCCGGCGCACCCCCGCGCCGGGCGCCGAGCCCGGCGGCCCCGCCGTCCTGCACGTGCACGGGTTCAACGACTACTTCTTCCAGACGCACCTCGCGCGGGAGTGGGAGAGCCGGGGTCACACGTTCTACGCGGTCGACCTGCGCCGGTGCGGCCGGTCGTGGCGACCCGGCCAGGTGCCGCACTACGTGACCGACCTCGCGGAGTACCGCGACGACCTCGGGCTCGCCGCCCGCCTGGTCCGCGAGGTGCTGGGGCACGACCGGCTGACGGTGCACGCGCACTCCACCGGCGGCCTGACGGCGGCGCTGTGGGCGAACGGCCCGGCCGGGCGGGCGGCGGTGGACGCCCTGGTGCTCGACAGCCCGTGGTTCGACCTGCACGCCCGCTGGTTCCACCGCGTGGTCTCGACGTGGGTGCTCGACAGCCTCGGCCCGGTCGACCCGATGCGTGTGCTGGCCGACGGGCCGTCGGCGTACTCCTGGCACCTGCACGTCGACAACGGCGGCCGGTGGGAGTACGACCGCCGGCTGAAGCCCGCGGAGGGCTTCCCCGTGCGGGCGGGCTGGCTGCGGGCCGTGCGCCGGGGGCAGGCGCGGCTGGCGCGGGGCCTGCGGATCGAGGCGCCGGTGCTGGTGTGCACCGCGGCGGAGTCGGGGCCCAACTCGCGCACCAACCCGCTGCTCGACGCGCAGGACACGGTGCTGGACGTCGAGCAGATCTGGGCGCGGGCGCCGCGGCTCGGCGAGGACGTCACGCTGGTGACGGTTCCGGGCGGCGTGCACGACCTGTCCCTGTCCGCACCGGAGCCGTTCGCCGCGTACGTCGCCGCGGTGTTCGACTGGCTGGACGCCGTGAGCGGCAGCCGCGCGGCCTGACCGGTCGCGCCGCACGCGGTCCCGACCCTGACGCGGCCCGACCCTGACGCAGGCCCGACCCTGAGGCAGGCCCGACCCCGGCGCGGGTCCGGCCCTCACGCGGGTCCGGCCCTCGCGCGGGCTCAGCCCTCGCGCAGCCCCGCGGCGTCGATGAGCGTCTGCGCCGCCGCCCGCGCCTGCACGGCCGCGTCGGGCGAGCCGGAGATGGCGGCCGTGGTCTGCGCGCCCTCCGCGAGGATCGCGAGCTGCGCGGCGAGCTGCGGCGGACCGCCGGCGACGTCGACCAGCTCGGCCACGTAGGCCTGGAACCCCGCCTTGTGCTCGCGCGCGAGGGCGGCGACCTCCGGGGAGCACCCGCCGAGCTCGCCGAACGAGTTGATGAAGATGCAGCCGTGGAAGTCCCCGTCGGCGAACCAGCCGGCGAGGTAGTCGTAGATCGCGAGCAGGCGGTCACGGGGCCCGGACGCGGCGAGCACCGCGCCGGTCAGCCCCTCCTCCCACATCGCGTGCCGGCGGCGCAGCACCTCCGCCACGATCGCGTCCTTGGAGCCGAACAGGCGGTAGAGCCGCTTGAGCGGCACGCCGGCCTCGGTCCGCAGCTCGTCCATGCCGACGGCCTGGATGCCCCGCCGGTAGTACAGGCGGTCGGCGGCGTCGAGCACCTGCTCGCGCAGGGCGGCCTCGGCGTCGTCGAGGTGCTC